>VBLP01000526.1:0-354 GCA_005887925.1 Deltaproteobacteria bacterium | reverse complement strand
GACGAGGCGCTCGGCTTCGTGTCGCGGCGCAGCCAGTTCGGCAAGCTCTTGTCGGAGCAGCCGCTGGTCCAGGCGCACCTCGCCGACATGATCGTCGACCTCGACGCGGCGCGGCTGCTGGTGCTGCGCGCGGCGTACCTGAAGGACACGACGGGCGAGAAGCGCACGACCGAGGTGTCGATCGGCAAGCTCGGCGCGACGGAGGCGGCGCAGCGCGTGATCGATCGGGCGGTCCAGCTGCTGGGCGGCCGCGGCGTGATGGCGGGCGCGGTGGTCGAGCAGCTGTATCGCGCGATCCGCCCGCTGCGGATCTACGAGGGCACGAGCGAGATCCAGCGCACGATCATCGGCCGC
>VBLP01000524.1:8410-19792 GCA_005887925.1 Deltaproteobacteria bacterium | reverse complement strand
CTGGCTTCACGCCGCGCGCCATCGAACGCAGCGGCGAACTCGACCTCGCTCGCCACCAGCCGCATGCCCTTGCCACCGCCGCCCGCCGCCGCCTTGATGAGCACCGGGAAGCCGATCCTGCGGGCCGCGACCACCGCCTGCTCGGCGGTGGGGAAGCCGTCACCGGTCGGTCCATTGTCGCCGGGCACCACGGGTGTGCCTGCCGCCGACACCGTCTTGCGCGCCTCGGTCTTGCTTCCCATCCGGCGCATCGCGTCCGGAGACGGGCCGATGAACACCACACCGGCCGCCGCGCACGCCTCCGCGAAGTCTTCGTTCTCCGAGAGAAATCCGTACCCGGGGTGGACCGCGTCCGCGCCGGTCGCCCGGCACGCCGCGAGGATCTTGTCGATCGAGAGGTAGCTCTGCGCAGCAGGGGCCGGTCCGATCCCCACCGCGCGATCGGCGATCTGGACGTGCAGTGCACGGCGATCCACGTCACTGAACACCGCGACCGTCTCGATCCCCCGCTCCTTGCAGGTGCGCATCACGCGCACGGCGATCTCTCCTCGGTTGGCGACCAGGACGCGGCGGATCGACCGGAACTGCGGCGGCATCGTTGCGGACAATACACAAAACCATGGTCGCGTTGCATTGCGCACGTACCCCGCCTAGAATCGAGCCAAATCGGCGGCTTGCGCAGGCGCGATAAGGCGCCGGAAGCGCGCTCGACGAGTGCGGAGATTTTGCTTGGTCGATCCAAATACCCGACAAGGGAAACGAACTCCGGTCACGCTCAAGATCAAGTTCAAGAGCGAGACGCTGGAGCAATTCATCGAGCGCTACGCCGTCGATGTCAGCTCGGGCGGCATCTTCATCCGGACGAAGGAGCCCCTCGCGGTCGGCACCCAGATGAAGTTCGAGTTCCAGCTGCGCGACGCCTCACCGCTGATCGCCGGCGAAGGCACCGTGGTGTGGACGCGTGAGAACGATCCGAGCCGCCCGGCGATCGCGCCCGGCATGGGCGTTCGCTTCGACCGGCTCGCCGACGGCAGCCAGGGGATCCTCGAGCGCATCCTGTCCGAGAAGGCCAAGCAGGCGCCGCAGCGCCCGGCCAGCGAGACCGCCAAGCCGCCGCTGTTCACCGACACGCCGACCCGCGTGGCGCCGGCGCCGATGCAGGAAGCGCTGCTCGGCAAGGACAACGGCCGCCGCCGGATCGACGACTCGCTCCACAACGACTCGCACACGCCGCTGCCCAAGCCGATGCCGTTCCACTCCGACGCCGACGAGTTTCCCGACGAGGCGTTCGAGGAGGCGACCAAGGTCCGTGCGCTCGACGAGCTGATCGCGCAGACCGCCGGCAACGCTCCCACGCCGGACGAGATCACGCAGCGCCGGGGCAACGGCCGCGGCGACGCCACGGGGCCCGAGCCGAAGCCCGAGCGTCGAAGGCCGAGCGCGGACTCCGACTCCGGGGCGGGCACCCTCCCCGGCAGGATCGAGCGCGCCGAGCACCGGCCGACCGTGCTGCCGCCGGCCGAGATCGTCGACGTCCCCGATCTGCCGAACCCGCCCGAGCTGGCACGGCCGCAGCCGCGGCTGCTCGACACCTCGCCGTCGCCGCGGATCGAGTCGATGCCGCCGCCGCTGCCGACGCACGGCAAGACCCAGCTCGGGGTCGAGCCCGCCCGCATGCGGATCCCGTCGCCGACGCCGCCGCCGCCGGTCCCGGCGTTCACCGAGCTGCCGCCGGTGCCGTCCGGCATGCGCGCTGTCGCCGCCGAGCAGACCGAGCCGGCGCGGATGCCGCCGCTGCGATCGCGCAGCATCGCGCCGCTGTTGATCCTGATCTTCGTGGTCGTCGCCGCGGGCGGCGCCGCGGTCTGGTTCTTCGTGCTGCGCCCGCAGACCGAGCCCCACACGGCCGGCCCCGGATCCGAGGCGCCGGGCTCGGCCGTCGCCACGCCCAACCCCGGTCCGGCGCGCACCACCGCACCGGCTCCCGGCAGCGCCGCTGCACCGATCGGCTCCGCTGGCTCCAGTGCCCCCGCGCCCGCCGGCAGCAACGCCCCCACGGCCGAGCTCGCCGACACCGTGATCGCGTCGAGCGTCGACGGCGCCACGGTCGAGATCTCCGGCACCGATCAGAAGGGACCGGCGCCGTTCACCGCCAAGCTCGAGAAGGGCAAGCCGTACAAGGCGCGGATCAGCGCGCGCGGCTATGCGGTGTCCGAGGTCGACGTCAAGGGCGGCGATGCCAGGCAGACCACGACGCTGGTCGCCAAGCCGCGCGCGCTGATGATCACCACGGACCCGCCGGGCGCCACGATCTCGATCGATGGCGGCGCGACCGGTCACACCACGCCGTTCGAGGTCACGCTCAATCCCGCGCAGGGCACCAAGCGGGTGCGCGTGGTGCTCCGGAGGCCCGGCTTCCGCGCCGTCGATCGCACGATCGATCTCGCCAGGTTCAGCGAAGAAGACACCCGGATGGTGTTCAAGCTCGACGAGAGGATGTCGCCGGCGCCGCCGCCCAGCCGCCCCCCGACGGTGAGCAGGCCCTCCGGCCAGGGCTCGGACGCCGGCAGCGGCGCGGGCTCCGACGCGGCTCCCGCGGGCGGCTCCGGGCAGGGCACCGGCGGCGAAGGCTCGGCGCCGACGCCACCGCCACCGACGCCCGGGCCAGGCGCCGGCTCGGCCGAACCCGAGCCCGAGTTCAACAAGAAGCCGTGACGCCAGCGCCGGTCGCGCGTCGGTCGCGCGCTACCGGTAGCCGCCGGCGAGGACGTCGGCGACCTTGGCGAGCAGGGTCGCCCGGTCGAACGGCTTGGCGACGAACTGCCGGCTGTCGATCGGCGCGCCCTGGTGGAAGCCCGACATGAATACCACCTGAAGCCCGGGCCGCTCCGCCGCGAGCTCGCGCACCAGCTCCTGTCCGGTCATGCCGGGCATCACGATGTCGGTGAGCAGTAGATCGATGTCGCCCGCGTGGCCGCGCGCCCGCGTCAGCGCCTCCGGACCGGATGTCGCGGTCAGCACGGTGTAGTCGGCGCGGCGCAGCACGCGCTCGACCATGCGGCGGACGTCCTCGTCGTCGTCGACCACCAGCACGGTGCCGCCGCCGTACGCCGCGGCGGTGGCGGTGGCGGCGATCGGATCGGCGTCGAGCGGGCGATCGGTCTCGGGCAGGTAGATCCGGAACGTGGTGCCGCGGCCGGGCTCGCTGGTGACGGCGATCTCGCCGTGCGCCTGGCTGACGATCGCCTGCACGGTCGCGAGCCCGAGGCCGGTGCCGTGCTGCAGCGCCTTGGTCGTGAAGTACGGCTCGAAGATGTGGGCCAGCACCTCGGGCGTCATCCCCGAGCCGGTGTCCTCGACCTCGAGCACGGCGTAGCCGCCGGCGGCGAGCTGTCCGACGGCGCGGGCACCGAGCTGCGCGTCCGACAGCCGGAGCTGGACCCGCCCTTGATCGACGATCGCGTCGCGCGCGTTGACCACCAGGTTGACGGCGATCTGCTCGAGCTGGGCGCGGTCGATCAGGACGTGGGGTACGGCGGCGGCGATCTCGCAGGTCAGCGCGATGCGCTCGCCGAGCGTGCGCCGCAGCATCCGCTCGAGGTCGCGCACGACGGCCGCGGGATCGATCACCCTCGGGATGACGATCTCGCGGCGGCTGAACATGAGCAGCTGGCGGCTGAGCTGGCTCGCGCTGGTCGCGGCGCGGATGATCGTCTGGACGTCGCTCCGCATCGTCGGATCGGTGACCGCGTCCTCGAGCATGTGCGCGTAGGTCAGCATCACCGACAGGAGGTTGTTGAAGTCGTGCGCGATGCCACCGGCGAGCTGGCCGACCAGCGAGAGCCGATCGCGATGCGCGGCCTGGGTCAGCTGCTCGAGCTCGTCGGTGTTGTCCGCGATCACGATCACGGTCTCGCCGTCGTCGCTCGACGTCTGGGTCGCGATCTCGAACGCGCGCGGCGCGACCGCCACCGCCAGCCGCTGCTCGGCGGCGCACAACCGCTCGCGCGGGATGCCGGCGACCGTGGCGACGATCGCGCCCGGCTCGATCGCGCCGAGCAGCGAGCCGCGCGACAGCACCCAGTCGTTGGCGATCCGGCAGCGGCCGTCGCGGTCGAGCACGATCACGCCGGTCGGTAGATCGCGCACGACGCGCGCGAGGTGGCGCCAGTCGTCCTCGACCGCGGTGCGGACCTGACGCACCAGCATCGCGTTCTTGACCGCGAGCGCGGCCTGGCCGGCGATCACCGACAGCAGCTCGAGGTCGCGCGGCAGGAACACCTCGACGTCCGCGCGCGAATCGAGCTGGATCAAACCCAGGAGCTCTACGTCGTCCGCACGATAGAGTAACGGGGCGGCCATCAGCGATCGGACGCTGTGGACCGACAAGCTCGCCGAGCGCTGCAGCGCCGCGTCGGCATCGATCTCCGCGCTGAGCCGGGGCTCGAGGGTCTCCATCACCACGCTGACCACGGTGGTCGACAGCACGAAGTGCGAGTCCTCGCCGCTGCGCTCCCTGGCGATCGTGATCTGCGGCGTCTTCGACCGCGGCTGGAACACGCAGATCGCGCCGCGATCGGCCGCGAGCAGCTGGAAGCACGCATCGAGCACGCGGCCCAGCACCTTGCGCAGGTCGTGCTCGACGCCGATCGCGCGGCTGAGCTCGGCGATCGCGCGCAGCCGGGTCAGCTCGTCGATCCCGCTCGCCGCGCCGGTCGCGTCGATCCGGACCTCGGGCGACGACGCGATCGGGCTCACCGACCGGAGCTGGAACCGCATGCGAGCCGGACCGATCAACAGCTCGTCGCCGTCGTGCAGGACGATCTCGTCGACCTGGCGCTCTCCGACGAAGGCGCCGCGGCGGCTACCGAGATCGCGCAGCCGGTACGCGCCGGTGACGTCGCGCACGATCTCGGCGTGGCTGGTCGACACCATCGGATCGTCGACGCAGATGTCGCATCG
The DNA here is from genome assembly GCA_005887925.1 of Deltaproteobacteria bacterium. Taxonomy (GTDB): domain Bacteria; phylum Myxococcota_A; class Polyangia; order Haliangiales; family Haliangiaceae; genus JABFXX01. The sequence continues at coordinate 14,830 of VBLP01000524.1, read as the reverse complement.
CCGATCGCGGCCGATCGAGGTGCGCTCCTGGAGCTGGTAGAGTTGCTCGGTCCCGACCTCGACGAGCGTTGCCATCCACAGTGGAAGATACCCCGCGCGCGGGTGCTACAGCGGCGGCAGTTCGGTGATGATCGCGACGCCGTCGCTGAATTCAGTGCCACAGGAGTTTTCTGGCTTGAGCGCGTGAGGATAACCCGACGGTGTCTGGTGAGCGACCTGCCAGAACCGCGTCGCCGTCTTCTTCGATACGCAGCTGGCGCCCTCCGGCGTCCACGCTGCCTCCGGCACCCAGTCCTGGTCGTCGATCTGCACGCCGGCCTGGTCGTAGATATCGATCAGCGTCCCGTCGACCGTGTACGGCGTGCCGTCGCCGCAATAATCCGCGCGCATCGCCCTCACGCAGGCCGCGAGCTCGCGGGCATGGCCGGTCCACGGCTTGTAACCCAGCTCGACGCACTTGGCGATCGCGTATCCCCGGCAGGCCACCGTGAACTGCGGTGCATCCGGGTGATACGAGCCGCCGCCCGGCACGCCGCGCTCGAGGTTCCAGGTGCCGCGGACGGTGTCGGCAAAGCCCTCGTTGCCGGCATGCTCGAGGCACAGCGGACGCCAGAGGCCGTCCGCCGAGATCGAAAACCGGTACGACCACACGTCTGCGTTCGTCCCGGTCCCCTGCCGGGCATCATCGACCCGCAACGCGACCGTGTTGCCGTTGGACAGCACGCCGGTCCAGGTCGAGCCGACGAGATCGGCGCCGGACAGCGGCGCGCCCGTATCCGCGATGGAGATCGACACGCCGTCCGCGCGAGCGCCGTACAGCTCGATCCCGTTCACCGCGATGCCGTTCGGGCTGGTCCCGTTCGGGCTGGTCCCGTTCGGGCTGGTCCCGTTCGGGCTGGTCCCGTTCGGACTGGTCCCGTTCGGACTGGTCCCGTTCGGACTGGTCCCGTTCGGGGAGACCACCGCTTGCTCGGTACCCGCGAGATTGTCTTCGTTCACTACGCAACCGCCGAGAGACCACAGTGAAGCAATCAGGATGTGTGTTCGCGACATGCCCCGGTTTTCGGCACAATGTCCCCCGATGTAGAGCTCTCGACGGAGAGCGGCGGGGATCTAGCGAGGTAGCGGTGGGGTTGCGCACAGCCGGAGTCCGACTGCGATGTCGCGGTTCGTAGCCGCCGTCTGGTTTCGGTTGGACAGCTCATCCGTCTTGAGATCGTGGCGAAAGCTCCCGCCCCGCAGGACATATCCATCCTGCTCCGAGAGCGTCCACTCGAACGCGTTGCCGCACATATCGTCGATCTCGAACGGGCTCCGAGACCTGGGATGCGAGCCGACCTCGTCCGGTCCCATGAGCTCGCGCGTGTGGGTGACGTCGATGTTGGCGTCATCGGGTCCAAGCGTCCAGCCGCTGGGGTACGGACGATCATCGGCGCCGCGTGCGGCGCGCTCCCATTCGACCTCGCTGCACAGCCGGGCGCCGGGCACGCGGCCGCTGCCATCGAGCCACGCGGCGTAGGCGCGGGCGTCGGCGCCAGATATGCCGAGCACTGGAAAACGCCGCCAGTCCTGCACGGCGTGGTGCGTGCGGCCGGCGTAGACGATGGGCTGTCCCCACGCCGCCGTGTAGCGTTGCCCCTGGGGCGAGAGCTCGAGCTGCCAGCGGCCACCGGCATCGCGCGTGACGGTGAGACTGCCCTCCAGCTTGCTCACGGCCGGAAGTCGCCCGGTCTGCTCGCGGCGAGACAACGTGTCGAGGTACGCCAACCAGGCGTCGAACGTGACCTCGGTGCGGGCGATCAGGAAGGCCTCCGTCCGGCGCCTGCGCAGCGGCGTGGTCTGGAAGAAACCGAGCCGGTTCGCGTCATCGGGGTTGCCGTACAGGAACTCGCCGGCCGGGATGTAGACGAAGCCGTCCGGGACATCCTCGATCCGCGGCGGCAGCGCGATCTCGACCGTCAGCTCGCGGCCGCGCTCGACGAGGATCGGCGCGTGAACCGGCACTCGCCCCGGCATCGCGATCGACAGGCGATAGCTCCCCGGTGATAGCCCGCGCTGGGCGCTTCCGGTTCCGAGCGGACGGTCGGGGTCGAGCGTGATCGCGGCGCCGGGCGGTGCACGCACCTCGACGCGCCCGGGTGCAGTCCATCGCGCGTGCCGGCTGCCGTCGGCGTCGTAGTACGTCAGGCGCTCGATCAACTCGTCGCGCAGCCGCCGATCGTGGGCGCCCTCGGCCAGGGTCGCGCGATCGAGCAGGATGTCGCCGATCAGATCGCGGACGTCGGCGCGCGTCGGATCGCTCGCGAATGCGCTCTCGACGTATCCGCTCGCGTCGCGGTAGGCGCGATCGGCGGCGTCGCGCTGGATGATCATGTCCTTCCACAACGCCTCGGCGGCGTCCCACCTCACGTCGTCGAACTGCCTGAACGCCTGCGCCGCGAGATCGGCGCGCTTGCGATCGGCGTCGTGGGCGGCATCGCGCGCGCTGCGCGCGTGCGCCAGCTTGTCGGCGACCGCGGCCGCGAGGTCGCGCTGCGCGAGGTAGCGCGGGGTCGAGTACGCAAGCACCGCGAGCACCACCGCGCCGAACGCCGCGAGCCCGCGCTGCCAGATCCGGCGCCGGGCCATCCGCCGCGATGCGGCGACGAATGCGCCCTCCTCCGCGCTCAGGCTGGCGGGATCGAGCGCGGCCGCCTCGTCGAGCCGCGTGCCCTGCCACGTCGCATCGCCGCGCCGGCCGAGCCGCACCCACTCGGCGACCGCGGCGGCGAGGCGCTCGCGCTTCTCACGGTCGGACGTGTCGGCGTCGAGCCAGCCCTGCAGCGTGGTCCAGCCCGTGATCAGGCACTCGTGCGCGATCTCGTACTCCGGCTCGGACTCGCCGTCGTGCACCACCACGAGCCGCCCCTTGACCAGCGCATCGAGCGCCGCCGGCGTGGAGCCGTCGAGCGCCAGCTCGTGCTCGGAGCGCCGAACCCGCGTGCCCTTCGACGTCACCAGGCGCAGCAGGATGCTGCGCGCGCGGCTACGGTCGGCGGTGACCATCCCGCCGAGCACCGCGTCGGCATGGCGCGACAGCACGCCGGCGACGCCTCCGATCGTGGTGACCGCCCCGCGCGCGATCACCTCGCGCTCGCGGTCGCGCGCCTCCCACAGATCGGCGAGCGCGAACGACAACAGCGGCAGCCCGCCGCTGCCGGCCTGTGCGGTCGCCGCGATCAGATCGTCGACGATCGCGTCGGACTCGAACCGCGTTCCGACCGCGGCCGCCGGTCCGACGATCACGTCGCGCAGCCGCTCCGGCGGCAGCGGGCGCAGGAAGTACAGGAGGCGCGACAGGTCGCGGCCCAGGCCGGGCAGCACCGAGAGCCCGGCGAGGAAGTCGGCGCGCGCGGTCGCGAGCACGCGCAGCCCGCGGACGCCCTCGGCGAGCTCCGCGAGCCCGGCATCGAGCGCGGTGACCTCGCCGAGCTCGCTGACCGTCAGGATCTCCTCGAGCTGATCGATGAACACGATCAGCCCGCGATCGCCCGCATGGCGGCGCAGCTCGCGCGGCAGCAGCGCCGGCGTCTCCCGCAGCCGCGAGACCAGCTCCGGATCACCGATCGCCGAGGCCAGCGCGCCGAGCGGCTGGCGGCCCGGCACGAGCGTGAGCACCTGCCACGCTCCGCCGTCGAGCGCGCCGTCGAGCACGGCCGGCAGCACGCCGGCGCGGCACAGCGATGACTTGCCGACGCCGGAATCGCCGGTCACCAGCACGATCGACTCGGTGCACAGCCGCGCGACCACGGTATCGACCTCGGAGCGCCGGCCGAAGAACACGCCGCGATGGCTGGCCTCGAACGGCAACAGCCCGCGATACGGGTTCTCGCCCGGCCGGATCGCATGATCGCGCGGCGCGTGCAGTCGCTCGAGCGCCTCGCGGACCTCGTCGCCATCGGCAAACCGCGCCTCGCGGTCGCGGTGCAGGCAGCGCGCCACCACCTCGGCGAGCGCCGGATCGACCTCCGGTGCGCGATCGCGCAGCACCGGCATCTCCCCCGTCGTCACCCGCTGGCGGAGCTCGGCCGGCGCGACATCGCCGAACGGCGGCGCGCCCGTGAGCAGCTCGAACAGCACGGCGCCGAGGGAGTAGACATCCGCGCGCCGGCTCGGTGGCTCGCCGCGCCACACCTCCGGCGCCATGTAGTCGGGCGTGCCGACCGGGACGCCGGCCGAGCCCGCGCCGTCCGCGGCGACCCGCGCCAGCCCGAAGTCGATGATCTTGGCGGTGCCATCGGGATCGATCATCACGTTGCTCGGCTTGAGGTCGCAGTGCACCACGTTGCGGCGGTGCGCCGCCGCGAGCCCGCGGGCGACGCCGATCGCGATGCCGAGGGCCACCTGGTGCGGCACCGGCTTGTCGAGCTTGGCGAGCGACGTGCCGCGGACCAGCTCGGTCACCAGGTACGGCCGACTCTCGACCTTACCGATCCGGTAGATCCCGACGACGTTGGGGTGATGGATCTGCGCGATCGCGCGCGCCTCGAGCAGGAACCGCTGCCGCGCACCCGGATCGAGCCTGGCGATGAACTTGATCGCGACCGGCCGAGCGAGCATCGCATCCTCGGCGAGGTAGACGGTCCCCGTCGCGCCTCGCCCGAGCTCGCGCCCGATCACGTAATCATCGAACTCCCTGGGTACTTCGATGTCGTTCGCCGTGGCACCACAATACCGCGAGGCCGCGCGCGCGCGACATCCGCCGCCGCTGCGCTTGTCACGCGCGAGCGTGTGGCCGCCTCACGATGGTCGCGATTTTCGGCACTCTCGAAAAATTACAGTCCAGAGAGGGTAATGTGCCGCATTCGTCCGACATGGTACGCGGGCCCGCGCACCGTCGTGCCGGCGCGTCTCATCCGACCTATTCTCATTTTTGAAAAATCGTAGTTCGATCACGAACCGTCCGTACAGCGGACGGCTCCCGCCGTGCCCGACCCGGTGTGGCAGAACGCATCGAGGTGCGGCACGCCGGCATCGAACGGTGTCACCTCGGCGTCGGGCACGCCGGCATCCGGCGGCGGCGCATCGCGGCCCGCCTCGTGCGGCGCGTCGGGCACACCCGCGTCGGGGCCACCCTCGCCGCACGATCCGCAGTCGTACGAGCACAGCTCGCACGTTTCACCCGGGCCGCACACGCCGTCGCCGCAGGTCACCGGCACGCACTGCGCGGTGGTCATCTCCAGCGTGTCGCCGAGCACGAACCCCGGCTGGCACGCGCACTCACCGGTGTCGGGATCGATCTCGGCGTGGGGATCCGGACACGGGTCCGGCTCCTCGCCGTCCGGTGCGCACGTCGCCACGCCCGAGTACGGATCGGTGTCGACGTGATAGCCGTCGACGCACAGGCAGGTGCCGAGGTCGGGGTCGAACGCCGCGCTGGGATCGGCGCACACGCACGCGCCATCGTCGTCGGTGACCATGCCGTCGGGGCACTGGCAGCCGTGGCCGTCATCGGTCATCAGCGGATCGGAGCACGCGCAGTTACCGGCGTCGTCGACCTCGCCGCTGGTGCAGCACACGCCCATCGTGTCGACCGCGAGGCAGCACGGCTGTTCCGGATCCGGGCCATAACCGTCGGGGCAGCCGCACGCGGTCTGGCCGCAGGTCGCGCCCGCGAGGCAGACCTCGCCGCTGTCGCAGTCGCCGTCGCTGGTGCAGCCCGGCGACGCGCACTGGTAGACCGGGGCGCCGCCACCGTCGACCATGGGCTGGCCGTCGACGTCGATCACCGCCTCGCAGCAGCCGGTGTCCGGGCAGTCGGTCGACGCGGTGGCCGGATCGCAGGCGCACGTGCCGGCGGCGTTGCACGCACCGCTCGGGCACTGCCACGCCGTCTCCTCGTCGCAGTCCTCCTTGCACGTGCAGTCGGTGCAGCCCGCGCTGCCGGCGCCGCTACCGATGCCGATGCCGCTCAGCGCGCGCGGCGGTTCCGGAGAGGCCGGCGCTTGACACGCGGCCACGCAGGCGGCCAGCGCGCAGGCCGCGAGGCCGCCGAAGCCGGCGAGACGGGATCGCTTCGCGCGCGTCATGGGATGCGTCCTCCGATCGGCCAGTAGTTCGCGGTCGTGATCTTCCGGCCCCGCGCCCGCGCCGAGATCACGAACTGGATGTTGTTGCAGCCCGCCGAGCTGGCGTCGGTCGCCGGGGCCGGCGCGATCTTGTCGGGGTTGAAGGCGCACTTGGGGGCGACGATGTCGTTGAGCTTGGTCGACACCACGCGGCCGCGGCCGAGCTTGCGCTTCCACGACTCGACGATGCGCGGCGTCGGCAGCGTCGTGTTGTAGGTCGGCGAGAACACCTTGGGTCCGGCCGAGATCACCGCGTAGGTGTCCTTGCGGCCGGCCCTGGTGATGATCGTCGCGTTCTGGAATGCGTTGGACG
>VBLP01000524.1:0-8396 GCA_005887925.1 Deltaproteobacteria bacterium | reverse complement strand
TCGAGCAGGAACTCCTCGACCAAGCCGGCCTTGGGCGGCGTGTCCGCGGCGGCGTGCCGGCCGGCCTCCTCGTCGCCGGTCAGCAGCACCGCCACGCCGAACAGGTCGAGCTTGACCACGATCGAGGCGTCGTTGGCGTCGCGCGAGGCGACGTCGGGATCGGCGTGGAGGATCGTCGCCGAGATCCCCGCCGCGCCGAGCGGAACGGCGTACGGCGCGACCATCGGCGTGCCGCGCGACGGCGCGTCGAACGGCTGCACGCTCCTGGCCTTGGTCTTCCACCGCGGCATCTTCTTGCCGTCGCACTCGAGCTTGTCGAAGTTCGGGCAGCGCCGCGCCGGGTGATAGATCAGGTCGGCGCTGTTCGCCCCGTCGATCACGTCCTTGATGAAGCAGCCGTACGCGACGGTGGTGTGCAGCGCCGCCGGATCCCACACGTGCTTGACCGTGTAGTTCTCCAGGATGCCGTTGTCGCGGATCAGATCGGAGTGATGATCGTAGTGCGGGTGGCTCTGGAACACGTGATCGATCGTCGAGCCGCGCATGAAGCCGAGGCCGTTCTCGAGCAGGTACATCAGCCGGCCCTGCTTGTTGAGCTCGGAGTCGACCGTGCCGCCGTCGTACAGGATGCGGAGCACCGAGCCTCCGGCCGGCTTGCAGCGGATGAACACCGCCAGCCCGCTGCCGGTGTCGAGGAAGTCGACCAGACATTGATCGTCGATCGGATCGCCGCGCCGCGGGGTCGTGGTCGCGGCGGCGACGCCGATCGCGGTGGCGGGCGGTGTGGCCTCGAGCACCACCGGCGCGGCGGCACGGCGCGGCTCGGCCGACGGCTCCGGTGCGAGCTGACACCCGGCGGCGAGCGCCAGCGCGGCGAGCGAACGGCACGCGTTCATCGATGGACCTCCGCGGGCCGACCTCAGCAAGCCCGATGCCGGCAGCGCGCCGCGGATCCTGCGGCTCGCCGCGTGGTGAGCTGCAGGCTCATGCCCGCAGCTGCGGGCAGCAGATGGCGGCGGAGGTGCGTGCCTCCAGCGTCCTGTCGAGCGTAGAGCGCCGATCCGAAGTCCTGGGCGCGGCTCGCGCATCGGCCGCGGCCTTGCAGGGCCGTCACGCGACTTCCATGGAGAGATCATGACGACCCATCCACGACTGCCGTCGGCGGGACGCGCTGGCATCACGCTGGCCACCGCGCTACTCGCGATGCCTGGCTGCGCCAGCGAGGGAGTGAATCACAAGACCCAGGACGTGGTCGCTCCCAACATCGAGACCTTCATCACCGATGCGCCGGGGGTCGGCAAGTTCAAGGGCTTCAACGAGGTCTACGACGTGGTCCACGACAGCTGCCTCAAGCGCTGCAACGACGAGGACAACGCGCCGATGGTGCACAGCGACGAGAGCGCGCTGTCGGTGCAGTTCGTCAGTACCGCGTCCGAGATCGCCAGCAACCAGACGTTCACGCTCGACGCCAACGTCGAGATGGCGCTCTACGCCGGCAACCTCGACGTCAACGCCAGCATGAAGCTCGCCAACAAGACCAACTTCTCGCGCAAGGCCGTGCGCATGATGCTGGTCGCGCACCGCTGGTTCAAGGTCGCGCACAACGAGACGACGCAGATCGACTCGTCGAAGGTGGACCCCGATCTGCTGCGGCGGTCCAAGGCGGGCAGCGACGCGGAGTTCGACGATCGCCTGATCCAGTTCATCGGCCGGTGCGGCCACATCTACATCAAGGAGCAGATCGAGGGCGCTTATCTGTTCGCGCTCTACGAGTTCACCTCGGCCGACTCGAGCAAGCTGACCGGCCTCGAGGCCAAGCTCGGCGGCGCGTTCCACTCGCATGTCGGCAAGATCGGCGGCGGCGTCCAGACCTCGTTCCAGACCGAGCTCAACCAGGCGCTGAGCAGCGTGCAGTGGAGCGTGCAGGTGTTCGCCAGGGGCTTCAAGGTCAACGGCCAGGACGGCGCCGGCGAGGGCAAGCTCGCGCTCGAGCAGAATGGCCAGGGCGGCCTCGACCTGCAGCGCATCGTCGGGTTCTTCGATGCGATGCAGCAGTCGGTCGGCGACGACATGCAGGCGATCCAGACCGGAGACGATCGCCACCCGCTCTCGGTGTTCCCCCTCGGCGTGATCGCCGGCTACTACCCGCTGCTGCTCAGCAACGTCCCGGCCAACGAGGTCATCCAGGCGCGCAGCCGGATGTCGGACATCCAGGACGCACACGACAAGATGATGCAGGCCTACGGCGGGCTCGCCGCCGGCCTCGTCAACGGCCGCGACGAGGTCAAGGCGTTCTGGACGCGCCCCGCGGCCGATCAGGCCGTGTACCAGATCATGAAATGGTCGGGCAAGCCATACACCCCGGCCCAGAAGCTGCGCGACGACGGCCAAGGCCTGCTCGATCGCGTCGAGCCGTTCGTCACCGCGCTCGATTCGCGCTCGGGCACCGGCGCCGCGAGCGACTACGCGCGCCGGATCCTCGACTGCTGGCGCTGGGGCCGCAGCGGCGATCTCAAGAGGTGCCTGCCCGACATCAGCAAGCCCATCGAGGCGGCGACCGGACAGCCGACCTTCGTCGCCGCCAGGACCGCGCTCCAGTCCTACAACGACACGGCCCGGCCGGCGCAGCTCAACTACTGGCTGCAGAACGCGCCCAACGTGTCCAAGCGCAAGAACGCGGCCTGCATCGAAGGCGGCCATCTGCCCAGCCTCGACGAGTCGAGGTCGATGGGCCTCGTCGCCTGGCATCGCGTGCCGCTGTCGTTCCCCGGGCGCACCTCGTTCTGGCTCGATGTCGCCACGCCCGGGTGTGACGGCTGGCCGTACTCGTTCCGGTATCACGACGCGACCCACGCCTATCTCGTCGGCTGCGCCAACGACAAGTACGACGACGTGGTGACCTGCGTCTCATCCCTCGGTCTGTTCCCGGCCACCCTGCCCAAGCTCTATCCCGCGGGAGGTTTCTGATGCGGACGCTCCACGACTGCCTGAAGCTCGCCGCCCTGGCCGCGCTGCTCGGCGCGGCCGCGTCGTGTCGCGACGTCCCGCCGCCGCCGGCACCGCCGATCACCCAGTCCGACACCGGATGTACCGAGTGCTGCACCGACGGAAATACAGATCCCGATCCGGGCTGCGAGCGCTCGCTGTGCGACACCGGGCCCTCCGACACCTGCACGATCAGCGAGGGCGACGCCGGCGACGAGTGCCAGAGCACCGTGTGCGAGGACAGCCCCGAGTGCTGCGACGAGTGGTGGACCGATGACTGTGTCGCCAAGGTCCGCGACCTGTGCCCCGACATCGCGTGCGGCCCCGGCACCTGCGGCGACGGCCACATCGACGACGGCGAGGAGTGCGACGACGGCAACACCGACGATCACGACGGCTGCTCCTCGACCTGCACCAGCGAGGACACCGAGGACCACTGCGGCGATGGCTTCGTCGATGACGGCGAGGAGTGCGACGCCGGCGACGCCAACGGCAGCTACGACTCGCAGTGCACCGCCGACTGCAAGGTCGGCGGCCCGCGCTGCGGCGACGGCATCGTGCAGGCCGAGGAGGAATGCGACCCAGGCCCCGTCGTGATCGGCAACGGGGACAGCGAGCCCGAGCACACCACCGTCACGGCGGCGTTCGTCGTGATCGGCGGCGGCGGTAGCGGCTCGGGCAGCGGCTCCGGCTCGGGCAGCGGCTCCGGCTCCGGTTCCGGCAGCGGCAGCGGTTCCGGTTCCGGTTCCGGCAGCGGTTCCGGCAGCGGCAGCGGTTCCGGTTCCGACGGGCCGGTCTGCGCCTCGACCTGCAAGTGGCAAGGCTGCGGCGACGGCGTATGCGATGACGGCGAGGACACCACGTGCCCGAGCGACTGCAACCAGGATCCCGGTGGCGGCGACGCCGAGACCTGCTGCGAGTCCGCCGACGACGCCTGCCATCAGAGCGGCGACGGCACCTGCCAGAGCGGCTGCGCGTGGGGCCACGATCCCGATTGCGATCCGCAGCCGCCGACCACCGACGCGCAGTGCTGCGGCGATCCGTCCGACCCGTGCCACTGGAACGGCGACGGCGTGTGCGACTCCGGCTGCGCCTGGGTCGACGTCGACTGCCAGATCGTGCACTGCGACCCCGCGCCGATCGATCTGTTCCGTCTCGGGACCGCGACCCGCTGTACGATCGACTCGCTCGTCGCACCGAGCATCACCGAGTTCCCCGCGCCGCGCACCGGCACCGCGACGCGGACCTCGACCACGCGAACGGCACCCGCCTCGAAGCGATCCGCCGTCCCGGCGTCGACCCGCGCGAGCACCACGTCGCGCAAGCTCGGCGTGCACCGCCCGCTCGGAATACGCAGCTCGCGCCGACGCTGAACGCCTTCCCGAAGGCGATGACGCCGATGTCTCGGCGACCCCGCGGCACGATATCCGAGCTACTCCCCGGTCGACGATACAAGCAGGACCTCAGAGATCGCAGAAAGCAAGTAGTCAATCTGTTGTTGGTGGATAGGATTGAGATCAAATCTGGCCGAAGGAGCTGGTGTCGAGGGCCAGGACTGTGGAGAACGGCAGGAGCAGGGACAATCTCTTGCCGCGCGAACACGCTCGAGGGCCGCCGAGATCGAGCAGCTCGGCGGGCGAGGAGGCATTTCTTGCCGCGTGGGCGCGCGAATCAAGATCGTGCGGCCGACAAGAAACCACTTGACGGCGGTCGATCGTGAATCACAGTGGACGATAGAATCCTCGCAGATTGGCGCGGACAGGGAATCAACAGGGGAGATGAATCATGGGAGCGGATACCTCAGTAGGTGGCGGGCGGATGAAGGTGGGCTTCGGGCACAACGGGAGCGTGATGAACGATGCCGGTCAGATCGGATTCCGGTCGCTCGAGGCAGGCGGTGAGGCGTACGAGCACTTCGCGGTCGGCGACCCGGAGGAGGGCTACGCGATCTTCTACAAGGTCGGCGCGGCGGACCTCGTCGCGCACGACGTGTACGCCGGCGCGCCTGGCGATCTCGTCAACATCACACCGGTGAGCCACAGCGTCCTGCGCAACGACGCGAACGAGCTCGTCAAGGAGACGCTGAGCCGCACCAACGACGGGATGCTCGAGATCCGCAACATGCTCACGTTCGCCGCCGACGCGACGCGCGTGACCGTTCGCATGGACATCACCAACATATCCAAGCGGGGGGACCTGACCGAGGTGCTGGTGAAGCGCTACTGCGACATCGACGTCGACACCGGCGGTCCGAACGGCTGGGCCATTTTCCAGAACCATTTCTCCAAGGACCGCGACTCGGTGCACGCGTGGAACCAGCCGAGCGAGATCAAGGCGCCCGGCAAGCACGCGCACATCGTCAACATGGTGGCGATGCCGAGCGACGTCCCGCTCGACCAGACGTTCATCGGTATGATGGGCTTCGACCAGTTCAAGACGCGCGCGAACAGCTCCCCGATCACCGACTCCGCGCTGCACGACGGCATCGGCATCCTGCAGTGGGAGGCCACCCGGCTGCGCGTCGGCGAGTCGATCCGGCTGAACATGTACTACGACGCGTTCTGCGTGTGCACCGACCTCCCGCTGGTGTTCAAGCACGACCCGACCAGCGTCCGGGCCACCGACATCGCGATCGCCGGCCACCACGCGGCGCCCAGCAAGCAGCCGGCGCCGACCAAGACCTGATCCGCGATCGAGCCGTGATCTGCGACCGAACCCGATCGGGCCGAGCCGTGATCTGCGGCGAGCCCGATCGGACGGACCACCGCGGGGTGCGCTGGCTCGTCCGGTGAACAGCCGGACGAGCCGGGCGGTCAGCTGAGCATCGCCTTCATCCAGCGAGCGGGGTCGCCGACGCGGGGGCGCTCGCCGCCGCGCACGAGGTAGCGCACGGCGTGGCTGAGGCCGTCGAGCGTGAGCGGCCACATCGCGAACACGCTGGCGATCACCTCGATCGTGGTGCCCGACCAGAACCGCTCGGGCTCGGGGTTGAGCCAGGCCGCGCTGCGGAAGTGGGCGGCGAGCCGGCGCAGCCACTCGTGGCCGGAGGCGCGGTTCTGCGTGTACATGAAGCTGGCGCCGCCGGGGTCGAGCAGCTCGGCGGGGTGCATCAGCGCGTCGCCGACCAGGACGAGCTTCTCGTCGCGGTCGCTGTGGGCGAGCAGGTCGGCGACCGGGACGCCCTTGCGGAACTGAGCGTCCTCGTAGACGGCGTTGTAGATGCAGTTGTGGAAGTAGTAGCTGCGGAACTTGGCGAACCGGCCGGTGCGCGAGGCGGCGGTGAACAGCCGGCTCATCAGCTCGGCGTGCGGATCCATCGAGCCGCCGACGTCCATGAGCAGCAGCACCTTGACCCGGTTGCGGCGGGGCGGGCGGAACACGACCTCGATCTCGCCGGCGTTCTTGCAGGTCTTGTCGATGGTCTCGTCGAGATCGAGCTCGTCGAGGGCACCCTCGCGGCCGAGCCGCCGCAGGCCGCGCAGCGCGACATCGATCTGGCGGACGTCGAGCACGACGTCGCGGCGGTACTCGCGGAACCGGCGCTCGTCGGCGACCTGCATGGCGCTGCGGCCGCCGCCGCCGCCGGCCCGCATCGCGTTGGGGTTCTTGCCGCCGGTGCCGAACGGCGACGTGCCGCCGGTCCCGATCCAGCGGTTGCCGCCGTCGTGGCGGCCCTTCTGCTCCTTGAGGCGCTGCTCGAACAGCTCGCGCAGCTTCTCGAGATCGAGCGCCTGGAGCGCCTTGCGCTGCTCCTCGGTCAACGCCCCGAGGGCGCGCGGGTCGGCCAGCCACTCCATCAGCTGCTCGGTGAGCCGGAGCGCGTCGACGTGGACGTCCTTGAAGTAGGCGAGGAAGGCCTCGTCGTAGGCGTCGTAGAGCGCGATGTCCTTGACGCACAGCGTGCGGCACAGCTGGTAGAAGCCGTCGAGCGAGCTCTCGTGCAGGCCGAGCGCCATGGCCTCCATCAGCGCCATCCACTCGTGGGTCGAGACCGGCAGCTTGCGGGCGCGCAGCTCGAACAGGAAGTCGATCAGCACGGCTACGCCTCCGCTCGCTTGCCCATCATGCCTTCGCTCGCTTGCTCACCTGTTCCACGTCCTGTTCGGTCTTCAGCAGCGTGCCCAGGAACGGGATGCCGCCCGAGACCCGCGACAGGTCGACGCCGGCCTTCTTGAGCGCGCAGATCCAGTCGATCAGCTCGGAGGTCGACGGCTTCTTGCGCAGCCGCGGGGTGGCGCGCAGGCCGAAGAACACCTCGAGCGCGTTGTCGAGCACGCGATCGGTGATGTCGGGGTGGTGGACCCGCACGATCTCGGCCATCAGCTCGCGGTTGGGGAACTGGATGTAGTGGAACACGCAGCGCCGGAGGAATGCGTCGGGCAGCTCCTTCTCGTTGTTGGAGGTGATCACGACGATCGGCCGCTCGGCGGCGGCGATCTCGCGGCCGGTCTCGTCGATGCGGAACCGCATGACGTCGAGCTCGTGGAGCAGGTCGTTGGGGAACTCGAGGTCGGCCTTGTCGATCTCGTCGATCAGGAGCACGACGCGCGACGGCGCCGACAGGGCCTCGCCGAGCGGACCGAGCTTGATGTAGCGGGCGATGTCGCGGACGTCGCCGGCGTCGCCGAACCGGCTGTCGTGGAGCCGGGCGACGGTGTCGTAGACGTAGAGGCCGTCGCGCGCCTTGGTGGTCGACTTGACGTGCCAGCGGGTCAGCGGCAAGTGCAGCGCGCTGGCGAGGTTCTCGGCCAGCAGCGTCTTGCCGGTGCCGGGCTCGCCGCGCACCAGGAGCGGCCGGGCGAGCGCGACGGCGACGTTCACCGCGTGGCGGAGCTCGTCGGATACGATGTAGCTGGCGGTGCCCCGGAACTGATCGAACGGGTCGGAGACATCGGACGACATTGGGCCGACCTTAGCGTATTTTCGCAGAAACGGTCAGTGCTGACTGAAACACTGCGTCCCGCGTGCCGCAGCTTGCCGGCCGCGCCTCAGTGCCGCTTGCGGCCCTCGAGGAAGCCGTCGGCGACGCCGTAGAGCCACGTCGCGCCCCACACCAGGCCGGCGACCGAGCCGACCAGCGGGATCGCGCCGATGAAGCTCGACGCCGCGACCGCCGCGACCACGAACACGCCGATCGCCTTGTCGGTGTCGCCGTTGACCAGCTGGCCGAGGCCGGGGATCAGCGCGCTGCACGCCGCGGGGATGATACCGGCAACGTTGTTCTTGCCGCCGGTCGACTTGACCAGTGCTCTGCTCATCCCCTGAGTTATGACATAGCGCGCTCCCGAGAGAAGCCGCGAATCGTGGCGCGCGCCACGGGTGAGCCGCGGTCGGTCGGGATCCGCCGGGAACCGTCAGAACCACGTCGACGCGCCGAGGATGAACAGGATGTAGTGGGACTTGTAGTCGCC
>VBLP01000115.1:1715-9088 GCA_005887925.1 Deltaproteobacteria bacterium | reverse complement strand
ACGGATCGATGTGCGCTGCGCGTCGAATCCACTACGGTGCTGCGACCACCTGGATGTCGGCGCACACGCCGTAGTGATCGCTCGCGCAGATCTCGACCTCGCCGAGGCCTTCGCGCTCGGTCAGCACGACGCGGCAGCCGCGGACGGTGCCGCGGCCGTCCTTCTTGCGCGTGGTGACGAAGACGTAGTCGATGCGGCGGTCGAGATCGAGCGAGCGCAGCGGCCGGGTGAAGCGGTTCTCGCTCGACCACGTGATGCCGGCGTCGGGGCCGTCGCCGGGGCCGGGCTCGCGGTGCAGCCGCAGCCAGGCGTCCTGGAAGTGGGTCCGGCGGCCGCCGAGCGTGGTCAGCCCGCGCAGGAAGCGGATCTCGTCGCTGTCGGCGGTGGCGTTGAAGTCGCCGCACAGGATCTGGGGCGGGCTGTCCCTGTCCCGGCCGAACCCGCGGATCGCCTCGTCGATCGCGAGCACCTGCTCCTCGCGCGCGACGCCGTCGTCGAGCCGGTAGTGCAGGTGCGTGGTGTGGACCCAGATCGGCCCGCCGGCGGTGTCGACCGCGGCCGAGAGCAGGATCCGCGCCTCGGTGCGCCGCGCTTCGGGCAGCGACAGCACCTGGGTGTCGCGGATGCGGTGTGCGATCACGGCGAGGCCCTCCTGGCCCGCGGGCATGCCCGGCGCGTCTTCCCAGGCGACGGCGACCTCGTAGTGCGCGGTCATGCCGAGCGCGTCGGCGAGGACGTTCGCGGTGGTGCGGCCGGGGCGGTCGGGGAGCGGATGGACCTCCTGCAGGCAGACGACGTCGGGCGCGAGGGCGCGGAGCTGGCGCGCCGCCAGCGCAAGCCGCGCCTCGAGCGGCGGCTGGACGCCCCAGAGGTTCAAGGTCACGACGCGGAGGTTGGCCACGCGGTGACGTTACCGGCCGGGCGCCGGCCGCGCGACCGGTACAGGCCTCAGCGGCCGCGGTAGATACAGCGCGAGGTCGGGGTCTCGGACACGCCGACCTCGCACAGCCCGGGCAGCCGCGGGATGAGCCGCTGCCACCACCAGCGCGCCAGGTGCTCGCTGGTCGGGTTGCTCAGGCCCTCGATCTCGTTGAGCACCTGGTGATCGAGCTGGCGCACCAGCGGCGCGACCAGCTCGTCGATGTCGGCGAAGTCCATGACCCAGCCGCGCTCGCCGTCGACGTCGCCCTCGATCGCGATGTCGATCTGGTAGCTGTGGCCGTGCATGCGCGCGCACTTGTGGCCGGGCGGCACCCGGGGCAGGAAGTGCGCCGCCTCGAAGCGATAGCTGCGCTCGAGCCGCATCATCGCGCGCTTTGTAGCGCGCCTCGGTGTGCTAGGAAAGCGGCGATGAGCCGACGGGACCCGGCGCGCGCGACGCGATGACCAAGTCCCGGCTCGACCCGCGGATCTGGCGGATGGCGTTCGCCCGCGCGGTCAACACGATGGGGCTGTCGCTGGTGATGTCGTTCCTGGGGATCTACGTCGTCGAGACCCGGGGCTATCCGGCGTGGAGCTACGGCGTGATCGCGCTGGTGGCCAACCTGGGGCAGTCGATGTCCAACGCATGGGCGGGCAACCTGTCGGACCGGATCGGCCGCCGGCCGCTGATCACGGCAGCGCTGTTCGTGCGCGCGGGGTTCATCGCGCTGCTCGGCACGCAGGTCCTGCTCGACGCGCCGCTGTGGACGCTCGGCGCCAACATGGTGGTGACCTCGACGTTGCGCGGCTGCTTCGGGCCGGTGGCGTACGCCCTGGTGGCCGACGTGGCCCGCGACGATCAGCGGGTCGCCGCGTTCGGCATCCAGCGCATGGGCACCAACGTCGGCTGGGCGGTCGGCCCGGCGCTCGGCGGGGTGCTGACGCTGGTGATCCCGTACGGCGCGGTGTTCTACTTCGCGGCGGCCGGCCTCGTCGCCGCCGGGTTCGTCGCGCTCGGCGTCGAGGACCCGGCGCGCGCCACCCGGCCCGCGGCGCCGCCGAGCCGCGGCTCGAGCGAGCTGCTGACCGCGCTCGACGAGGCGCTCGCCGACCGCGCGATGCAGATGATGCTGCTCGGCACGTTCCTGTGCGCGCTGCTCGAGACCCAGATGTTCTCGACGTTCTCGATCTACATGACCGAGAAGCTGCACCTGACCAAGGCCGACGTCGGCCTGCTCTACACCTGCAACGGCATCGGCGTGCTGATCCTCCAGGTCCCCGCGCTCGGCCTGATCCGGCGGTTCGGCATCCGCACGATGCTGCCGTGGTCGTCGTTCGTCGACACCCTCGGCTTCGCGCTGGTCGGGCTGGCGGCGGGCTTCGCCGGCGGCGCGCTCGCGATCGTGGTCCTGACCTGCGCCGAGGTGGTGTTCGATCCGGCGCAGCAGGCGGCGATCGCCGAGGT
The DNA here is from genome assembly GCA_005887925.1 of Deltaproteobacteria bacterium. Classification (GTDB taxonomy): domain Bacteria; phylum Myxococcota_A; class Polyangia; order Haliangiales; family Haliangiaceae; genus JABFXX01. The sequence goes on along the minus strand of VBLP01000115.1, from coordinate 6,702 downwards.
CGCCGATCCGGCGCGCCGCGGCCGCGTGTTCGGCGTGGTCGGCTTCGCGCAGATGGTCGGGATCGCCGCGGCGCCGCTGCTCGGTGGCGTGCTGATCGATGCGATCGGCGACCATCACGTGGCGATGTGGCTGGCGATCGCGGCGATCGGCGGTGGCCAGACCGCGTGCTTCGCGGCGTTCGTGCGCCGCCGCGTCCAGGCCGCGCCCCCGCCCCGTGCGGCCTAGCCGGCAGGCCCCACTCCCGCCGGCCGCCTTATCGAGGCCCTTATCTATGCGATCTACTGTCGTCGCGATCCCGGGCGGTTGCGGCCCTCACGTCGCAAGCCGGTGCGATCTTCGTGCAGGAACCCTTCGGTTTTGCTACACAACAGACATGCGGCATGCCGCTCTCGCGCTGATGGCCTGCCTGGCGGGCTGTTCGCTGACCTCGAGCGGCAGCGGCGAGTGCGTCAACGACTCGCAGTGCGGCGAGGACGTGTGCGCGCAGGGCGGCGAGTGCACCGCGCGCTCGAACGTCCGCTCCGTCCTGGTCAAGTGGACGATCGACGGCGCGGCGGCCAGCCTCGCGTCGTGCGCGCCGCATCCCGATCTGTTCGTGCGGTTCGACGGCACCGATTACGGTGACACGCTCAAGTTCGCGCCGGTGTCCTGCCTCGAAGGCCAGCTCACCATCACCACGCTTCCGAAGCGCTACCGGCAGGTCGAGCTCGGCGTGGAAGGTGGCACCGGCAGCGCGGCGCCGATCGACGCGGCGACGGCGCAAGCGACGTTCGATCTGCAGTGACTCGCAAGGGTCAACCGCATTGGGTATGGTCGCGGCGTGGTGACCGCGTCCATGACGACCCCCCAGTCCGCCCGCGTCGAACCCGATGACCCGGCCGACCTCCAGGAGACGACGGTCGAGGAGCTCGCGCGGCTGTACCGCCAGATGCTGGCGATCCGGCGGATGGAGGAGGCGGCGGCCAAGGCGTACTCGCAGGGCGGCAAGATCGGCGGCTTCCTCCACCTGATCATCGGCCAGGAGGCGGTGTGCGTCGGTGCGACCGCCGCCGCGCAGCCGGACGACTACGTGGTCGCGACCTACCGCGAGCACGGCCACGCCTACGCCAAGGGCGTCTCGGCGCGCGCGATCCTCGCCGAGCTGTACGGCAAGAAGACCGGGCTGGTGAAGGGCCTGGGCGGCTCGATGCACCTGTTCGACAAGAAGAAGAACTTCCTGGGTGGCTACGGCATCGTCGGCGGTCACGTGCCGATCGCGGCCGGCGCGGCGTTCGCGTCGAAGTACCGCAACGACGGCCGGGTCACGCTGTGCTTCTTCGGCGAGGGCGCGTCGACGATCGGCGGGTTCGCCGAGGGCGTGGCGCTCGCCGCGCTGTGGAAGCTGCCGGTCGTGCTGATCTGCGAGAACAACCAGTACTCGATGGGCACGCCGCTGTATCGCTCGCTCGCGGTCGAGGACGTGTCGCTGCGCGCGCTGGCCCACGGCATGGCGCGCGATCGGTTCGACGGCGACGACGTCATCAAGGTCAAGCGCCGGATCGGCGAGGCGATCGAGCGCGCACGGACCACCAGCGAGCCGACGCTGGTCGAGGTCGTGACCTACCGGTTCCGCGGCCACTCGATGAGCGATCCCGGCCTGTACCGCACCAAGGAGGAGGTCGAGGAGTGGCGGCGGCGCGATCCGCTCAACCGCTGTCGCCAGCGGCTGGTCGATCTCGGGATGCAGGACGCCAAGCTCGAGGAGCTCGAGGCCGACGTCCGGGCCGAGATCGAAGACGCGGTCAAGTTCGCCGAGGACTCGCCGCCGGCCGACGAGTACTTCCCGTACGTGGTCAAGGAGTGAACATGGCGGTCATCAGCTACCGCGAGGCGCTCAACCAGGCGATGCGCGAGGAGATGGAGCGCGATCCCGACGTGTTCATCATGGGCGAGGAGGTCGGCCACTACAACGGCGCGTACAAGGTGACCCAGGGCCTGCTCCAGCGGTTCAGCGAGCGCCGCGTGATCGACGCGCCGATCGCCGAGATGGGGTTCGCCGGGATCGGGGTCGGCGCCGCGATGGTGGGGCTCCGGCCGATCATCGAGTTCATGACCTTCAACTTCTCGCTGGTGGCGATCGATCAGATCGTCAACAACGCGGCGAAGATCTACCAGATGAGCGGCGGGCAGTTCTACGTACCGATCGTGTTCCGCGGCCCGGGCGGGCCCGCCGTGCAGGTCGGCTCGCAGCACAGCCAGGCGCTCGAGAGCTTCTACGCCCACGTCCCCGGCCTCAAGGTCGTGATGCCGTCGACGGCGATCGACGCCAAGGGCCTGCTCAAGACCGCGATCCGCGACGACAACCCGGTGGTGTTCATCGAGGGCGAGACGCTCTACAACACGACCTGGGAGGTCCCCGACGGCGAGCTCCTGCTGCCGATCGGCGAGGCCGACGTCAAGCGCGCCGGCGGCGACATCACGCTGATCGCGTGGTCGAAGATGGTGTGGACCTGCCTCGAGGCGGCCAAGCAGCTCGCCGAGGACGGCATCGACTGCGAGGTCGTCGATCCGCGCACGCTGCGGCCGCTCGACGTCGACGGCCTGGTCGCCTCGGTCAAGAAGACCTGCGCGCGTTCGACGAGCTCGACGCGCCGATCGAGCGGGTCACGGCGCTGGATGTGCCCATGCCCTACGCGACGCACCTCGAGCAGCTGGTGGTCCCGTCGACGGCGCGGGTCGTCGCCGCGGTCAAGCGCGCGCTCTACCTGGAGTGATCGAGCCATGGCCCAGATCATCGGTTTGCCGAAGCTGTCTCCGACGATGGAGGAAGGCGTCCTCGTCCGCTGGACCAAGAAGGAGGGCGACAAGGTCTCGCCCGGAGACCTGGTCGCCGAGGTCGAGACCGACAAGGCCAACATGGACTTCAACATCGAGGACGAGGGTGTCCTGTTGAAGTTCCTGGTCAAGGAGGGCGACACCGTCAAGCTCGGCGCCCCGGTCGCGATCATCGGCAAGGCCGGCGAGGACATCACCGCGCTGATCGAGCAGGCCAACGCCAGCGGTGGGACGGCCGCACCGGCCAAGCCGGCGGCAAAGCAGGCCCAGGACACCGGCGGCGCCGCCAGGGACACCGCTGCCGCCGCCAGGCGCGACGGTGCGGCCGCTGCACCCGCGGCCAGCGGTACCAAGGGCCCGGAGGACTCGGCCAATGCACCGGCGGCCCGGCGCGAGCCGCGCGAGGCGACCCGGCCCGAGCAGGATCGGGGCGGCAAGGCGGCCGTCAAGCCGGCGGCCGCGGCGAAACCGCCCGCTCGCCCGGCCGCTGCGAGCGGCAAGCCGCCGGCCCAGCCCGCCCCGGCACGCGGCGATGGCCGCCTGCTCGCCTCGCCGCTCGCCAAGACCCTCGCGATCGAGCTCGGCATCGACCTGCGGCAGATCACCGGCAGCGGCCCCGGCGGCCGGATCATCGAGCGCGACGTGCGCGCCGCGGCCGAGGGCAAGCACAACGGCCACGCCGAGCCAGCCGAGGCCGGACCCGACGCCCCACCCGAGGCGGCCGAGACCGGCGAGTACGCCGCCACCGGCGATGACAAGGCCGCCGCGGCGAGCTCGCAGGCCCTCGTGCCGACCATGCGGGCCCGCGCGGTCCAGGACTCCGACGGGGACTGGGACGACGTGGCGCCGTCGAACATGCGCAAGCGGATCGCGGCGCGGCTCACCGAGGCCAAGCGCGACGTCCCCCACTTCTACCTGATGCGCGACCTCGACGCGGCCGCGCTGCTCGCCTACCGCCAGCGGCTCAACGACCTGATCGGCGACAGGCCGGGCGCGACCAAGATCTCGGTCAACGATCTGGTGATCAAGGCGGTCGCGCTCGCGCTGCGCCGGATGCCCGAGTGCAACGCGTCGTGGCAGGGCGATGCGCTCCGCCGGTTCCACCGCGTCCACGTCGGGGTCGCCGTCGCGATCCCCGAGGGGCTGGTCACGCCGGTCGTCCGCGATGCGGACATGAAGGGCATCGGCGCTATCGCCGCCGAGATCAAGGACCTCGCCGAGCGCGCGCGCAGCCGCAGCCTCAAGGCCCACGAGATCACCGGCTCGACGTTCAGCGTGTCCAACCTGGGGATGTTCGGCATCGAGCGCTTCACCGCGATCATCAACCCGCCCGAGGGCGGCATCCTCGCGGTCGGCGCCGTCCGCGACGCCGCGGTGGTCGACAAGGGCACGGTCGTCGCCGGCAAGCGGATGACGGTGACCATGTCCTGCGATCACCGCGTGATCGATGGCGCGCTCGGCGCGCGCTGGCTCACCGTGCTCGCCGAGCTGATCGAGAAACCCGAGTCGCTCGCGCTGTGAGCCGCGGCCGAGGTGCGAGGCATGTATGGCTGATGCCCCTTCCGTCTACGATGTCGTGGTGATCGGCTCCGGGCCCGGGGGCTACGTCGCGGCGATCCGCTGCGCGCAGCTCGGGCTGCGCACCGCCTGCGTCGAGCGCGAGAACCTCGGCGGGATCTGCCTCAACTGGGGCTGCATCCCGACCAAGGCCCTCTTGCGCTCGGCCGAGGTGCTCGAGACCTTCCACCGCGCCAAGGACTTCGGGATCATCGCCGGCGAGGTCCGCGCCGATTTCCCCGCGATGATCCAGCGCAGCCGCGCGATCGCCGACAAGGTCAGCAAGGGCGTGGGCTTTCTGTTCCGCAAGAACAAGATCGCCCACCTCGCCGGCACGGCGACGCTGCTGCCCCGCCCCGGCCCGTGGAAGCCGCACCGGATCCAGATCGTTGCGGCCGACGGCCGCTCGGTGATCGAGACCAAGCACGTCATCCTCGCCACCGGCGCGCGCGCCAAGTCGCTGCCCGGCATCGCGATCGACGGCGAGCGCATCATCGAGTACCGCAAGGCGATGACCTTGCCCGCGCAGCCCGCGTCGATGGTCGTGCTCGGCGCCGGCGCGATCGGGGTCGAGTTCGCGTCGTTCTACCGCTCGCTCGGCGTCGAGGTCACGAT
>VBLP01000115.1:0-1421 GCA_005887925.1 Deltaproteobacteria bacterium | reverse complement strand
TCGGCCGCGGTCTGGCCCACGTCGCGTCGGCCGAGGGCGTGTTCGTCGCCGAGAAGATCGCCGGCGTCCACGCGCCGGAAGTCCACTACGACGCGATCCCGGCCTGTACCTACTGCCACCCCGAGATCGCCTCGGTCGGCCTGACCGAGGACAAGGCGCGGGCCCAGAACATCCCGATCAAGGTCGGCAAGATGCCGTTCCGTGCGCTCGCCAAGGCCACCGCGGCCGGCGACCCCAACGGCTTCGTCAAGGTGATCTGGCACGCCGAGACCGGCGCCCTGGTCGGCGCCCACCTGATCGGCCCCGCGGTCACCGATCTGATCGCCGAGCTCACCCTGGCCAAGACCACCGAGGCCAACGCCGAGAGCCTGGCCTACACGATCCACGCCCACCCCACGTTCGCCGAGGCGCTGCGGATCGCGACCGAGGACGCCCTGGGCCATGCCGTCGACCTCTGAAGAAAGCCCAAGGAGATGTTGACCAGGGTCATGACCATGGTCATACTCCTTCCATGTCCACGGTGTCCAAGAGCCTCCTGAAAGGGAAAATGCTGGAGTATTTCCGCCAGGTAGAGGAGACCGGCGAGGAGCTCGTGGTCACCGACAACGGCCGGCCGGTGGTGAAGGTCGTTCCGGTCCAGACCCGGAGTTCGGCCGCCGAGCTGTTCGCGGATGTCCGCGGCAAGGTCGTCTACCACGAGGACATCCTCGCCCCGACCACCGACGAGTGGCCGGAGACCTGAGTGGTCCTGCTCGACACGCACGTCTTGCTGTGGTGGGCGGTCGACCCCGACAAGCTGTCGTCCGCGGCCGCCGCGAGCCTGCAGGCGATTGAGCACCGCGGTGCGTTCGCGAGCGCTATCTCGATCTGGGAGCTCGGCGTCAAGGTCCAGCGCGGCAAGCTCGAGATCGGGATCTCGATCCAGGAGTTCACGCGCCGCATCCAGAAGAGCGGGATCATCGAGCTGCTTCCGGTGAACACCGCGACCTGGCTGCGCAGCCTCGAGCTCGACTGGGACCACCGCGACCCGGCCGATCGCGTCATCGTCGCGACGGCGATCCTGCAGGACGTCCCGCTGATCACCGCGGACACCGAGATCCGTCGCTTCGGCGGCGTGTCCTGCGTCTGGTGAGCCGGCGCGCGCAGGTCGCGTTCGCCGCGCTTCCGCGGTATGGATCGTTCGATGCCCGAGTCGCCTGACACCGGATCGCGCCGCCATTTGCCGGTGGTCGGTCAGCCGGCAGATCCGGCGCCGCGCCGCCGCCACCCGCCGTGGATCCGCGCGACGTTGCCGACCAAGCCGGCGTACTTCGAGCTGCGCGCGATGGTCAAGGAGCTCCAGCTGCACACGGTGTGCGAGAGCGCGAGCTGCCCCAACATCGGCGAGTGCTGGACCCGCCGCGCGCTGACGATCATGATCC
>VBLP01000525.1:9316-16353 GCA_005887925.1 Deltaproteobacteria bacterium | reverse complement strand
GCGAGGCCGACGACGCGCTGGCGCAGTACCGCCTGCTGCGCGAGCTCCGGCCCGACGATCCGATGCCGATCATCTGCATCGCGCGCCTCGAGCTCCACGCCGGCGATGATCCCGACGCCGCGCTCGACACCCTGGCCGCCGCGTTCGACTTCATCGACGACGAGGCCGACCTGGTCGAGGCGATCTACATCAAGGCCCAGGCCCTGGTCGCCCGCGGCGAGCCGGCGGCGGCGCGCGACGCGCTCGGCGAGCTCGCCAGCTCGGTGATCGACGACGGCGACCTCGCGCTCGATCTCGCCGAGCTCGCGCTGTCGGCTGATGACCCCGCCGCTGCCCGGCGCTGGATCGAGGCCGCCCGCTCGGGCCCCGGGCTCGAGGCCGATGCCCTCCACCTGCTCGGCCGGGTCCACGAGGCCGCCGGCGACCGCGCCGAGATGATCGCCGCCTGGCAGGAGGTCCGCCGGCTCGATCTCGCCGCCGGGGCCGGCGCGCTGACGATCGGCGAGGACGAGGTCGAGCGGATCGCGCTGGAGGCGCTGGCCGAGCTGCCCGAGTCGATCCGCGACAAGCTCGAGCGCGTGCCGATCCTGATCGACGACGCGCCGTCGGAGGCGCTGGTCGCCGACGGCCTCGACCCGCGGCTGCTCGGGCTGTTCCAGGGCACGCCGATGCCCGAGGACGGCGCGCTCGCCCCGACCGTGACCAACATCCTGCTGTTCCGCGGCAACCTCGCGCGCGCGTGCCGCGACGCCGACGAGCTGGCCGAGGAGATCCGGATCACCGTGCTGCACGAGACCGCGCACTACTTCGGCCTCGACGAGGACGACCTCGAGGCGCTCGGCCTGGACTGATCGGGCTCGCGCCGGTCACGGCTTCGGCTTCTTGCCGTTGTGGCAGCGCTCGCTGGCGGCGGCGACCGACGCGACCGCCTTGTGGCACGCCGCGGCGATCGCGTGCTGGGCGTTGGGCTCCGGGTTGGCCTTCTTGCCGGCGGCGAAGTCCTGCTGGGCGCGCTCGGTCCACGCGTCGATGTCGGCGCGATCCTCGTCCTCGAGGTTCGGACACTGCTTGAACGCCGAGAGCGCGGCGAGCAGCGCGTCACACTCCGCCTGCATCGTGCCCAGCGCGACCTCGGGCGCCGCGGGGATCGGTTCGCCCGGCGCGACCGGCGGCGGCTCGCCATGACAGCCGAGCCACGCGACCGCGCAGGCGCCGAACGCGCAGGCGCCGAGCCAGGACGCCGGAGGACGGCACAGCCGCAGGACCGAGCTCATGGTCGAGTCAGGCTGTTTACCACGAACGCCGCCCGCATCGGCTCGCCGGGCGGTCAGCCCTTGCGCGGCGAGGCGACCCACTGCATCGACTTGACGATCGCTTCAGGCGATTGCGTGCCCGGGAACGCGGCCCACAGCGTGAGCGCCTCGTTGCCGTAGCGCACCATGCCGGTGTGGGTGCTCTTGTCGGCGTCGAGCTTGGGATCGGAATCGACGAAGCCGAGGCCGCGGCGCACCAGCTCCATGTCATCCGGCCGGCCGGTCACGAAGGTCCAGCCGGGGCCGATCTTGCGCTCCTTGACGTACTCGGCGAGAGCCTCGGGGGAGTCCTCGTCCGGCTTGAGCGTGAACGAGTACATGAAGATGTCCTTGCCCACGCGGTCCCTGAGCAGCAGCTGCGCCCGGCGCAGGTTGGCCGTGACCGGGCTGCAGATGCCCTGGCACCGGGCGTACATGAAGTTCAGCATGACGACCTTGTTCTCGACCAGGTCCTCGTAGAGCCGGACCTTCTTGCCCTCGTGGGTCAGCAGCGTGACGTCGGGGAAGTAGCGCCGCCGGAGCACCTCGCGCGCCGAGAGCGTGGCCCAGTGCTTCTGGGTCGGAGTGTCGTTGGCCATGATGATGGTCCTTTCGCGGTGCGTCGCGCTTCAGGGTGTCCCGTTGGTGTCGCCGCCGGGGGCCGGGACGATGTCCCAGCGCAGCATCATGGCGTGATCCTCGTGGACGACGTTGTGGCAGTGCAGCGGGTAGCGCCCGGTGAAGTCGCGGAACCGGAAGAACAGCGTGGCCGACTCGTTGTGCTGCAGGCGCATCACGTCCTTGCGCGAGTTGTCGGTCGTATCCTTGGCCAGGTTCTGGCTCATGATCTGGTGCTCCTCGAAGTGGACGTGCACGGGGTGCATCCACCCGTCGGAGTTGTTCTGCAAGGTCCAGTACTCGACGCTGTTCTGCTGGACCTGGAGCCGGATCTGCGAGCAGTCGTTCGACATGATCTGGCCGTTGATCTGCCACATGCCGTTGCCGCGCTCGAACCGGAACGTGCGCGACACGCGGGCCGGCGCGCTCGTGCTCGGCAGCGAGTAGAACGTCTGGCTCGCGGACGGCGGCGTGCTCGCGTCGGCGTGGGTCACCGCCGTGCCGACCCGGAACTGCATCAGGAAGTTGCCGGCGCCGGCCGCCAGGGTGGCCCCCGTCGGGCCGCGGCCGGAGATCTGCTCCATGCGGTTCTCGAGGTACAGCGTCTTTCCGGCGAACTGCGAGAAGTCGATGATGATGTCGACGCGCTGCGCGACCGCGACGATGAAGTTGTTGACGTTGACCGGGTGCGGCAGGAGGTTACCGTCGGTCGCGATGTGCCAGAACGGGATCTGTGGGCTGGTGCCCCGGTCGGTGAGGAACACCTGGTAGAACCGCGACGGGCCGGAGTTGAGGACGCGGAACCGGTAGCGCCGCGGCTCGACCTGGAAGAACGGCTGGATCTTGCCGTTGACCAGGAACTTGTCGCCGAGGATCCCGTCGAAGTTGAACAGGTCGAAGAACAGCAGGCCGGTATTGGGATCGAACACGCGGTCGGCGAGCATCAGCGGCACGTCGTAGAGCAGCGGCGTGTACGCGTTGCTCGACGCCTGGACGCCGGGCAGCCGGAAGCCGGTGGTCTCGTTGCCGGTGTCGAGCTGGTTGTACATGCAGTAGAAGCCGGTCAGGCCCTTGTAGACGTTCTGCGCCGTGAAGTCGACGCGGTGGTCGTGGTACCAGAGCGTGCCCAGCGCCTCGTTGACGTCGCCGTTGGTCGATACGTGGGTCGAGCCGAACCCGGCGAGCACGTGCGGATAGTGGTGATCGTAGAACTTCCCCGGCGCGAAGAAGTCGCACGGGAAGCCGTCGCTCTCCGACGGCGTGTGCGCGTTGTGCAGGTGGGTGGTCACCGTGTTCATGCCGAACCCGCCGTTCTGCGAGTTCGCCGGCAGGTCGTTGAAGTTGCGGACCAGGATCTCTTGCCCGTAGGTCCCGTAGTGGGTCGGCGCCGGATACTGGCCGTCGAGGCCCCAGATCGGCTGCGGCGGCAGATCCGGGGACATGATCACGGTCCCCGCCTTCTGATGGGTCTGGAACTTCAGCGCCGGGGGGAAGGTGAACTTGGTCGGATACGCCCCGAACGCCTGGTGCGGCCGGGTCCGGCCCTCGCCGCCCGCGGTGTTGGGCGCGATCGTCGGCGTCGGCCCGGTCAGCGTCGCGACCGGCTGGCGAACCGGCATGATCGGCAGCGCCTCGATGAACGCGCGGGTCGGCGGGCTGACGACGGTGGTGCCACTGCCGCTTCCGTCACTGCCGCCTCCTCCGCCGCCGCCCGGGCCCTTGTCACCCCACGCATATCCCGACGCCCACTGGCTGAGCCCATTCTTGAGCACCAGACAGCCACCTGCGCCGAGCAGACCGGCCTTGATCATGTCGCGGCGGTTCAGCTGTGCCTTGATGATCTCGAGGCGGTTCTTCCTGGCAATGGCGAGCGACTTCTTCTCTCGAAAACGGCTGATATGCATACATCACCTTCCGGTAGAGCGTGCGCGGGGTGCGCGGCCTCAGATTTCTGCGATGTGAAGCATTTTTCACGTCGGAGAATCGATGTCTATGAAAAGCGCTTAAAACAGTGAAATAGTTTTTTGTTGGTGCGAACGGTATTGTTAGCTGTCGATTCCCGGCGCTCGCAGCAACAATCTGTGGTTCGCTCCGGACTCGCTGTCTCATTTCCGTATTGCCCACCACGGCATTCCACCGATCGAGGCATTTTGCCTTGAAGCGGTGTATGTGCTCGGCGCACGGTCGAGCCGCTGCTATCGCGTGATCGCGCCGGCGTTCGAAGCCTGCGCAGCCGGGATCGCCTCCGCCGCCGGGTGAGGCCGAATCGGGACCGTGAATCTCCGGATGACAAGCGCGTGCGCTGGCAAACATCGGACGCGCCAGCCGTGCGCTACACCGGCGGAATCACGAGGCTCGCAGCCGTGGCCGCGGAACAAAGCCGGCGCCGCCGCTCGGGAGTGTCGGGGGGATGCGCTAGATCAGGGCGGCTCGTCATGCCCGGGTTCACCCATCTCCATCTCCACACCCAGTACAGCCTGCTCGATGGCGCGATCCGGGTGAAGGACCTGTTTCCCCGGGTCAAGGACCTCGGGATGGACACCGTCGCGGTCACCGACCACGGCAACATGTTCGGCGCGGTCGACCTCTACACCGAGGCCAAGCAGGCCGGGGTCAAGCTGATCTTCGGCTGCGAGACCTACGTCGCCGCCACCGATCGCCACGACCGGACCAACCGCCGCAACTACCACCTGATCCTGCTCGCCGAGAACGAGGTCGGATACCGGAACCTGTCGTTCCTCAACTCGAAGGGTTACCTCGAGGGCTTCTACTACAACCCGCGGATCGACAAGCAGCTGCTGCGCGAGCGCAGCGACGGGCTGATCGGCACGTCGGCGTGCCTCGGCGGCGAGATCGCGCAGACCCTCGAGAAGAACGGCGTGGCCGCTGCCGAGGAGATCGCCCGCGAGTACGCCAGCATGTTCGCGCCCGGCAACTTCTACCTCGAGCTGATGCCGACGCCGACATCCGAGCAGGCGACGCTCAACGGCGAGCTGATCCGGATGGGCCGGAAGCTCGGCATCCCGCTGGTCGCGACCAACGACTGCCACTACGTCTACCGCGCCGACGCCGCGGCGCACGACGTGCTGATGGCGATCCAGACCGGCAAGAGCCTCAAGGACGAGAAGCGGCTCAAGCACGTGGTCGACAGCTATTACCTGAAGTCGCCGGCGGAGATGGAGGCGTCGTTCAAGGACGTCGCCGAGGCGATCGAGAACACCGCCGCGATCGCCGCGCGCTGCAACGTCAAGCTCAAGCTCGACGAGATGTTCCTGCCGACCTACCAGGTCCCCGAGGGCGAGACCCTCGACTCGCACATCACGCAGCTGGTCGACAAGGGCCTCGAGCGCCGATTCAAGGAGCTCGCGGGCCGCGGCATCGCGTTCGATCCGGATCGCTACCGCGAGCGCTGCCACTCCGAGCTCGCGGTGATCCAGAAGATGGGGTTCTCGGGCTACTTCCTGATCGTCTGGGACTTCATCAACTGGGCCAAGGAGCACGGCATCCCGGTCGGCCCGGGCCGCGGCTCGGGCGCCGGCTCCGTGGTGGCCTGGGCGCTGCGCATCACCGACATCGATCCAATCGAGTTCAAGCTGCTGTTCGAGCGGTTCCTCAACCCCGAGCGCGTGTCGATGCCGGACTTCGACGTCGACTTCTGCATGAACCGGCGCGGCGAGGTCATCAAGTACGTCCAGGACAAGTACGGCAAGGACCAGGTCGGCCAGATCGCCACGTTCCACCAGCTCAAGGCGCGCGGCGTGATCCGCGACATCGCGCGGGCGATGGAGATCCCGTTCGCCGAGGCCGACAAGCTGGCCAAGCTCGTGCCCGAGCCGGTCCAGGGCAAGTCGCCGCCGGTGCGCGAGGCGATCGAGCAGACGCCCGAGCTCAAGCAGCTCTACAACGAGAGCCCGCTGCACCGCGAGCTGCTCGACCTCGCGGCCGCGCTCGAGGGCCTCAACCGCAACGCCGGCATGCACGCGGCCGGCATCGTCATCGCCGAGAAGCCGCTGTGGGAGTACGTGCCGTGCTTCCGGGGCCAGAACGACGAGATCGTCACCCAGTTCGCGATGAAGGAGGTCGAGAAGGTCGGTCTCATCAAGTTCGACTTCCTCGGCCTCAAGACGCTCACCGTGCTGCAGACCACGGTCAAGCTGATCAACCAGCAGCGACCGCCCGGCGACGAGTTCGACATCGACACGATCCGCAAGGACGACCCCGACGTGTTCAAGATGATCACGCGCGGCGACACCACCGGGGTGTTCCAGCTCGAGTCCAGCGGCTTCCGCGAGATCCTGAAGAAGCTCAAGCCCGACTGCCTCGAGGACATCGTCGCCGCGGTCGCGCTGTACCGGCCGGGGCCGCTCGAGGGCGGCATGGTCGACGACTTCATCGACCGCAAGCACGGCAAGAAGAAGGTCGAGTATCCCCACCCCTGGCTCGAGCCGGTGCTCGCCGATACCTACGGCGTGATCGTCTACCAGGAACAGGTGATGCAGATCGCGCAGGTGCTCGCCGGGTACTCGCTCGGCGGCGCCGACCTGCTGCGCCGCGCGATGGGCAAGAAGAAGGCGGTCGATGCCCGGATCGCCGACCAGGTGTTCGAGCTGATGGCGTTCTTCGCCGGCTACGGGTTCAACCGCTCGCACTCGGCGGCGTACGGCTGGATCACGTACCAGACCGCGTACCTCAAGGCGCACTTCCCGCACGAGTTCATGGCCGGCCTGATGTCGTGCGACGCCGACAACGTCGACAACATCGTCAAGTTCATCGCCGAGGCCCGCGCGATGGGCCTGGTGGTCGAGCGCCCCGACATCAACGAGTCGCTGCAGGACTTCACGGTCACCCTCGGCGCCGATGGCGGCAAGCTGATCCGGTTCGGGCTCGGCGCGGTCAAGGGCGTGGGCGGCACGGCGGTCGAGGCGATCCTCGACGCGCGCGCGAGAGAGGGCCGGTTCATCTCGCTCTACGAGCTGTGCCGCCGGGTCGACACCCAGAGGTGCAACCGCCGGGTGCTCGAGCAGCTGATCAAGTCGGGCGCGCTCGACGGCCTGCCGGGCAGCGACGGGCGAAGCCCGATCGCGGGGGGTGGAGACCCCGACGGCTTTGCCGGCGGGGCGGGGGTCC
>VBLP01000525.1:0-9196 GCA_005887925.1 Deltaproteobacteria bacterium | reverse complement strand
GGGGGTCCTGCCCCGTGGGAACGACGGGCGAAGCCCGATCGCGGCGGGTGGGGACCCCGACGGCTTTGCCGGCGGTGCGGGGGTCCTCCCCCGTGGGAACGACGGGCGAAGCCCGATCGCGGCGGGTGGGGACCCCGACGGCTTTGCCGGCGGTGCGGGGGTCCTCCCCCGTGGAAACCATGGAAACGGCGGGCGGGCGCAGCTGCTGGCGGCGCTCGACTCGGCGCTCGAACGCGGCGCGTCGGAGCAGCGCGATCGGCGGAGCGGACAGACCTCGCTGTTCGGCCTGTTCGCGGCCAGCGAGCCGATGCGCGCCACCCCCGGGACTTCCGGCGTGGGCGAGGTCTACCCCGACATCGAGCCCTGGGGCCCCAAGCAGCTGCTGGCGTTCGAGAAGGAGGCGCTCGGGTTCTATGTCTCGGGGCATCCGCTCGATCGCTACCGCTCGGATCTGGTGCGCTATGCGAGCGCGACGACGAGCGACTTCGGTCAGCCAGTACCGCGAGATGATCACCAAGAAGGGTGACAAGATGGCGCGGTTCATGCTCGAGGACACCGAGGGCGTGCTCGAGGTCATCGCGTTCCCCAAGACGTTCGAGAAGGTCCGCCACGTGCTGGTCAGCGACGAGCCGATCCTGTGCACCGGCGCGGTCAAGAACGAGGGCAACGCCGAGTCCCCCGAGTGGAAGATGCTGCTCGAGGTGGCGGCGCCGCTGTCCGAGCTCCGCCAGCAGAAGACCTCGCGGGTCGACATCCACCTCAACGCCGACCAGCTGACCCACGACCAGATCGACGAGCTCAAGACCATCCTGGCCAATGCCGCGCGCGGCAGCTGCCAGGCCGTGCTGCGGCTCAAGATCCCCCAGCGATCGGAGACCGTGGTCACCCTGCCCGACGCATGGGCGGTATCACCGACCGAGGACCTTCTGACCCGGATCGAACGGCTGTTCGGCGACCGCGTGACCACGCTGGCGTAGTCTCGGCGACCGCGTGACCACGCTGGCGTAGTCTCGGATCGTAGGGAATCGCGCGATGCGCGCCGTCGCAACACCCAGTGTGGAACCGGCTCGTGATACAAGGGGCCAGATGACACGGCCCCCTTCTTCGGGCAGTGCGAGCGCGCAGGGCGCCCGCCGTCGTTCACGCACCGGCACGGCCCTCGCGCTGCATCCCGATGACCACGCTGCGCTGACCGACCAGGTCGCGCGATTCGAGACTGAAATTCGCGAGCTCGCGCTGGCCGCGGTGCGCGCCATTGTCGAGAAGGAGCTCGAGCGGCGGGCGAAGCAGCCGCGAGGTCGCCCGGCTCGCACGGCGGATCGCGCCGACGCCGCGCCGGCGGCCAGGCCGCGCGACCAGGCGGGGTCCGCGGCGGCGCAGGAGCCGGCGCCGGCGGCCGCCGCGGGATCTCCCGAGGCGACGCCCGGCGTGCCGTCGCACAAGCGCAAGCGCATCCCGTGGACGCGAGAGTCGATCGTCAGCGAGCTCGCGACCTGGATGCTGAGCGGCACCGCGATCGATGCCGCGTTCGTGGCGCGCCACGGCCCGCCCGGGCTGGTGGCCGCGGCGCGCCGGATCTTCGGGCGCTTCGAGGCGGCGTTGAACGTCGCCGGTCTCCACGCGTCGAAGATCGCTCCCGAGGAGCCGCCGGCGCGCTGACCGTGCCGACGCCGAGCTGGACTGCCGCACGCTACCGCCGCCGCGATACGCCGGCGTATCCGCACCAGCGCGTGAGTCGGCTGCGCAAGCAGTGGCAGCCCGATGTGTACGTCGCGGCCGACGCGCTGGTCGCGGCGCTGCCGGCGCGGCGGATCATCGACGTCGGCTGCGGCAACGGCGCGAAGCTGATCCCGCTGGCGGCGCGCTGCCCGACGATCGGCATCGATCGCGGCGCGAACCTCGCGCGCGCCCGCGCCACCGCGCCGGCGCTCGACTGGCGCGACCACGATCTGCAGGACGCCGCCGCGCTGCCGGTCACCGCCGACGAGCTCGCCGGCAGCGTCGTGGTCAGCGCCGACGTGATCGAGCACCTGCCGGACCCGCACCGGCTGCTCGCCAAGCTGCGCGCGGCGCACGACGCGGCCGAGGTGATCCTGCTGTCGACGCCCGAGCGCCACCTGACGCGCGGCCTGCGCGACCCCGGGCCGCCGGGCAACCCGGCGCACATCCAGGAGTGGACGGTGCGCGAGCTCGGCGCCCTGCTTCGCGCCGCCGGCCTGGCGATGCACTCGATCGGTCTGATCCGGTCGCACGACCGCTCCGACACGGTCGCGACGATCTTCGTGGCGATCGCGCGCACCGCCGAGCGGCTCGCCGAGGTCGACCGGCTGCTGATCGACCTCGACGTCCCGCCGCGCCGCGGCGTGCTCGCCGACCTGCTCGGCCGGCGCTGACCAGGCGCGCCTACGCCGCGAAGGTCAGCTCGTCGCAGATCACCGCGTCGGGGTACGGGGCGAACTCGGTCTCGCGCTTCTCGGGGCCCCTGCGCAGCCGATCGAGCGCCAGCCGCGCCAGCCAGACCGTCCACGACACCGGCTGCAGCAGGAAGAACCCGGCGAGCGTGGCGAGCGCCCGGGCGTGCTTGCCGCGGTACTTGGCGCTCTCGTTCCAGGTCCACGTGCAGATCACCCAGAAGAAGAAACCGAAGTAGATCGGATAGAGCCCGACGAACCGGACCGGATGGTAGTAGCCGATGATCTTGTGGAAGTACTCGAACATCGCCCAGCCGAACGCGAACACGCCGAGCTTGCGCTTGGCCATGCCGCCCTCGACGTCGAGCCGGCGGATCATCGTCGCCTGGGGGTCGAACACGAGGTACTCGCCCGGCCGCAGCTTCCTGCGCAGCCGGAACCACAGCGAGTTCTCGTTCTCGCACCGGGTGAAGGCATCCCACAGGCCGCAGCGCTCGAGGACGCTGCGCCGTACCGCCGAGTTGCCGCCCATCAGGTTCTCGATCTTGTGCGAGCGCACGTCGCTGCGCGGGAAGCAGCGCTGCCACATCAGCGGCGAGTAGCTGAGCACGCGCTGGCGCGCCCGCGCCATGTTGGCGTACGGCGGGTTCGGTCCGTTCTCGAGGATGTGCCGCCCGCTGACGCCGAGGCAGCGCGGATCGTCGAAGTTGCGCAGCAGGGTCGACAGCCACGCGTGCGACGCCGGCAGGTCGTCGTCGTCGAACGCGACGATGATGTCGGCGCGGGCGAGCCGACAGCCCTCGTTGCGCGCCCCGGCACCGCCCAGCGGCGACCGCGGATAGATCCGGATCCGTGGATCGCTCGCGAGCTCGGCGAGCCGTCCGCGCTGCTCCGCGGTGGACACCGTGCTCTGCTCGATCACGATGACCTCGAAGTCGGTGAAGTCCTGCGCGAGGAAGCGCTCGAGCAGCTCGCACAGGCAACCGAGCCGGTTGTGCGACCCGACGACGATCGAGGCGCTCGGCTTGTACGCTGCTCCCGCGGACCGCGACCCCGGCGGCCCGGGCGGCACGACCGGCGAGCGCGCCGGCCCCGAGATGCCGCGAGTGACGTCCATACGATGGGACTACCACAACCCCCCGAGTCTCTGCAGCTGGTGGGATCCCCACAGACTGTCGAGTTTTTGACACCCCGTCGTGGCGTTTTGCCCGACCAGCCGCCCTAACCACGCAGGGCACGGCCGATCGATCGCGGTGTGATCCCCTGCCACGTCGCGAGCAGCAGGATAGTCACCGCCAGCGCCGTGCCGCCGACGGCGATCATCCGCACGAAGTCGGAGGCCCCGGCGAGCGCCCACAGCATCGCGAGGCCACCGAGCGCGCCCCCGACACAGCACGCGCAGATCCCGGCGGAGGCGCGCAGGTACGGCGCGAGCGGGAGATCGATCGATCGGACCACCAGGTACCCCAGCACCAGGAACGCGAGCGGATACCCCGCCGCCCACGCGACCGCGACCGACAGGAAGTCGAGCCGATCGCCGAGCGCGAGCGCGCCGACCACGAACATCGCCGGCACCGCCACCGTGGCCGACACCATGTAGCGCAGCGTGAGCTCGGGCCGGCCGATGCCGTCGAGCAGCGGCGGGCCCAGGAAGCTGAGCGCGCGCAGCGCCCCGACGATGCACAGGATGTAGCGCGACGACTCGTAGAACGCGTGCAGGAAGTCCGGGATCACGAGCAAGATCAAACCGACGAACGGCAGCACCGCGATCAGATTGAGGCGCGTGAACTTGAGGAATTGATCGACCAGCCTCGTCCGGTCACTTTGTATCTTCACGAACGCAGGGAACGCGACGTCGATCACGACGTTGGAGATCGTCCGCACCGGCTCGAGCATGATGAACGCCGCCAGCGTGTAGATCCCGTTGGCGCGCTCGCCGAACGCGCGGAGCACCACCGCGTAGTCGAGGCTGGTGTACAGCCGGTACAGGATCTGGCTCGCCGCGGTGCGCACGCCGAACCGGACGTACGGCAGGACCTCGCGGGGCTGGAACACCAGGCGGGGCACGAAGCGATGCCGCCACTGCATGATCACGCCGAACACCAGGCTGCGGGTCAGCGCGGCGAGCGTCCAGCACCACACCGTGTAGCCCAGCGCGGCGAACACGATGCGCGCGATGCTCTCGCCGACATGGGCTACCGTCCGCGCCACCGCGATCTCGGCGTAGCGCAGCTCGCGGCGCAGCATCGCGAACGGGATCGCGTAGAGGTTCTGCACCAGCATCTTGCCGCCGTAGGCCACCAGCAGCCAGCCGACGACCGGCTTGTGCACGAAGCGGCCGTACAGCGGGCCGAGCCCGAGCAGCGCGACCACCAGCCCGAGCGACACCAGCAGGTTGAACCAGAACACCGTCGACACCGCGTCGGGGGTGTGATCGTCGCGCTGGATCAGCGCCGAGGTCACCCCGAAGTCGGCGGCGGTGTCGAGCAGGGTGTAGAACGCCGTCGCGCCGGCCGCGACCCCGAGGTCGTCCGACGACACGAACAGCGCGACCACGACGATCTGCGACACCATGTCGGTGATGGCGATCACCGTCTGGGCGGCCGCCGCCCACGCGACGCCGCGGTTGATCTTCGTGCTCAGCCGGGGATCATCCGCCACGCTCCTCGCTGATAGCACGGCGCGCGGTCACGCGGTCGCCCGGCGCAGCTCGGCCACCTGCTCCGCCGAGCCCAGCACCACCAGGGTCATGCCCGGGGCGAGCTTCTCGTTCGCGTCGGGGTTGTAGACCCACGACTGGTTGTCGCTCGCGCGCACCGCGAGCACCGTCATGCCGAACCGCTCGCGGACGCGGGCCTCGCGCAGGGTCGCGCCCAGCCCGACCGTGCCGTCGCCGAGCCGGATCTCCTCGATCCGGTAGGCCGCGCGGCGGTCGCGCAGCATGTCGTCGAGGAACCGCACCACCGCCGGCCGCAGCAGCTCGGACACCAGCCGCATCCCGCCGATGAAGTTCGGCGACACCACCGCGTCGGCGCCCGACTTGCGGATCTTCTCGACGTGCGACAGCTCCGCGCAGCGCGCGACGATCCGCACCGCCGGGCTGAGCTGGCGGCCCGACACCGTCAGGTACAGGTTGTCCTTGTCCGACGACAGCGCCGCCACCAGCCCGCGGGCGCGCTCGAGGCCGGCTCCGGCCATCACGTCGTCGTCGGTGGCATCGCCGACGATGTACGAGTACTCGGCCTTCGGGAACTTCTCCGCGATCTCGCGCAGCTCGCTCTCGCGGATGTCGATCGCGACCACCGGGACGCCGGTGGTGAGCAGCTCCTCGATGACATTGCGGCCGGTCGACCCGGCGCCGCACACCACGACGTGATCCTTCATGCGCTTCATCCGTTTCTTGAGCCGCGACGCGAACAGCACGTTCTTGAGGTCGCCCTCGATGATGAACGCGGTGACCGTCGACGCGAAGTACACGATGCTGCCGGTGCCGAACACGAGCAGCACCACCGTGAACGCGCGCGCGTACTCCGTGATCATGGTCATGTAGACGCAGTCGCCCAGCGTCCACGCCCCGCGGCCGATCAGGTAGTAGCCCACCCCGCCGCCGATCACGACGATCACGAGCAGCGCGAGCCCCATCGCGAGGCGTCTGGTCAGAGCCGAGCCCATCGAACCGCCGGACGATACCCCGGACCGCGACGCGCTGCCGAGCCCGCCTTGCGTATCGATGGCGGGCGGGCGCTCGCTCATCGCGCGCGGAGTACGGTAAGAAGGTGACATGCAGTTGCTCGCCAGTTACCTCTCGGGAGCGTGGTCGGCCGGATCGGGACCGAAGACGGCGCTGGTGAACCCGGCGACGGAGGCGGTGCTGGCCGAGGTCCACGCCGGCGGCCATGACCTCGGCGGGGCGTTCCAGCACGCGCGGGCCACGGGCGCCCGCGAGCTGGGCGGCATGACGTTCGCGCAGCGCGGGGCGCTGCTGGCCGGGCTGGCCAGGGCGATCCACGGGGCGCGCGAGGAGCTGATCGCGCTCGCGGTGGCCAACGGCGGCAACACGCGCGGCGATGCCAAGTTCGACATCGACGGCGGCGCCGCGACGCTGTCGCACTACGCCGAGCTCGGAGCGCGGCTGGGCGGGGCGCGGCTCCTGGCGGACGGCGAGGTGATCCAGGTGGGGCGCACGGCGCGGATGGCCGGGCAGCACGTCTGGGCGCCGCGCACGGGGGTGGCGGTGCACATCAACGCGTTCAACTTCCCGGGCTGGGGGCTGTGCGAGAAGCTGGCGTGCGCGCTGCTGGCGGGGATGCCGGTGATCGCCAAGCCGGCGACGGCGACGGCGCTGGTCGCGCACCGGATGACGGAGCTGTTCGCGCCGCTCGTGCCGGCCGGTGCGCTGCAGCTGCTGGTCGGCCCGGCCGGGTCGCTGCTCGATCACCTGGGGCCGGGCGACGTCGTGGCGTTCACCGGTGGCAGCGCGACCGCGCGCGTGCTGCGCGAGCAGCCGGTGATCGCGCGCCACGGGGTGCGGCTCAACCTCGAGGCGGACAGCCTGAACGCGGCGGTGCTGGCGCCCGATGTCGAGCTGGCGGCCGAGACCGGCGCGCTGTTCGTGTTCGACCTGGTGCGCGACATGACCCAGAAGACGGGGCAGAAGTGCACGGCGATCCGGCGCGTGCTGGTCCCGGCGGAGCGCGCGGGCGATGTCGCGGACGCGCTGCGCGAGCGGCTGGGCCGGATCGCGGTCGGCGACCCGGCGCACGACGGCGTCGGCATGGGTCCGCTGGCGACGGCGCAGCAGCGCGACGACGTGCGCGCCGGGATCGCCGAGCTGGCGGAGGCGACGTCGTCGATCTTCGGCGGCACCGGCGAGATCGAGCCGGTCGGCGTGCCCGCGGGCAAGGGTTACTTCGTCGGTCCGGTGGTGCGGGCGACGTCGACGCCGAACAGCTGCGCGCCGCTCCACGATCGCGAGATCTTCGGCCCGGTGATCACGGTCGCGCCGTTCTCGGGCGACCCCGAGATCGCGGCGGCGTTCGTGGCGCGCGGCGAGGGCTGCCTGGTCAGCTCGGCGTACTCCGACGACCGCGACTGGGTCGGCAGGTTCGCCGCGGCGGCGGCGCCGTGGGTCGGCCGGCTGTACCTGGGCTCGTCGAAGATGGCATCGCAGAGCCCGGGGCCGGGAACGGTGCTGCCGCAGCTGTTGCACGGCGGGCCGGGCCGCGCCGGTGGTGGCGAGGAGCTCGGCGGCGAGCGCGGGCTGCGCCTCTACATGCAGCGCTGCGCGCTCGAGGGCGACGCATCGTTGCTCAAGGCGCTGATCGGCACGCCGTAGCCGGCGGCGCCGGCCGCCACCACCGACGGGATCAGGGCGGGCTCGGCGGACGGCGGATCGCGGCGGGCGCCTCGGGGTCGGGCTCGAGCAGCGGCAGCAGGTTGGCGAGCTCGCGCGCGACCTGGCGCGCCCGGTGGCGGACGAAGTCGACGGCGTAGGGCTCGACGAGCAGGACCACGAGCACGGCGTCGTACCAGAAGCTCATCGCGTAGGCGTCGGGATCGACGATCTCGCCGTGCGAGCTGCCGGGGGCGTGATTGGCCAGGGCGCGGCGGGCCAGGAACGGCCAGCGCATCGCCTCGAGCTCGTCGGGCGGCCGCGCCGCGGCGACCAGCCGGGGGGCCGGCGCCGTACCGCGGGTGAGGAACGCGTTGCAGGCGCGATCGATCCCGGCGAGCCCGCGCAGGTAGCTCTCGATCCGCTCGAGGACCTTGCCCTGGCTCGGCGACGCTCCGTGCGTCACGCTGACCTCGGGCAGCCGGGCGATCTCCCAGCGCCGGCGGATCGCGCGGAGCTGGCGGACGGTGCGATCGAACGCGACCTCGACATCGGCGTTGCGGCTGTGGCGCGATCCGAGCTCGACGCGCAGGTACTCGCCGCCGCCGAGCGCCAGGGTCCGCGCCGGCACGCCGGTGCGCAGCTCGTCGTGCTCGACGATGCGCGCCGACACGGCGCCGATGTCGTCGACCAGCTCGCGCAGGACCCCGAGGCACTCGTCGACGATCTCGAGGTCGCTCACGCGCGTGCGCCTCGGTACGCGCGGGGCTCGCCCGGGTACTCGCCCGGATACTCGATCAACCCGGTCGCGATCATCGTCGTCGGCTGGGGATAGAACAGGTAGTTGGCGATCGCGGGCTCGCCGCCGAACAGCTCGCGCCAGCCCCCGGCGTGATAGCCGGGCGGCGCATGCGCGATCTCGCCGAAGTCGACGTGCAACAGCTCGTAGGCCGGCAGGATCGCGACCAGCTTCTGCATCCGCGGCAGGAGCGGCGCGTCGTACACGCCGGCGCGCGGCCGCTCGCAGATCACGAAGCCGCGCGCCGAGCGGGCGAGTTCGACGGCGACCTGCTGGACCGCCGCGATCCGCGCGCGCTGGCTGATGACGACGCGCAGGTAGAGCTCGTGGAGCGCGTCGCTGGCGGTCCACTCGTCGGGCGCGGGCACGCCGTGATCGCGGACCTGGATCGCGCACGGCGAGCGGCCCATGCACAGCACGTAGAGGTAATCGCACGGCTCGTCGTCGCCGCCCTGCCGCACGAAGGTCGCCGCGTTGAGCTCACCGGCGAGCTCGTCGGCCAGCGCGGCGAGCTCGTCGCCCGCCGGCCCGTCGACCGCGCTGTCGTCGGCCTCGCCCCAGGTCCGCGTCGGATACAGCGCGGCGAGCGTGCCCTCGACCGACGCCATCATCTCGCCCTTGCGGTGATCGCAGCCGACCTTGCTCTTGCAGCTC
>VBLP01000114.1:22321-25265 GCA_005887925.1 Deltaproteobacteria bacterium | reverse complement strand
CAGGACGGCCTCGTAGAACTCAAGCGACCACGGTTGAGGGTTGCCGGGCACGTGGAACGGCGTCGAGAGGTCGTCGAGGGTCCCTATTTCGTACCCACCGCTGTCCAGGATGACCATCTCCGGGAAGGTCACTGTCACCGGTGCGGCAGAAGGATCGACGATCTGCTGGTAGTGAATGTCGTAGGCGCTGATTAGCGCGCTACCGGTCAGCGCCGGAAGGATCGTATCGAACAGCTTCGCGACGTGCGTGTCAGGTGGCTCTCGTGGCGGAAACCCGCGGCTGGAGAACGAGGGCACGAGCAGGGGCGTCTCAATGCGCTCGCCGAGCGGATGCTTGAGCGTCTGCGTTCGGGCAAGTGTCTTGATTGGCGGGGTCACGCGGCGCTCCGATCGCGACACGAGAGGCAGACGCCGCAAGCCGGTGTCGTGCCTGCTTCGCACGAATAAGTCAGAGCGATCGGAAACCCCTCCCGCCGCAGTTCAGCGACGACCTGCGCCTGCGGGCGATCGATCAGCGGCGCTGCCAGTTGCACTCGCCCGTCGAAGTAGAGGTCGAGCACGCGTTGTGCCGTGACCACGAACGCGGGGGTGCAGTCGACGTAGTGCGCGCCAGCAATCAACCCGAGAGCGAGGAGACCGCCGCGCGGTTCGAAGACGGCTGCACCGGTCTGGACTAGGAGCGCGTTGCGGCCCTGAACGTAACCAGGCGCGCGGTAACCGTTCAGGGGTGGCGTTGCCGGGTTGATCGCTGTGTGCGACGTGGAGGTCATGACGACGAACCCCGAGCTCGCGAAGCAGATCGAAGACCTCGTTCGGCAGCACATCGACGCGCTGCGGGCCTCGGCAGCAGCGGCGGTGGCGCGCGCGTTCGCTGCCGTGCCGCCAGCATTGTCATCGGCGCGGGCGAGCGCGCCGACCAAGCCTGTGCGCACGCGGAAGCAAGGAGCGCCGCGACGAGCGCCCGCTGAGTTGGTCGCGCTGGGCGAGCGATTCTACGCGGTGCTGTGTCAGCGCCCCGGGGAGACGATGACGACCTTGGCGCCGCAGGTCGGCGTCGCGCCGCGTGTGTTGCAGGTCGCGGTCGCACGGCTGCGGCGCGACGGGCGGGTACGTGCCATTGGGAAGCGGCACCACACGCGCTACTACCCGATGGCGACCTCCGCGTCGGCGACCACGGCGGTCGCCGCATGAGGGGCTACGCCGCGGCGAATAGCGACGGCGCGCGGGTGCCGTCGAGCTGCGCCTGGCAGCAGGCGGTGAGGAACGAGAGCACGTCCTTGCGCTGCTTGCGCGCGGTGTGGGCAACGGTCATCAGCCGCTCGGCGAACAGGCTGCCGCGGTCGCTCTGCGTGCCGAAGCTCCGGCGGCGCCAGAGGACAAAGGCACGGAGCTCGCGCTCGGCATGGTTATTGGTCGGCTCGACGCCATCGACGTCGATGAACGTCCACAGCGCGGCGCGGTGGTCGAGGATATTGGCGCACGAGCCGGCGAGTCGGTCGATTCCGGACGCGACCGCACGCTCGAGCACGGCCTCGACCTGTGCGCGCACTGGAGCCATCCACGCAAGGAACGTCGCGCGGTCCAGCCTGCCCGCCTTGTAGTCGTGCCAGTAGTCGAACAGCAACCCGGTGTAGTCGAGGAGCTGCCGCCCGAACTCGCCGGCCGGCCCGGCGCGCTCGGAGAACGACACGTACTTGCGCAAGAGATGCGCCCAGCAGATCTGGCGGCGCTCCATCGCCCAGAACGCCAGCGCCGTGGCGCGGTCGCTCACCAAGATGCCGCGGAGCGCGCCGTACAGCGGCGCGAGCGTCGCACGCGAGCCATCAGCGACGATCTTGAACACCGTCGCCGCCGTCGATGCGATGGTCCATAGCGCGAGCACCGTGCCGGCCTTGAGCCAGGTCGTGCCGTCGGTGTGCTTGATCGGCGCGCCTTCGACCCGCTGCCACGCCTCGGCGACAGGGGGCTCGACAGCATCGGACACGCGCGCCTCGACCGCGCTGACCGCGCCGAGCGAGATCGGGATACCGACGAGGTCCGATAGCAGCTTGGCCGCACTGCGCCGGCTCACGTGGTAGACGCCGGTGAGCAGCGCGACCACGCCCATCAGCCGTGGGCCGAACGGCGACACAGAGATCTCCTGCTCGTCGTAGGCAGCGCGGGTCTTGTGCCCGCAACACGGACAGGCCACCTCGTGGCGCCGGGTCTCTTTGATGTACGGCCGGAGGGGCGGTATCTCGATCCACTGGTATCGCTTCGCGTCGGGGTCGGGCTGCTCGGGCAGCGCCGCCCAGCAATTTTCACACTCGGCCGGATAGAGGTCGACGACATCATCGACCTTGTCTGCGGCGACGAGCTCGCGCCGCGAGCCGCGGTGACCGCGTTGGCCGCCGCGCGGCCGCCCGCTCTTGCGGCGCTGGCCGCTGCCGCTGTTCCCGGTGGTCCCTGGTGGGTCGCTCGACGGCGGCCGGTGCGAGTTTCGCGAGTTCTGACCCAGCCGCTCCCTCAGCTCCGTCACCTTCTGCGTCAGCGCCGCGACCTGCCCGAGTAGCTCACCGATCTGCAACTCGAGCCGCTGGCTACGCGCCCGCTCGGTATCGAGTTCGGCGATGAGGCGCTGCGTGTCCAACACCCAACGTAGATCACGTTTCGCCGCCGAGCGCGATCGTACCCGATCACGAACTCACAACCGATCGAGATGATCCGAGTTTCCGAACCCCTGAACGGTTACGGCGCGCCCACCTGCAGACCAGTGATTCGCACAACCCTCAGCGGGATCGCGAGGTGCTCTGCGACGGCCGCAGCCGCCTCGGCCTCGCGCTTTGCAGCAGGCTGTCCGTAGTCAACAAACAGGGCTCGCGTCTCGCGTCCCTCGCGTGCGTAGTTCCATGCACAGGCAGCCGAGTCCAGACCTCCGCTAAGGAGCACGAGGACGTGCTGCGCC
>VBLP01000114.1:13037-22188 GCA_005887925.1 Deltaproteobacteria bacterium | reverse complement strand
TGCTTAACACTTGATATCCCTGGAGAAGTTACCATCTCCAGGGATTTTGAGTTTTCGGGGCCTTCCGGACTTGGCCGAGACTTTCTCGGCGCTTGTCGACCAGCGGCACCTCGTGCCCCGGTCTCGGGGGAGTGGACCTCTGGCATCGTCGCCGTTGACGATGGCCGCCGGGTCTGACGGCGAAGCCGATGCGGCGAAGTTACAGGCGGGTCACAGCCGACCCTGGCTGCGCACCGCGGCGACCGCTGGTCAGAACTATCCGCACATCATATTGGTCTCATTGATCTTTCTGTCGCGGAACCCTCTCCATTGAACGACTCAGGACGAGGGGAAGGAGATCCGATCCCGGTGCGGCCGAATACGGCATGCCTGAAGGCCGCGCGGCTGCGGGCTGATGCTTACGGTCTCATCGATGATCCAGCTCGGCCATCTGATCTACCTCGCTCGCGAGCTCCAGCGTCTGCTGCCGGCTCACGACCTGGCCATCGTGCGCGTCCGGGTAACGCTGATCGACGTCGCCGAACTCCTACGCTACCCCCCGAGCGGACTGCCCGAGATCAACGTCGGGCAGCTCGGGAGCCGACGGATTCCGCTCGCCGATGGCAGCTCGCTACACGTACATTTCTTTCGCGGGTATATCGAGGCTCACATTGATGCGACCGACCCCAGCCGGGATCCGGTGGCGCATGTCGTCGAGGTGACCCACGTCGGGCTCGCAGCGCTCGCAGGCGCGACCGTTGCGGCACTGACTGGATCGTGGCTCCCGATACTCCTCGTGACCGCGCTGGGCGCCGGAGCACCCAGCCAAAGACGCCGCGTGTTTGTGCTCGGCCGCGACGCCGCCGGGCTGACATTGCATCACGGGGCGGAGGTGCCCGTCCGCCGCAACACGCGCGGGCGGTATGCACCAGTGAGGCGTGCTCCCTGGTAGGACGGACGCAATCGATCAGAACGGAAGCTCGTCGTCGTCCGTCTCAGGCGTCGACACCATCGGGGGCTCCGGATCGGAGCTGAACGCCTCATGACGCGTAACGCGTCCGAGCACCAGATGGACCGTGGAGAGGTAGACATAAAACAACCACCCCAGCCAGGCATCGTCGTAGTCGTCCTTCTGGTCGAAGCGGTGATGGCGCAGCGCGAAGTTGTTCGCGATGTTGAAAAGGTCGCCCTCGTCCTTCGAGAGATGAGTCTTGACAGCGGCGCGATGAAACTCGAGTACGTCGACGAGATCACGCACGGCTTGCTTCCGTTGCTCCCTTGTGGAACGACCGAGATGGAACGTGCGCACAGCGTTCTCCACCTTCGCGAGATCGGTATTACTCACGCTGGGGGAGAGCTTGGTCACGATCAGCTTCGCCATCCCGTCGGGCGCGATCCGGACGATCTCGCCCAGATTCGAGAGCTGGTAGCCGCCATCGTAGAACTTCAGTGGCCTGTTGATCTTGTCTCGCCACTCCTTGCGCGCGGCGGATTCATCGAAGCGCGCGCTTCGACAGTTGAGGTGCAAGCCGCAACCTGAGTAGCTGTGGAAGTAACCTTCACCGTCAGCAGGCTTCGCGACATGATCGTGGATGAATTCGATCAACGTGAACAACGTGTCCTCGTCAGCCTCCTTGATCCCTCCGCCGACGTGCTTGGTGATCTTGATCCCCGTGTGGAGGTAGAGTTCCATTCGCAGATCGGTGCCGTGGAGCCCAGCGACCTCGCCAGCATCTACGCAGTCATAGCCGAACGAGCGCTGGAGGTATCCCTGTTCTTCGATCGAGCCATACGCCGCCTCTATCTGAGAGGCGACCTCCACGAGGGTCAACCTCGGCGGCCCCCCTTCCTTGCCTACGCGACGATTGTAATAGTCACGGTTCATCATGTCTCTCCAGCGCAGGCTGATGCTACCCGCGGGGTCTGACGTCGAAACTCGGCCACGCTCGTCGCCGCAGCCCTGGTCGAAGCCAGGTAAGGCCGCCTGGGCGGCGAACTCGCAACGGGCCGCCGCAAGGATGGACACGATCACGTGTTTGCGCCGAAGCGCGAGCGCGCGGGCCGCGATCGCGGCGGCCAGCAATGCCAGTGGCTTCCAGTCGATACGAGCCACGTTGCCCGCGGAGTGGATGATCGCTTCCACCGGGATCACCGAGCCCCGATCGCATCGCCCCGGATCGCCGTTAGCCGCGTTGCGCGCTCTGGTCCCGGTCGCCGACCACGTCGAGCCAGCCCGCGCTGGCAAGCGGTGCGCCCTGGCCAGCGGCGCCCTGGCCAGCGCCCCCCGGCGAGCGGCGCCCTGGGGACCGGCGCCCTGGGGACCGGCGCCTACTCGTCGAGCGCGCTCAGGAGAGCAAGTAGCGCACGTCTAAGTTGGACCGGATCTCGCCGGTCGAGCCAGCCCGCGCTTGCCTCGAGAAGTTTCAACGCAACCCGATCGGGCTCATGTGCGAGGATGCGCGAGGATGCGTGAGGATCCACTTCTTCCAGCTTGCCCTTCGTCGAAACATCATGAGAATTCGTGTAGTTACCGTGCGTGAATTCGCCTTCGTAAACCGTAGGTCGCCCGTTCAAACCGGGCCAGCGGCTCCACATCCCCTCGAAGGCTCGGAGCCGGCACAGCTCCTCGTCTACCTGCCTTCTTCGAAGCACGATGGCGACAACCTCGAGCTCCGTCAAGTCCGGCCGAGCATCGGATCCTCGGCTCGATGTGTTGCTCGAGCAAGGCTTCGCCAGAGCCGGCTTGAGACCGCGAGTGGGCACGTGCACCATCGCTGATTGCCGGTGACACGCAGCTTGGGTCTCGTCTCTCCACCGAAGCTGTCCGGCGGTGCCGCTACAAATGCGACGAAGGCCATCGATGACGATGTGCTAGCCTACATCTGTGAAGGCCACGTTGAGCTTGCCCCATCGGGCGACGTACGCCGACTACCTCGCGACAGAGCAGAACAGCGAGCGGCGGCACGAGTTCATCGATGGGGTGATCGTCGCGATGGCGGGTGGATCCGACGAGCACAACGCGATCGCGTCGCGCTTCGCCACCTTGTTCGGGGTGCGCGTGCCGCGCGGGTGTCGCAGCTATACGCCTGATCAACGATTCTGGATCGCCGCGACCACACGCGGCCGCTACAGCGACGGCTCGATCATCTGCGGCAAGCCTGCGCATCCTGCGCACGACAACCAGGCGACGACAAACCCTGTGGTGGTCCTCGAGGTCCTGTCGCCCAGCAGTGAGGGCGACGACGACGGCGACAAGCGCCGCGACTTCCAGTCGCTTGTATCGCTGGAGGCGTACGTGATCGCGGCGCAGGACGCGCGGTGCGTGAAGGTCTACCGCCGCACCGAACGCGGCGAGTGGCGCGACGCACCAGACGTCTACCGCGACGGCGAACGCTTCGAGTTGCCCCAGCTGACGCGCACGATCGCGGTCGACGAGGTCTACGATGACATCCTCGATGGCGCCGGGCGCTCGCTGTTGCGCTGACGAGGCCGTGGCTGCGATCACCGTCACGTTGCGACGACGCGCAGCATCGCGGGCAGCACCAGGCGGTTCGCTGACCGAGAGTGTCCGAATTCCGGTCTGTCCGCCTCCTCCGGCCTTGTGCGTTGGAGTCCGGACACCTGGGAGATCGTCCAGTACTCGACGGTATCCGGCCGGATGCGGACACTCAAGTCGTAAGCTTGCGAATCTCGGACGTCGATCGCTGCCGCCCTCGCTCCAAAACTAACCCAGGTCGGGGACCTCCTCCCGATAGTGACCGGCGGAACCCGTTGCAGCCGAATCCGGCCGCGGCGGACGCATACCTGCCGGCGCAGGTCTACAAGGCTGACCTATCCCGAGTCGATGCTGCCCTGAGCCATCAACGAAACGCCGAGAACTTCAGCACGTATTTCGCGTCATCGCCCTCGAAGACCAGGCTCTTTTCGATCGACGTTGATGTTCTGTAGAAGCTATCCAGCTCGAACTGGAAGATTCTGAGCTCTTGAATCGCTCCGATGTTGTCGTCAGGGTCTGGAATTCCGACCTTGGCGACGCCCATCGCTCCGGCCGCACCCGAAATCATGCGACTGACTAGCTCTTGCCGAGGAATCTGCTTGGCGATGAATGCGGGCAGATTCTGCGCCATAGCTGCCTGGGCGGCGATCTCCAGCGTGCGACGCACTTGATCAGGACTGCTGCTGTCATTCTCCATCATGGCCACGAGAATGATGAGATTATCAGCCGAGCTTACCAGATCCGGCATATTGCTCAGACCCCAGAGCACATTCGGAGGGGCTGTCAATTCTTCGGGATCAACGTCCGATAGAGGTCCCACCAGGGTCATCTTCGAATTGCTCGCTCCGACGGGAGCCGCTCCCAGGGTGAGCCGGAGGTCCACGGCGAAGACAAGCGCGTAGGGCTCATCATCCTCGACGTTCAATCCGAACAGCCTGATATCATCGCTCTGATCCAGGCACACGAACTTCGTCAAGGTCAGCGTCAGCGGCGTCGGAACAACAGGAGGCGGAGGCGGCGGTGGAGGCAGACACTGTCTCAACGCAAGTCTGGCGCTGCTGACACGCCCGGAGATGGCTGCAAATTTATCGGAGATGACGGGCCTGCCGCGGGGAACGCCCGGCTCCGGGGGATCGAATTTTCGGGTCCTCGCAAGCTCCGCCTCCAGCGCGCGCAATTGCGACCGAAGTGGATCGCACTTGTCGGTGGAGTCTGGATTCAGCCGGAAGATCGATCCGATGTCGCGCCCCGTGATGTCCGCTGCGAACGCATCGCCATTCCTGGTCATGACGATCATCATGTTGCCGATGGTGATCACGAACCGATCCTGGGGGTTGAAGGCCATTCTCGAACCGGTGAGCTTGAACCCCGGGCCGATGTCGCGGCCGGTGACGTCGTGCCCGAACACGTCACCGTTCTGGGTCGTCACTATCATCATGTAGCCGGTGAACGTGAACGCCGGGCCGATGTTGCGGCCGGTGACGTCGTGTCCGAACACATCACCGTTCTGCGTGGTCACGATCAGCTGGTTGCCGATCGTGACGACGAACCGGTCCTGTGGGTTAAACGCCGCCTTGTCGCCGGCGAATTTGAACGCCGGGCCGATGTCGCGGCCGGTGACGTCGTGTCCGAACACATCACCGTTCTGCGTGGTCACGATCAGCTGGTTGCCGATGGTGACGACGAACCGATCCTGCGGGTTGAATGCTGCTCTGGGCCCGGTGAACTGGAAAGCGTCGCCGCTGCGGTGCCCCACCACGTCGTGGCCAAACACGCTGCCGTCCTGGGTGGTGACCACGATCTTGTTGCCGAGGGCGACAACGAAGCGGTCCTGTGGGTTGAATGCGATCTTGTTCGTCATCGAATCCGCCAGAAGCAGCATTAGTGCCAGTCGCGAGGAACTCGCGACCGAGGCACGCGACGAAGATGTCACCGGGATGGCCACGAGGAATCGGTCAGTCAGACAGACACCTGTCAGGGTGTGGGCGCCTCACGGGCTCGAGGGTGAGGTTCACGCATGGACATCCCCGCGTGATCCGGCACTCGATCAACTCGACGTGTTCGTTGGCGAATGGGACACCGAGGCAACGCGTCGTGCTGGTCGGCGTAGCGCAGGAGAAGGTCGACCGCGCCAGTACACTTCGTCGTCAGCGGGGAGCGCGCGAATCGCTCCGAGACCCGCGAATGCGTCGAGCAGGGCCCCGGAAGCCGCGCTCGATCGTCGGCTCGATCCCAAGCCCCGCAGCCTTCGCGTGCCCGTTGTGGGTAAGATGGGCGGCGGTGACGTACAGCGCCCCGGCCTCTTGATTGGAAGCGATCATCCGCTCCCGCGGACGCGCGATCACCACGACCGCGGGCAACGTGGCTGCTATCGAATGGAAACCACCGGCATTGCTGGCCGCCGCGATCGCGGCCGGCGCGGTCGGATTACCGCGTAAACACCTGATCGTCTTCAGTCACGAGCGCGAGCAGGTATGCAGCGCTCGTCTTCAGAGCGGCAGATGCGGGACGCTCCGGCTCGCTACCAGAAATGTATTCCTCCGGATCGAGCAACGGACCTACGAGCAACGCCAGCGGAAAGGAACGGCGATGGAGTACGAAGGCTTCTTGAATGCGCACCTGCCCCGTCTTCCCGGGCCGGACAGTCAGACAGTCAGACGGCCGCGTCACTCGGCGGCGTAGAGGCGCGGCCTGGGTGACGGCGCTGGCGCTCCGAGCCTTCCGCCGCCTGCCCTACCGGTAGCCGGCCGGATCAAGCCGGTAGCGCTTCAACCAGCGATAGATCTGCTTGGAGTCCTTGGCGTAGTGCTCCGCGAGCCGGCTAACGTTGCCGCGCATCGCGGCGAGCTGAGCGGCGAGCTCATCTCGCGTCGGCATGCCCGGTCGGCCAGCGTGGCGGGTCGGTCCTGAGGGACGATCGTTCGTCACCGCCACGGGCGCCTCGAGGACGGCGTCTATGTCTGTGCGCTTGACCTCGGCGCGATCCCCGAGCTGCAGGGCCAGGCGCCGCATCGCCGACAGAAGCTCGCGGATGTTTCGCGGCCAGGAATGGAGCAACAAGCGCTCCGCTGCCTGCGCAGACAGACGTCGCTCTACGGCGGGCGACGACTGCGCAAGGAAGCGCTGGGCAAGGACGAGGATGTCGCCGAGGCGAGCGCGCAGGGGCGGCATGCGGACTATCGCGCCGGCGAGCCGCGCGTAGAGATCGGCGCGAAAGCCGCCGTCGGCGATCCTGGCCTGCAAGTCGATATTGGTAGCCGCGATCACGCGCGCGTCGGTGTGGATTCGTCGCGTCCCGCCCACCGGAATGATCTCTCTGGAATCGAGCGCGCGCAGCAGCTTGGCCTGGTCCGTCGCATGCAACTCGCCGATCTCATCGAGGAACAGCGTTCCCCCTTGCGCCTCCAAGAACAATCCTGGGCTGTCGCTCGTCGCTCCCGTGAAGGCTCCCTTCTTGTGTCCGAACAGCGTCGACTCGACGAGGCCGGCGGGGAGCGCCGCGCAGTTGACCGCCACGAAGCTACCGCTCCGCCCACTCCGCGCGTGGACGTGCTGGGCGAGCACGTCCTTGCCGGTCCCCGTCTCGCCCAGAATGATGACCGGCAGATCCGACGATGCGACGCGATCGGCGAGCTCGACGGCGGCCAGGAACGCCGGCGCCGTCCCGACGAGCGTCGGGTCGCCGGTCGCGGCGCGCGCGGGCGTATCGCTGAGCTCGAGGAGTGTATCGCCGATGCGCACGATGTCGCCGGGCCGGAGCTTGCTGGCCTCGATGCGGGTTCCGTTCACGAAGGTGCCGTTCCTGCTGCCTTGATCGCGGATCTCAACGATAGGACCGATGCGCGTGACCGTCGCATGGTGGCGAGACAGCTTTGGATCGTCGAGCGCGACGTCGCCGTCCGCGCTCGCGATCCGCCCGAAACGCAGTCTCGAGCTGAGGTCGAAGCGACGGGAGACCATCGCGCGGATCGGGGCATGAAGGATGGTGACGGCCCAGTCGGGCTCCACCGCGGACTCGGACCCGGAGCGTCCCTCGAGGCTCGGAAGCGTCGTGTTGGTCGGCGGTTCCGGCAAGCGTGCACAAGTCTACCAGCCTGATCCTCGAAAGAGCCCGCATCCGTCGCTGAGAGCTTCGGTTGAAGGCGCGGTTGTGGGTCTACTGCGCGCGGCGTACACTCTGCCTCATGGTGGAGGTCGAGGAGACGCTGTTGGGGACCGAGCAAGAGCCGCTGCCGACGTTACCGCTCGGTCGACTCGGCGGCGAGGACGAGCTCCTACCAACCACGCTCATCGACCGCTACGAAATCGAGCGTCGGCTCGGTGCCGGAGCCATGGGCGTCGTCTACGCCGCGCGTGACATCCATCTCCGCCGGGCGGTAGCCGTCAAGGTCGTGGGCCCGCGGATCGATACCGGGTCCGGGCAAGGCCGCCTCGTGCGCGAGGCGCAAGCGATGGCGAAGCTGCGCCATCCCAACCTCGCAGCGGTGCACGACATCGGCGTCAGTAAGGACCGCCTCTTCGTGGTGATGGAGCTCGTCGATGGCGGCACCGTGGCCGACTGGCTGAAGGCGGAACCACGATCCTGGCGCGCGATCCTGGCTGTGTACCTTCAGGCCGCACGGGGACTGGCGGCGGCACACGCCGCGGGTTTCGTGCACCGAGACTTCAAGCCCGAGAACGTGCTCTACGGCAAGGACGGCGTCGCTCGCGTCAGCGACTTCGGTGTGGCCCGCATCCTCGGCGACGCCGAGAGCACCGACCCGGCCGAGGGCGTGGCGGAACAGGCGACCGTTACGAGGACCGGAGGGATCGTCGGAACCCCCGGGTACATCGCGCCGGAGATCCTTCGCCATGAACCAGTCGACGAGCGCGCCGATCAGTTCAGCTTCTGCGTTGCGGTGTACGCCTCGCTGTACGGTGAGCGCCCGTTCGAACCGCTCGACGGTCCGAGTCGGATCGCCGAGACCCTGGGCCGGCTCCGGCCACCGCGGACCGGGATCGTGCCGCGGTGGCTGCAGCGGATCCTCACGCGCGGGCTGGCCGCCGATCCACGAGATCGCTGGTCGACGATCGGCGCGCTAGCCGCGGCCATCGAGCGACGCTTGGTCCGCCGTCGGCGCGTGCTCGTTCTGACCGGGATCGGCGTGATGGCGGTCGCGGCCACGGCGATGGTGCTGGTGACGCGAGCCAGGCCCGGGCCGCCGGGGCCTCCGGATTGGTCACCCATCATGCTCGCACGCGACGGCAAGGATTCGCCCTCCTGGATGGTCGTCTCGCGTGATGGCTCGACCCTGGCGACGATCTCGAACACCGAGGCCTCGGTCGAGCCACGGACCGGCGTCGGGACGAGTCACCGCGTCGCCTTTCCCTTTCTGGACCAGGTGGCGCTGTGCAGGCTGTCGCATCCCGGTGACCGGCTGTTCTGTAGCTTCAACCTCGGCCTGGGGGGCTTCGAGATCTGGGCATTCGACGTCGCGACGGGTCAGAAGGAACGCCACCTCCCTCCGATCGCGGCGCCGACCCTGCGACCTACCGCGGCATTCGACGTCGGGCCCGACGGGAGCATTGTGTTCGATGTCGTCGATTTCACGGCGGTGTACCGGGTGGACCCGACCGGGGCGGTCCAGACCGTCCTCAAGGCCGAGCCGGGCCAGATGCTCTTACACCCGGTGTGGT
>VBLP01000114.1:0-12989 GCA_005887925.1 Deltaproteobacteria bacterium | reverse complement strand
CATAACGACTGTGCCTTCTTTGAATGGCTGACCGAGAACTCGCTGGTTTGTCAGTCTCTGACCTTCCGGAAACCCACCGTCGTCGAGCTGCTCCTTCCGGCGGACGGTGGCGAAGCGACGCATCGCGTTCGCTACAGCGGACCCGAATTCCAGGTAGTGGCCGGGTTGTCTGTCTCCTCGGCCGGCGTCCTCCTCTCCATCTCTCCGAACGACCTGCATCTCGGGCTGCTCGCTCTCGGCGCGCCGGAGGGCGTGCAACGGATCTCCTCGGGCGGCATCACGGATCTCCCCGCTGCCGGCTGGACGTCATCGGGATCCTTGATCTTCGGCGCCAGCGTACAGGGACACCTGCGCATCATGGCCCGGCGTTCCGATGGCAGGGTGGAAACCGTCCGCAAAGAGCCGGATGCGGAGGTGCCACTCGTCGTCCTCGGGGAGACCATCGTCTTCGGTCGGTTCCCAGGGGGCGAGAGCACGATTCCGTTCTTCGAAGTATATCTCGGCCGGAGGTACCCCGATGGTGAGCTGTTCCGGCTCGCGCTTCCTAGCGGTGATGTCACGTCTCTGGGAAAGACGCGTGGTTTCCTGGCGCTCCTCTGCGCGGGCGGACGCGCGACACCTTGCCTCCTGACGGAGCGCTCCGAGGGTGACGTGATCGCAATCGACTGGGACGCCGAGACCGGCGCACGCGGGCGAGAGCGGGCGCGCTGGCCGTTGACAAGATATGCCCCGCGCAACGCGCTGTCCCCCGACGGGCGCACGCTGGCGCAAGTCCAGATGGCTCTTTGGCGCGGTGGAGAGCTATCGCTCCTCGATCTGGAGAGCGGCAATCGTCGTCGCATCCCTTACCGAGGGACGGCGCTCGACTTTCCGCGGTGGCATCCGGACGGCACACTTCTCGCAATCGGCTCGAGCAACGGGGAGCGTGGGATCGTGCGTGTGCGCGACGCGGAGAACATCGAGATGGCCGCGGTCGTCGCCGCGCGCGACGAGCCATCGACCGCGGCGGGAGACTTCCAGGTCACGTCCGACGGCAAGACCGCTGCCATCCTAGTCACGGACTCTGCCCAGACCCATTGGTGGGTCCCCCGGGCGCAGTATTGACGGAATGCACCGGCGAGCGCCGGCCGACGCGATCGCTATCTCGTTGATCGCGAGATCGCCGGGCTGCACCACGAGGTCCCCCAGGTCGCCAACGCGATCGCGGGTTGCTGGCCGTCTAGTCATCCAGCGATCCAAGGAGTCCCAGAAGCGCCCGCCGAAGCTTCACGCGGTCGTGCGTCGAGATCCACCCGGCTTGGGCCTCGAGAAGTCCGAGGGCAATCTGATCGGGTTCATGTGCGAAGATGCGCGAGGATGCGTGAGGATCTACTTCGGAACATTCGTCGATCGCCGAAACATCGTTATAATTCAACTAGTTACCATCTGTGAATTCGCGTTCGTAAACCGTAGGTCGCCCGTTCAAACCGGGCCAGCGGCTCGACATCCCCCGAAGGCTCGGAGCGGCGCAGCTCCTCGTCTACCTGCCTTCTTCGAGCACGATGGTGACGCCTTCGAGCTCCGTCAAGTCCAGCCGAGCATCGGCCCGATACGTCGCGCGATGCTGGCCGACAAGCAACAAACTTCCCGGTTGGGCCGCCGTCGCCAACACTTCGCCCAAGCCAACCGGCGCGATGCTAGGCTGGTACCGTGAAGGCCACGCTGAGCTTGCCCCATCGGGCAACGTACGCCGACTATCTCGCTGCCGAGCAGGACAGCGAGCGCCGTCACGAGTTTTTCGACGGCGTGATCGTCGCGATGGCCGGCGGCTCCGACGAGCACAACGCGATCGCGTCGCGCTTCGCCGGCCTTTTCGTGGCGCGCGTGCGCCGCGGATGTCGGAGCTATACGCCTGATCAGAGATTCTGGCTCGCCGCAACCACACGTGGTCGCTACAGCGACGGCTCGATCATATGTGGCAAGCCCGAGCATCCTCCGCACGACGCCCAGGCTACGACCAATCCGTCTGTGATCGTCGAGGTACTGTCCCCGAGCAGCGCGGGCGACGACGACGGCGACAAGCGACGCGACTTTCAGTCACTCGCGTCGCTACAAGCGTACGTGCTTGCGGCGCAGGATGCGCGGTGGGTGAAGGTCTATCGCCGCACGGAGCGCGGCGAGTGGCGAGCCGAGCCAGATGTCTACCGCAACGGCGACAGCTTCGAGCTGCCCAGCCTGACGCGCCCGATCGCTGTCGACGAGGTCTACGACGACATTCTCGGCGGCGACGGGCGTTCCCTGTTGCGTTGACCAGACCGCTGGCTGCGATCGCCGGAACGTTGCGACGACGCGCAGCATCGCGGGAAGCACCGGGCGATTCGCTGATCGGAGAGTGTCCGAATTCCGGACTGTCCGGCTTCGGCCTTGCGTTGGGGAATCCGGATACCTGGAAGTCGTCCGGCACTCGATGGTGTCCGGCAGGCTCCGGACACGCGGGGCCCGCGCGTCGGGAAGAGGTCAGGTATCGGGATCGCGGAATCGATCCGGATCGAGACCGTGGCGCTCGAGCCAGCGGTAGATCTGCTTGCGGTCGCGGCCGTAAAAGCTGGCCGCCAGCGCGACCGAGCCGCGGTAGTGCTCGAGCACAGTCCGCAGCTCGTCGGCCGATGGCGAGGCCGCCGCGCGATCCACGATGAGGGCGAGCGGCACCGGGGCTTCCGGGACCGGGGCGGCGTCGACGTCACGGGCTCGCTCGCGCAACCGAGCCCCGATCCTGGGCGGGAGGTGCTCGACGCGGATCACGCCATCGGCGGCGCGCGCGCTGGCCACGTCGAGGACGTGCTGGAGCTCGCGGACGTTGTAGGGCCAGGCGTGCACGAGCAGCGCCTCGGCGGCTCCCGGGGACAGGCGGACGCTCGACCGCCGGCCGAGCCACGCCGTCGCGAACATCCTCAGAAGGCTCGGAGCTGGCACAGCTCCTCGTCTACCTGCCTTCTTCGAAGCACGATGGTGACGACCTCGACCTTCGCCAAGTTCGACCGAGCATCAGGTGTGTTCGGTGCGCGATGTCCAGGGATCCTTTCGTCGAGGGCCGTTGGACGTCTTCGGGGTGGATCATGGCTGCGTGCTACGCTGCAACCGTGAAGGCGATCTTGAGCCTACCTCGCCGGTCAACGTACGCCGATTACCTTGCCGCAGAACAGACCAGCGAGAGCCAGCTCGAGCTCATCGACGGGGTGATCGTCGCGATGGCGGGCGGATCCAACGAGCACAACGCGATCGCCGGCCGCTTCGCTGGCGCGTTCTCAGCTCGCGTGCCCCCCGGTTTCTACTACACGCCCGCTCAGAGATTCTGGATCGCAGCAACCGCACGTGGTCGCTACAGCGATGGTTCGATCATCTGCGGCAAGCCTGCTAACCCTGCACACGATGCTCAGGCAACCACAAACCCCGTGGTCGTCGTCGAGGTATTGTCCCCGAGCAGTGAGGGCGACGACGACGGTGAAAAGCGCCGCGACTTCCAGTCGCTCGAGTCGCTGCAAGCGTACGTGATCGCGGCGCAGGACACCCGGTGGGTGAAGGTCTATCGCCGCAACGAACGCGGCACCTGGTGTGAGCAACCAGATGTCTACCGCGATGGCGAGACCTTCGAGCTGCCCAGGCTGACCCGCGCGATCTCAATCAGCGAGGTCTACGACGGCATTCTCGACGGTAGCGGGCGCTCTCTGCTCCGTTAACTCGAGCTCCACACTGCCGATCGGATACGTGTCACGGAAACAGACGGAACGCCATGCGGATCAGCTCCAGCTTGCTGAGCCCCCGGCGGTGCCGAAACCGTGCCACCGAGGACGGCGCGAGGGTCCGACCACGCGCGCGCGCCGCGCGACGAGCCTGGGCAGCTCGATGCGAAGGATCGCGGCGATCGTGGGCGCGGCGTCGCTCAATGCTTGCGCTGCTCGAGGGCCTTCTGCTCGAGGGCCTTCTTCGCGGCCACCCGCTCGGGGCTCACCGGCAGATCCTCGAGCTCCAGGATCTGCCGGATCTCGACCTCGACGTGCTCGCCCGGGTGCACCTCGGTCGAGAACGGGATC
Source organism: Deltaproteobacteria bacterium (assembly GCA_005887925.1). GTDB lineage: Bacteria > Myxococcota_A > Polyangia > Haliangiales > Haliangiaceae > JABFXX01. The sequence continues at coordinate 8,919 of VBLP01000114.1, read as the reverse complement.
CGCTTGGCCCACTCGACGGCCTCTTCCTTCGATCGAACCTGGATGATCCAGTAGCCGCCGATCAGCTCCTTGGCCTCGGCGAACGGCCCGTCGATCACGGTGCGCTTGCTGCCGCTGAACTGCACGCGCACGCCCTGGGCGGTCGGCGCGAGGCCGTTGAGGTCGAGCAGCACGCCGGCGCGCTGCAGCTCGTCGTTGTAACGCCCCATCGCTTCGAACTGGGCGGGGTCGGGCAGGCCGGTGTACGCGGGGGGCTTGACGATCATCATGAAACGCATCGCGGTCTCCTCGGTGGGTGTGTACATCGAGGCGACGAACGACCCTCCCGCGGATCGACACGTGCGCGAAAAAAGATTTCGCCATGCGACTTCAGTGGGTTACGGATCCCCCGAGAACGGGTAGATGAGTCAGATCCGCCGCAACCGGCCGAGGCGATGACGGAAGTACTCCGCGATCCAGATGTCGCCCGTGGTCGGGTCGATGACGATCCCGTCATTTGCGAGCTGATCGCTCGGCGCGCCGGGCAGCGGCGGCAACCGCACGATGGCCGAGAGATCCGGTAGCGCGATGCCGAGTGAGGCCTTTCCGGCCGCTGTGTTCGGACCGTGCACCGAGTACCAGAGGCGGCCGGCGGCATCGAGGGTGATCGAGTCGGTGAGGCGTTGGTGCTCGGCGTCGGCGGCACCGCGAAGAAGTCGTACGCGTAGACCTCGAGCTGGACGGGCAGGCTGGTGCCGTCCGCTGTCTGGACCGCGAGCGGACCGGACCGTGCGCTCGCCGGCAGCACGACGGTGATCGATGTGTCCGCCCACGCCGTCACGGCCGGGTCGGTCGACGGGGTGGTGCCGCCGAGGTAGACGAGCTTGCTGCTCGGATCTGGTGCGCCGAATCGCGCGCCGTCCAGGACGAGCGAGCCGCCGACCAGCGTCGCGGCGATCGGGGTCGCGATGATCGGAGGCGCGGACGGCGTGCCGCACGCCGACATCAGCATCGCGCCGGCAGTCAGCCGGACGATCAAGATGCCGGCTCCAGGATGGCCGATGAATCGCCCGAGGAAACGCGCGCGCAGGGTAGGTCAGCCATATCCGTTCGACACCCGAGCCCGTCGCGCTGCCACCCGCGATCGAGTGAATTCGATCTCCGATGGCTCGATGAACGGCCGTGCAGGCTCGAGCCGAGAAGATATTCCCTCTCGCTGCCCCTCCGCGTGGCGCCCCGTGGCAGCAGGAACTGGGACCTCGCGCGACGACGCGAAGTTTCGCTTGCCGNNNTGGAGGCAATCCTCGATGAACCATTCAACTGTACTGCCCGTCGAGCGTGTGACGCTTCGCGTCCTGGTCGTCCTCAACTGGATATTCGGGGCGCAGATTCTCGCGCTGCTGGCGATCAGCTTCCAGGCCGAGGAATGGACGTGGCGAGCGCTCGGGGTCGGCCGCGTCGCCGGCCACGAGGGCATCGTCGCCGGAATGCGCGCAATCATGGTGATCGGGATCGTCGGCGTGCCGTTCGCCTACATCGTGTTCAGCCAGCTCCTGCGGATCGTCGAATCGGTCGGCAAGCGCGCGGCTTTCAGCGTCGAGAATGCGCGCCGGCTGCGGACGGTCGCCTGGGCGCTGCTCGCACTCGAGCTCCTCCACATCGGCGTGGTCGCGATCGCTTCGGCCGTGTCAACGCGCGAGGTGCCGCTGCATATCACCGGCAATTTCGACCTCACCGGCTGGCTCGCGATCCTCCTCTTGTTCGTGCTCGCTCAGGTGTTTCTGGAAGGGACGCGCATGCGCGAGGACCTCGAGGGCACGATCTGATGGCGATCCGCGTCAAGCTCGACGACCTGCTGCACGACCGGCGGATGACCCTGACCGAGCTCGCCGAGCGCATCGACATCACGCTCCCCAATCTGTCGATCCTCAAGACCGGGAAGGCGCGCGCGATCCGGTTTTCGACGCTGGAGGCGATCTGCGAGGTGCTCGCGTGCCAGCCGGGCGACCTGATCGAGTTCCAACCGGATTCGGTCGCTGGAAAGGCGCCGATCCGCACTGCTTCCTAGAACTGGCGAATACCATGGCTTCGACTGCCTCCGTTTCACCAGCGCTTCGCGACACGGCCGAAGGCGGCGTTTCGCTTGCGCGGCTCTATGGGCTTCGCGCGATGTACCTGCTTCTCATTGTCGGATTGGCCGCGATCAACCTGCCCGAGCTCATCGGCCATGAGCCGACGTCGCGCGGAGTGATCCCGAGCATGCTCGGCGGCATCTGGCTGCTTGCGTTCCTCGGGCTGCGCTATCCCCTGCAGATGATTCCACTGCTCATGTTCGAGTGTGCGTGGAAGACGATCTGGCTGATCGATTACGGGTTTCCGCAATGGTTCGCAGGTCGGCTCCCGCCAACCTTCGCGGGCGACTTCCAGGCAATCCTGATGGTGGTCCTCGTGCCTTTCGTCATCCCGTGGGGATACGTGTTTCGCAATTACGTGAAGCGCCCGTCCGACCGCTGGCTATGAGCGGGGCATTCGCGCGGACTCCCGGACTGATCGGGCCCTCCACCATCCAGAGCTCAGCATCTCGCGACGTCCGGTGCGGCTGCTAGATGGCGGACTAAGGCGTGCTCTGGGGATCTGCCGGATCGCTGCCGGCGGCGCGCTCGTCGCCGTCGAGGGCCCCGTCGAGGTCGCGATCGATGCCGATGCGCCTGCCGGATCCGGGCGGGACACAGGTGTAGGTCAGCGCGGCGCCGGTCGCGATGACGAGCCGGCGCAGGTCGCGATCGACGATCGGGGGCAGGGCTTGCCGGTCTGCCTGGAACCGACCGTCGCCGAGGTAGAGGAACCCGACCTCGTCGTGGATGCGGCCCTTGGCCACGAGATCGCACTCGCCGGCGTCGGCGCGGGCCATGAGCAGGTCGATGCGGGGCGAGACCGCGTGCTGGATCGCCGCGGTGAGCGTCACCTGCTGGCCGACGATCGGCGCGAGGTTGGTGTCGAACGCCAGCATGAACTGCTCCATGTTGCGCTTGGCCTGCGCGCCTTCAGGCGTGATCGGCAGACCGACCGGATTCAGGTTGGTCATGTCGAACCCACTGTTGAACCGGAACATCGTCGGGACGGTCCCGTCGTGGGAGAAGCCGAAGCCGCGGACCTGGTCGCCGAGGAACGGATCGGGGCCCACCGAGTTGATCGTGGCGCCCGAGCCGAACATGCCGACCTTCTGGTACATGTTCCGGAGGTGCGGGACCTTGACGATCTGCGGCTCGCCGTCAAAGGACGAACGACCGTCGGTCCCGAAGAAGCCGGCGAATGCGCCCTCGCTCGGGTTGGCGCCGGGATCGATCCGGTGGCACGACTCGCAGGTCCCGCCGACCAGGCTGTCCGTGACGTCGAAGAAGAAGTCGCGACCCGCCTGCTGGGCCGGCGTGAGCGAGTTGTCGAGATTGCGGATCGGGTTGGGTGGATACGCGATCTGGAGGACGAAGTCGGTGAACGCCTGCATCTGGTCGGGTGACAGCTCGGCGGTCCGGCCGAGCAGGCTCACGAACGCCGGGCTGAACTTCTTGAACGCGGCCTGCTCGTCGAACACCCCGGAGTTGGGCTGCGCGCTGGGCGCGTCGTTGCCGCCGGTGCGGTCGCCGCGCCAGTGCATCGGGCCGTGGTTGGCCATGCCGCGCAGGCTCTGCGTGACCATCGGTCCCTTCATCGGGTGGAAGATTGGGCTCAGGCCGAACAGCGGATCGGTGCCGAACTCGGGGAGCGGTGGGACGAACGGCCCGGGGTTGGTGAGGACCGCCGCGTCGGGGTTGCCGAGATCCCACGCCAGGCTGTCGAAGTCGCCGAATACGTGGCAGCTGCCGCAGGCCGCCTCTCCATTGCTCGAGCTCAGTCGCGCGTCGTAGAGGAACCGGCGCCCGGCCGTGATGCTCGCCGGCTCGGGGTTGTACATCGAGATGTGTGCGATCTCCTGGCGCGTGGCCGTGCGGATGACGGAGATCGCGTTGTCGAACCGGGTGAGGGCGTACAGACGCCCGCGGGCCTCGTCGAGGACGAGCCCGGTCGGGCCGCCCCCCGTCACCGCGATCTGGTTGTCCGCGCTGGGCACAAACGAGTCGCTCTCGAGCGCGGCGGTGTCGTAGATCCCGATCCGCGACGAACCGAACGCGGCGACGTAGAGCGTCGCGCCGTCGCCGGTCACGGCCATGCCGAGGGGCTGGGCGAGCGACTTGTCGGCGACACCGTTCTGGTTCGCGGCGCTGTAGTCGATGTGCTTGTTGAGGTGGCGCGGCGCGGCGCCCGCGGAGCTCAGCACGGTGATCCGGCTCTCGTGCAGGTGGCCGCGGAGGCTGGTCCCGACAAACGTCCCAGGGCCCTCGAACCGCAGGTCGTTGCGCGCCTCGGTGTTGGTCACGTAGACGTGTCCGTTCACCGGATTGACGGCCATGTTGAACAGGATCGTGCCGACGCCGGCGAAGAAGCCTGCCGGGCCGACGACCTGGGCCGGCGGGTTGGCGGTGGCGTCGATGACGAACACGTCCTTGTCGGGCAGCGAGAACTTGACCCGATCGTCCCAGGGCCGGCCCAGGCTGTCGACCCAGTGCTGGCCGTCGTGCTTGACGATCAGCCCGACCTCGGGGGCCGGTACCCCGGCGGCGCTGGTGTTGGGGCCGGGAACCCCGCCGGCCGCCTGGCCGCCGTTGGGCACCAGGGACTCGTCGATCGACGTGGTGCGGTTGCCGGAGTGGAACGCGGCGGCGTAGACGCGCGACCCGTCGGCGGTGACCGCGAGCGCGCGGGGGGTATCGCTGAACAGCGTGACGATGGTGAGCGGATCACCGCCGAGCGAGTTGCCGAGGTGGTGGGCGTCGAACACCCAGACGTCGGCGCGGCCGACCCCGGGCGTGGTGAGCTGGGGATCGAACGAGGCGTTCTGTCCGCGATGAGCGGTGGTGATGAAGGCGCGGGTCTTCCCCGGCCCCGCGAACACGACATCGCGGGGCTCGTCGCCGACGAGCAGGGTGCGGACGACGGCGCCGCCGCGACCGTCGTCGGCGAACCTGACCACACTGACGCTGTCGGAGAGGTGGTTCACGACCCAGGCCTCGTCGTCGCTTGGGGCCGCGACCGCGACCGGCTCGAGCCCGACGGGCACCGAGGCGCGATGGACTAGGCCGCTCGATCGCACCCCGAACACCTCGAGGCGGTTGTCCGGCGTGTTGACGGCGAACAGGAGCCTACCGCTCGGGGACAGGGCCAGTGGGCGGACCTGACCGCTCTCGAACAGCGTGAACGGCGATCGGGTAGATGCCGTGGCACGGGCGATCGGTTCGATGCCTGGCCGTGTATCGGCGGGCGCACGGGGGGACTGATCGGGTGGTGGCTCCAGATCGCCGGGTTGCGTGCAGGCGATCACGTCGACCAGCAGCACAGTGAATAATGCCCTCGATACCGAGGATCGAGTCAGTGCGGGAATCAGTATGGCTTTCATGGCTATCTCCCTCCTACAGCGGATTCACCTTCGCACAGGACGAGCACGGGCTCGCCCATCCTCGGCCGTCGCTGTGCTAGATGATGGCTGCTGAACTCGGGACGGAATTTTCCGGGCGCGAACATGGTTCGAGCTCACGTGGAGGGATCGATGCATCGCAGCCGGCTATCTACCTTCGTGATTGACTGCCAGGTCGAGGACCTTGCCGCAGCCGCCGAGTTCTGGAGCAAGGTGTTCGGCCGATCGGTCGTCCAGACCGACGACGATTCGAACTACCGCGCGCTGGTCACCGCAGAGGATGGACCCTCGTTGGTCGTCCAGAAGGTCGAGCACGAGAGTCGCATCCACCTGGATATCGAGTGCGACGATCTGGAGGCCGAGGTCGCGCGGCTCGAGAAGCTCGGCGCGAAGCGGCTCCGCCTTCACAAGCGCTGGTGGTTGATGCAATCACCGACCGGCCACGTGTTCTGCGTCGTGAATCGCCAGCGGTCGCTGGCCCACAGGTCAGGTACCAACGAGTGGCCGGACTGAGACGTGCAGCCCTCGCCCCGGACGAGCCGGCTCTCGGTCGGTGCCGCGCTCGCTTGACCGATGCCCGCGTTGGCGGTTCCATCGTCGCGATGACCGAGGCAGAGACGTTCCGGGCCGAGCTGGCCGAGTTCCTGGATGGCGAGTTGCCGCGCCGGCTCGGCGAGCTGCCTCCTGACACCGCCGAGTACTGGGGCGGTCGCCGCCCGGAGCTGCCGCATCGCAATTCGAAGCGCTACTGCGAGCTGATGGCCGAGCGCGGGCTGACGGCGCCGACCTGGCCGACCGGGTACGGCGGCGGCGGGCTCGACCAGGAGCGCGCGAAGATCGTCACCGCCGAGCTGCGCCGGCGCCGCCTGCCGGCCCCGCTGAGCGGCTTCGGGCTGACGATGATCGGCCCGACGCTGCTGCAGTTCGGTACCGAGGACCAGAAGCGCGAGCACCTGCCGAGGATCGCGCGCGGCGAGATCCGCTGGGCCCAGGGCTACTCCGAGCCCAACGCCGGCAGCGACCTCGCGTCGCTCGCCGCGTCGGCGCGGATCACCGGCGACGACATCGTCCTCAACGGCCAGAAGGTCTGGACCAGCTACGCCGACAAGGCCGACTGGATGTTCGGGATCTTCCGCACCGACACCGGCGGGAAGAAGCAGGAGGGCATCACGTTCCTGCTGCTCGACATGGCGCAGCCCGGCGTCGAGGTCCGGCCGATCAAGCTGATCAGCGGCGCATCGCCGTTCTGCGAGACGTTCTTCACCGATGCGCGGGCCCACACGCGCGATATCATCCATGGCGTCGGCAACGGCTGGACGGTGGCCAAGGCGCTGCTCGGCTACGAGCGCACGATGATCGCCGAGCTGTTCGGCCCCGGCGGGCGCGGGCGCGACGCCGCCGCCGGCAACTCGCTGGTCGAGCTGGCGCGCCGCTACCTCGGCGAGCGCGACGGGCAGATCGCCGATCCGGTGCTGCGCGACTGGCTCGCCCGGTTCTCGATGGACGAGCGCTGCTTCGCGCTGACGATGCAGCGCAGCGTCGATGCGGCCAAGGCCGGGCACAAGCCCGGGCCCGAGTCGGCGATCTTCAAGGTCCACGGAAGCGAGCTCCACCAGCGCCGGCACGAGTTGATGCTCGCGCTGCGCGGCCCGCAGTGCCTGGGCTGGGAGGGCGACGGCTTCGATGACGCGGAGCTCGCCCAGACCCGCGAGTGGCTGTTCTCTCGCGGCATCACCATCGCCGGCGGAACCAGCGAGATCCAGCTCAACATCATCGCGAAGCACGTGCTCGGACTGCCGGACTGATCGATGACAGTCGAGAAACCTCGCGCCCGGGACCGGCGCAAATCATGCTGTTCATGCATGCCGGGCTGTTCGGTACGATTACCGCTTCTCCGCGACCCGGCCGATGGCGTCGCCAGGCGCTGATCAGTCGCGGGCGGCCGGTGTCGGCGCGGTGTTATCCAGCGGCCAGTCCATACCATCGGCGGGGGCCGGGATGGCGCCGCCGTGCCACATCAGGTTCAGCAGCTCCTTGTTGGTGCGCGAGTAGACCGACGCGAAGATCCGGACGCCGGGTAGGCCACCGCCGCCTCCCACACCCGGATCGCGATAGTTCGCCGAGTTGACGGCCTGGATGGTGCCGCCCGACGTCACCCGTGGATGTCGCCCGCGCCCGTCCGCCACTTGCAACCGGTCGTGGCGCTGGTGACCTCGGCACCCATCGCTCCGAAGATGAAGGCCATGGCGTCGCCGTTCGAGCCACACGAGTGCTGGGTGGTCATCGAGTAACCGGTGCGCGTCACGGTCGTCGAGCTCATGAACCACATGCTCGCGAACTGGGTGCCCCAGAACTTGTGCCACTGCCGGTCGGCGTACTGTGCCTGCGCGCCGGCCCAGCCGTTGCTACGGGTGTTCTGCTGGCCGTAGACGGTGAACGCACCGACGCCGGCGATCCCGGTCGTGCGCACCGAGAGCGCGGCGACCGAGACCTCGTTGCCGAACAGAGGCGGGTTCGAGCCGGCCGCGACGATCGCCGCAAAGTTCGCCGGATCGTTGATATCGACCGACAGCAGGCCCCAGTCGGCGCCGCTGGCCTGGTGGCCGATCGCGCGCTCGCTCGTCAGCGTGATCGGGCCGGCCGTCACATTCAGGAACTTGACCGGCACGGCATCGGTGGTGATGCAGTGCCCGGCGGTCAGCACCATGATGCGCTGGCTGCCGCACGGGATGTCCGCGCCGTCGGTGTCCTTGCAGACCGCGATCGCTGCCATCGCAGCTCTGGTCATCGCAGCTCTGTTCATCACGGGAATCGGGAACGGAACTCCCGATCCCGATCCCGACCCCGATCCCGATCCCGATCCCGACCCTGACCCCGATCCTGATCCCGAGCCCGATCCGGACCCCGATCCCGATCCCGACCCCGATCCCGATCCGGACCCTGACCCCGATCCCGATCCGGACCCCGATCCATCCCCGCCTCCGTCGTCGGGCGGCGGCGTGTCGAGGAACGCACCTGTCACTCTGACTGCCGAACTCGTTCCCATTGTTGGTGATCGCGCTCTGCTGCTCTCCGGTCCGGTCCTCCGAGCACGCAGGAACCGTCGCGGTGAGGAGCACGAGGACACTACCGAGCCGTGGAATCGTGACTGGCATCGTGGGTCTCCCTTCTTCGTTGTCGCGTTCGCGCCCTCGTGCAATTCCGAGACCCGGCGGCTTCGCGCGGACCGGCGATCGGCAATCGGCGACTCCGACATGGCTGCAACGGCGGAATTCGAGCTATTGACCGTGATTCTCTGCTCGCTTGCAGTTTGCCCTGCACTGCAGACGACGCGGATCGCGAGAGTCACGTGCATGGCGCAGCCTGCAGTGCGGTCCAGTGCCTGCACCGCGCGCTCTCCATGGCAGAAGATGCTCGGGTTTCTCCGCCAG
>VBLP01000523.1:4151-5944 GCA_005887925.1 Deltaproteobacteria bacterium | reverse complement strand
CGCGTGCTGCCGGATCGGGCGCCAGGTCGCGAATGTCCTGCAGGCAGCGCATGCCGCCGGCATCACGCATCGCGATCTCAAGCCCGCCAACCTGTTCCTCGTCCCCGATCCGGAGGTGGCCGGCGGCGAGCGCGTGAAGGTCCTCGACTTCGGGATCGCCAAGCTCGCCGGTGAAGCGAGGCTCGCCGGCATCAAGACGACGAGCACGGGCCTGGTCATGGGGACACCGCACTACATGTCTCCCGAGCAGTGCCGCAGCGCGAGCATCGCCGACCCGCGATCGGATATCTACTCGCTCGGCTGCATCCTGTTCGAGATCGCCTGTGGCCGACGGCCGTTTGTCTTCGAGGGCGTGGGGGATATCGTCTCCGCACACCTGCACGAGTCGCCTCCGCACCCGCAGAACCTCGCGCCGCACCTGCCGGCCGAGCTCTCGGCGCTCATTGCCAGGATGCTGGCGAAGCATCCGGACGCTCGTCCGCAGACCATGGCTGCAGTCGGCCAGGCGCTGGACGAGATCCTGCGCATGCTCGACTCGCCTGCCGCGCATGCCGCCACGCTGATCCAGGGCCTGCCTGCGATGGTGTCGCCACCTGGGCCTCCGGCTCCGCAGCTCGTACTTCCGCCGGCCGCGGTGCCGGTGCTGCTACCGCCGCCGGTTCCGGAACACTCATCGCTCGCCATCACGCTCGAACGCTGGATCCGACCGTTCAGCAGGCGACGCGAGCAGGTGCGCCGGCTGACGTTCGCGCTCGGCGCCTTCGTCATCGTCGTGGCGATCGCAGCGATCGCGGTCGTGCTTGCCAGTGCCCGTCCCGGCCGCGCAGAGCGCCTGGTGTCGTACCGCGATATCGCGGCGGCACGGCCGGGAGCGGTGGTCATCGAGGCGGACGCGGCGATCGCCTCGCCGCCGGCTCCGAGCGTCAAGCTGCCCGAGGTGGCGCCGCAGGATGCATCTCCTGTGTCTGCCGCGGATCTCGAAGCGGAGTGCCAGCAATACCAGACTGATCGCAAGTGGAGCGATCTCGAACAATGCGCCGACAGGCTGAGCCGGCTGGACGCGAAGCGGGCCGGCGAGCTGCGAGCCCGTGCGGTGGATGAAGCGCGAGCGGCGCCGCGGATCGCGGCCGCGCGAGCGGCGCTGCGCGACGAGCACCTGAACCAGGCGAAGGCCGAGCTGGACCAGGTATGGACCGCATCCGTCGACTACGCGAGCGTCAAGCGCGCCTACGACACCGCCGAGGCCCACGAGATCGACTCGCTCGCAACCCAGCTCGACAGTGTGAAGGACGCCAGCTGCGAGGCCTACCGTCAGCTGCTTGCGGGCCGGCGAGCCGACGATCCGCCACGCGTCCTCGCCGAGGCCAGCCGGCGGTCGCCCTGTATCCCGCGGCCGAAGTGCAACGCCGACACGCTCGCCGATACCGGCCGCCGTCAGTTCGAAGCAACCCACTTCGCCGAATCACTCGCATCCTACGAGGCGGCGTACATCTGCAGGCCAGACCAGCTCCTCTTGCGCGGCGCGCTCGTCCTGGCCTGCAAGCTGCACAACCTTCCCAAGGCAAGAACGTACTGGAAGCAGCTGTCGCAGAGATTACGCAGCCAGGTACTCACCAGCTGCGCCGGCAGCGATGTCACCCAGGTGATGCTGAACTCTCAATGAGTCACGCGTTCGCGATCCGAATCATTGCCGGGAGCTCGGAGCTCTGAGAATCCGGGGGCCGGGATGCGCCGGAGAGATCGGGGCCGGGATGCGGGGAGAGATCGGGGCCGGGGGTGCGGGGGAGGTCGGG
>VBLP01000523.1:0-4032 GCA_005887925.1 Deltaproteobacteria bacterium | reverse complement strand
GGAGAGATCGGGGCCGGGATGCGGGGAGAGATCGGGGCCGGGGATGCGGTGGAGGTCGGGCGCGGAGGACGGGAGGCGAGATCATCGCAGCCGGCTTATGGAGGCCCTCAATCCGGATATTTCTAGTTATTACTTGGTGTTATTTGAGAGATCCCGGGCGTATTTCGGGGCCTGAACATATACTGAACATCAGACCAGTGCGCTACACCTAGGACATGCGAATCGCATGCGTCCACGTTCCGCAGTTCGCGCTCCAGAGCCTGGGCCGGGTTGATCCGTCGCTGCGCGGAGCGCCGGTCGCGGTGGTCGGTGCCGGCGTCGATCCGGCGGGTGCGCGGGCGTCGGTCGCGCTGCACAGCCCGATCGTCCTGGCGTGTACGCGGGCCGCGTGGACGCTCGGCGTGCGGATCGGCATGACGGCGAGCGCGGCGCGGTTCGTGTCGCCCGAGCTGCGGGTGGTGGCGGCGGACGGCGCGCTCGAGCGCGAGGCGGCGCGGGCGATCGCGGATACGCTGCTCGGGGTGTCGGCCGTGGTCGATGCGGGCGGTCGGGTGGGGGGCAGCAGCGGGGCTCACCTGGCGATGTACTGCGAGGTTCCGAGCAAGACGCGCGGCACGACGTTCGGCGGCCGGTTGATCGACCTGCTGGACAGCATCGGGATCGCTGCGCGGGTGGGCATTGCGGATGATCGTTTCACTGCGTGGGTCGCGGCGGCGCATGGCGCGGAGGGTGGGGGGCTGCGCGAGGATCGCGGGGTGGTGAGCGTGCCGCGCGGCGGCTCGCCGGCGTTCCTGGCACCGCGGCCGCTGTCGCTGCTGGCGATCAGCCCGGAGGTGCAGCACATGCTCGAGGCGCTCGGCGTGAAGACGCTGGGCGAGTTCGCGGCGCTACCGGCGCCGTCGGTGTCGCGGCCGCTGGAGGCGGATTACCAGGCGCTGGCCCGCGGCGATAGCGGCAGTGCGCTCCGGCCGTATGCGCCGGATGCGCCGATCCGGGAGGATCTGGTGGTCCGCAGCGGTGGGAGTCTGTTCGGCGGAGCGACGGCGGTGGCGACGCTGGCGGAGCGGCTCGCGCTGCGGCTGGCGGGGCGCGGACGCGGTGCGACGCGGCTGGAGCTGACGGTCGCCGGGGAGCGGGGAGAGCGGTCGATCCCGATCGCGCCGCCGGCGGCGGCGAGCTCGCAGAGCACGCTGGCCGAGCTGCTCGCGCCGCAGATCGACGAGGCTCCGGGCGCGGTGACGCGATTGCAGGTCGTGGTGGTCGGTGAGGCGGTCGCGGGCGCGGACGCGGCGGGCGAGGGCGAGGCGGCTCCGCCGATCGATGCGCTGTCGGCGGCGCTGTCGGGCGTGGGCAGGAAGCTCGCTGCGGCGCAGGGCGAGATCGACGGGCGCGCGGCCGCCGAGCGCAGTCTGCCGTGGCAGCTGAGCGCGCCACCGACGCTGCGGGGGGAGCGTCGCGATGCGCATCGCCGCACGCGGCGCGCCCGGCGGCGTCGCATGGTGACGGTCGGGCAATCGCTGCTGTTCGGCCAGCGCGAGGGATAGCTCGGTGAGGTCGGGCGATGGCGGCCGGGCCATGGTAGATGATGGGAGCGCCATGTCGACGAACCTCGAAGCTCAGCTGCGCGAGCAGCTCACGGCCGCGATCAAGGCCAAGGACCTCAGGACCGCGAACCTGATCCGCATGATCAACACCAAGATCATGGAGCGGCGGACGGCGAAGGGCTTCACGGGCACGGTCGATGACGCGCTGATCCTCGATGTGATCGCGACGTACAAGAAGTCGATGGAGAAGGCGCGCGCGGAGTACGCGAGCGCGGGTGAGCGCGGCAAGGAACAGATCGCCGAGATCGAGTTCGAGGTCGCGTGGTGCAGCAAGTTCCTGCCCCAGGGGCTCAGCGAGGCCGAGCTGCGCGAGGCGGTGGTCAAGGTGGTCGCGGAGCTGCCGAGCAAGGACCCCAAGATGGCGGGCCGGGTGATCGGTGCGATCAAGAAGCAGTTCGGCGATCGCGCGGATGCCCAGCTTGCCAAGAAGTTCGCCGAGGAAGAGCTCGCCAAGGGCTGAGGATCGCCGGCCGATTACCGGGTGGTGATCTGGAAGATGTTGCCCTCGGGATCGACGCCGTCGCAGAAGGTCGCGGCGCCGAAGCTGTGGGGGTCCCGCATCTGCACCCCCTGCGCCAGCAAGGCGGCGCGCACGGCGATGACGTCGTCGGCGTGGAAGGCGAGCTTGAGGAAGGAGTCCTGGCGAGGCGTGGGGCTGGGGGGCTCGCGGATCGCGTGCAGCATGACCACGCCGCCGCCGGCGTCGAGCCGGACGTAGCCGTCGGTCTCCTCGATCACGGCGAGGCCGAGCAGCGCGCTGTAGAAGGCTTTCATGCGCGAGAGGTCGTTCACGAACAGGATCGCCTGAGCGAGACGCATGGGCGATATCATGCACCGGGACATGCCCGAGGCAGCGAACAGGACCGCGAGTGGAGCGATGTCGCCGGCTGCGTGGCGCACCGCCGGTGACAGCATCGCGTGGCGCGGCCACCGCATCTTCTATCGAGAACAGGGCGACGGCGAGCCGCTGCTGCTGCTGCATGGCTTTCCGACGTCGTCGTGGGACTGGCGACATGTCTGGGACGAGCTGGCGCGCAGCTATCGCGTGATCGCGCTCGACTACCTGGGCTTCGGGTTCTCGGACAAGCCGGCGGACGGGCCGTACTCGGTGTGGGTGTGGCGCGCATGCATGTGCTGGCGCACGATCTCGGCGACACGGTGGCGCAGGAGCTGCTCGCCCGCGATCGCGAGCGCAGCTGACGCGGCTATGCCGAGCTCGCGTCGGTGTGCCTGCTCAACGGGGGGATCTTCCCGGAGGTGCATCGGCCGCGGCGGGCGCAGCGGTTGCTCGACAGTCCGATCGGGTTTCTGGTCGCGCGGCTCAGCGACCGCAAGCGGTTCGGGCGCGGGCTGGCTGCCGTGTTCGGGCCGCGCACGCAGCCGTCGGAAGCGGAGCTCGACGGGTTCTGGGAATGCGCGAGCGCGGGGAACGGGCTGCGCAACTACCACCGGTTGATCCGCTACATGCGAGAGCGGCGGCGCCACCGCGAGCGCTGGGTCGGGCCGCTGCTCGGCGGCGAGGTTCCGCTGTCGTTCATCAATGGTCACCTCGATCCGGTGAGCGGCAAGCACGTGGTCGACCGGCTGCGCGAGCTGGTGCCGGGCGCCGAGATCCACGACCTGCCCGAGATTGGCCACTATCCGCAGACCGAGGCGCCGGCCGAGGTGCTGCGCGCATACACGGCATTTCGCCAGCGCGTGGCGGCGACCGACGCAGAGCGCGCCTGAATGTCGGCCGCTGATCTCGGCGCGCGCGAGATCGTGTCATGATCGCGCTGCGGACATTCCGCAGAGGCGCCATGGAACAGCCAGCATCGACTTCCACCCCGCCGATCTCGCGGTTCTCGGTCCCGGACCTCGCGACGTTGCCCGACGACATCCGGACGCGTATCCAGGAGGTGCAGGACAAGGCGGGCTTCGTGCCCAACGTGTTCGTGGTGCTGGCGCGCCGGCCGGACGAGTTCCGTGCGTTCTTCACGTACCACGACGCGCTGATGCTCAAGGAGGGCGGCCTCAGCAAGGGCGAGCGCGAGATGATCGTGGTGGCGACCAGCGCCGCCAACCAGTGTCACTACTGCGTCATCGCGCATGGCGCGATCCTCCGGATCTACGAGAAGCACCCGCTGATCGCGGATCAGATCGCGGTGAATTATCGCAAGGCCGATGTGACGCCGCGCCAGCACGCGATGCTGGCGTTCGCGATGAAGGTCGCGCTGCGCGCAGCCGAGATCGAGGACGCCGACTTTGCCGGGCTGCGCGAGCACGGGTTCTCCGACGAGGATGCCTGGGACATCGCGGCGATCGCGGCGTTCTTCGCGATGAGCAACCGGATCGCGAACGCGAGCAGCATGCGGCCCAACGACGAGTTCTACCTGATGGGCCGCGTCCCCAAGGCCCGGACATGAACGGAGACGATCGCAGCCCGTAG
>VBLP01000522.1:10747-12609 GCA_005887925.1 Deltaproteobacteria bacterium | reverse complement strand
CGGTCCCTCACGCCGCTCGCGCGACCCGATCCCTGATCTCTTGTGTGCGTGGCCGTCGGTCGCTGATCGCTAGTTGGTCGGCTCCGAAGCGAGCGCCATCTTCAGGCGCGCTCGCTCGTACGCCCGCGCGAGCGCATCGGCGGGGATGTCGCTGGCGTTCGACCGCGTCTTGCCCGGGATGGGCGGCTTCGCGGTCGGCGTCGGCGAGCTCGTCGCCACGCGCGGATGGTCGTCTCCCCGCTCGTCGTGCGGGAACCATGCCCGGTCAGCGAGTGTGGCCAGCAGAGTAGTCCCCGCCGCCGCTGCGCCCACGCCGATCGAGCGCACCGTCTTGTTGGGTGCGCCGAGGGCGAGCGCGGCGCCCAGTCCGGCCAACCCCCCAGTCACGACTGGGATCGGCACGGTGGACTGGTGTTCGAGCAACAGACCCACGATGCCAGTCAAGAGCGCACCGCCGGCGCCGTTGATCAGTCGCCAGCCGCGGGTATCTTCTTGGTGCTTCGCCTGCTCCGCGTCGAGTAGCTCGCTCGCGGTCGGCCTGCGACGAACGACGACGGCGCGCGGAATCGCGGGGGCCGCGACGGCATTGCGGCGCATGTGGTGCGCCTTCTTGTGCTTCTTCTGAGTCTTCATGACAGCTGCTCCGAGGTCAGAAGGGAAAGCCGACGTGCGGCCAGTACCAGGGCGGCGCCGGCGGGCGCGGCATGTGCGGCCCGCCGAACGGCACGCCATGCACACCGAGCGGCCAGCCGTACGGGCTCGCGAACGGCGCCGCGGTCCGCGGGACGTAGTCGTAGTGCACGTGCGCCGCGCCCGGCTCCGACGCGCACGATCCGGGGCACGATTCGGACGCGCCCTCCGCGTCGTCCGCCATCGGTGGGACGAGGGGCCACAGCGCACCGATCGCCTCGATGAAACCACCGCTGAGCGCCTGCACCGCGTGGCGCACGAGCGCGGGATCGAGCGTGCCGACCAGGAGGCCGGCCAGGGTGAGCAAGTCGGCCGTGCGGATCCGCGGCGGCTCGCTCGCCACGGCGCCGGCGATGATCGCGTCGACCCGATGAAGGATCGCGCCGCGCACGCGGTCGATCGCCGCCAGGTCGATCTGATCGCCCTGGGCGCCGCGCTCGGCGAGCGTGAACACCCAGGCGATCGGCTCACGCATCACGGCGAGCAGCTCGGCGCGGTCGACCCGGCCGCACGTGGCGCTCGGATCGGCGCTGTCGCTGGCCCCCGCGGCTGCGGGCGCGGCGGGGCTGCCCGGCGGGGTGTGGCCCCGGGCGAAGGCCGCGAAGATATCGCCGGGGCTCGGCGCGGCGCCCGGGTTGGCCTCGTGCGCACGGGCGTAGGCACGCGCGAGCGCTTCGCTGAGGCAGTACGGAAACGGAACGGAAGATAGATTCGAGGTCTGCACAGAGGTCTCCTGACGCGAGGCCCATGCCTCGCCGCTTGCCCCGCGCGGATGCGCGGGCATTCATTTCTCTCGACGCACGCACCATGCGTGCGCCGAGCGATCACAGATGAGGGTCGCCGGACGCGTCGTGAAGGCCAACCACGGACGGCGATGAGGGTGAAACTGGACTACGTGGTTACTTCTTCTTGCTGGCGAGTTGAGCCAGTGCGTAGCTGACGGACTGGTTCTGATTGGCGAGGGGGCCGAGGCTGTAGCCCTCGGCGTTCAGCTCTTGCTCGACGAGGTTCAACATCTCGTTCGTAACGCCAGCTGCGAGCAGATACGGTCGGGCGTAGGCCGCGCCGACATCGAGGCCGATCTTTCCGACGACACCCGCCGCGTCAGAGACCCAGCTCGGCACGGTGTAGTGACTGCCGCCGATGTCGAACGAAAAGTTGCGCGGCTCGTG
>VBLP01000522.1:0-10700 GCA_005887925.1 Deltaproteobacteria bacterium | reverse complement strand
TTGCTTGAAGAACCAATGCAGCGCATCGGCGGCGTGAGCATCCGTGGGCGGCGTGCGCGTCTCGAGCAAACTGCGGATCGCGTTGCGCGCCAGCCACGCGCGTTGCGGGCCGTTGCGCTGATCGCGGGTTGCTTCCTCGCCCAGGCGCGTCGTGTACTCGAGCGCGTCGTGGACGTCGATCGCGATCCGGTTGCGCTTCTTATCGCGCTTGGTGGGCCTCTGGGCCTCCGGCTCGTCGGCGACGACGGGCTCGGGCTCGAGCTGCTCGGGCACGTTCGACGCCAGGCCGGTCGCCACGCCTTTCTCGATCTCGTCTGCGCTGACGCGGGGATCGAGCACGATCGGATAGCCATTCTCGAGCAAGATGGTGTGTCGGCCCCAGGGAAACTCGAGCGTCGCGAGCTGGCGCACGGGGTGCGGATCGAGTAGGTCGCCGAGAATCATCCCGAGCACGGCGCGCTCAAAACAGTTGGGATTTGGGGCCGGGACCCGAAGCCGTTGCACCGGCTCGCACGCCTCGAGCTTGGGGCCGTCGTCGGGCGCGCCCTCGTCGTCGCGTTGCGGCAGCGAGCGAATGTGCTCGTAGGCTTGTTGGGTAGTGTGGAACTGCTGGGCGTACTCGACGAGCAGCGGATCATGCCGCCCGACCAGATCGGCCGCCTGTTCAGACGCTGCGGTCAGGCACGTCGTATCGTTGGTGCCAAAGGGAAGTCCAATCACGACACGCCTCCTTTCATGGGAGAATGGGAATCGATGGAAGGGGAATCGCCGTCGCTGCGTGCCAGCTCGGCGCGGATCTTCGCGACGGCCTCGGGCACCGACAGCGCGCCCAGCTCGGCGTACCAGCGCCGCAGATCGGACGCGGGCCGCTGGGCGGCCAGCTCGTTCGCCCGCATCTTCTCCGCGAGCGTGAGCGCGTCCTCGATGGCCTGGAAGTGCGCCAGGGAGTCGGCGTCCTGCGTGGGCAACTCCGTGCCGATCGCGATCGTCGGCGTCAGGGCCGTGGCCGGCGCGTGCGGCGCCTCCGGTCGGTTCTGCGACGCGGCCGACGTGGCGGGCTCCTCGAGCACGGCCGGTCCGTTGCCACTGTCCAGCTCGTCGCCGTCGTCCAGCTCGTTATCATCGTCCGGCTCGTCGTCGTCGTCCGGCTCGTCGCCGTCATCCAGCGCGTCCTCAGCCTCCGGCTCGTCACTCGTGACCGCGACGTGGGCGGTCGATGCCGTGGCGCTCTGATGGCGGTCGCTGCTGGTCGCCTGGCCTGTCGCCAGCTCGGTGGTCGCCGCGTCGACGGCGGCGCGCAGCATGGCGGCGCCGTCGGCGACCGATGCCGAGAGCAGCCTGTCCAGCCACGCATCGCGATCCTGGGGCGAGAGTCCCGAGATCACGGTGTGCACGACCAAACGCTCCTCTGGCGCCAGGGTGCTCTCGATCTCCGCGAGGTGCGCCGATGCGTTGCGCTCGACGATGGCCGGTGCGTCGGCCGGGACCGCGGTCGGCGCGGCGCTCGCGGTCGGTGCTACCTCGGTGGCCCGCGTCGCGGGCTCGGCGGGTGCCGGCGCCATCACGTCGTGTGGCGCAGGGCTCGCCGCGGTCGTCCGAGGCCGCTTACGAGTGGGCATCGACGCGGTGCGGTTGGAGGCTTCGTCCGGGGCGATCGTGACCTGGGTTGCCGGCGCGTCTCCCCTGGCAGGGCTCGCCGTCGCGGACGTCGCCCGATGCGCGCCCACCTGACCGCGGACGACAGCAACCGCATCCGCAACCGGCAGCATGAGCAACGTCGCGACGAACAGCGCGCGCTCGCTCGGCGACAGCGCGGCGAAGTGCTTGCGCATCGCCGTGCGCTCGTCGGCGCTGAGCGCGCCCTCGATCCGGTCGAAGTGGGCCTGCGTACCCGCATCGCGCAGCGCCGGGCCGTCGTTCGCCGGCATCGGCATCGGTCGCCGGATCGGGCTGGCATCCGCCTGCGGACGGCGCGCGGTACCCGACTCGCTCGAGTCGCTGCCGCTCGCCGGGTGTCCGGCGCGCCGCGGCGCGGTCGGCGCGGCTGGCGCGCTTGCTCGGACCGGCTCGGTGTCGCCGGCGGCGGCGCGGGCCTGGCGGAACATGTCGCGGACGTAGTCAACGGCCTCGGGAACCGACATCGCGCGCAGTCGGCCGATCCAGCTCGCCATGTCCTCGCGCGAAATCTCGTCGAACAGCGAGCGGGCAAACTGGTCCTCCTCGGGCGTGAGCTGCGCCATGATCTGCTGCAGCCGCACCAGCATCGCGGCATCGAGACCAGGCACTGGGCCGCTCGGGGCGGACGCATCCACCCCGGCCGGGGCCGGGTCGCTCGGACCCGGCCCCGGCGTCGCGTCGGTCTTGAGCTTGCCGCCGTGGACGCCGAGTAACCTCGCCAAACCAGGGATGTACGGGCTGACCTGGTCGGCGAGCGTCTGCCCAACCCGCGCCCAGCTGTACGGGCTCGTCGGCGCGACCTCGACCACCTCAACCTGATCGGTCTCGTCCTCGCCCTGGTCGTCGTCGCCCTCGTCGCCGTCGTCGCTGTCGTCACCGTCGCTGCCCTGGGCCTTGCCCTCGTCGGGTTTGGCCTCGGGCAAGGCGGGCAGCACGAGCGGAACCCGTGTGGTCAGCCCGGCGTCGCCCGCGGATCGAACGACCCCGGCCATCGCGTTCGCCACGACCGCGAACTGCGACACGTACATCCGAGCCATCTCGGTGTGCTGTTTCTGCGACTCGAGGAGCGCGGCGACAAGCTGCGAGGTCGTCTCGTTCGAGGCCGACGCGGCGGGCACCGCGGGCGCGATCGGCGCGGCCGGCGCAGGCGCGAGCGGATGAACGCACACGTAGCTCGCGGGCGCGTTCGGAATGGCCCGTCTCTGGTCGTCGACCGGATCGAGCCGAAACCTGCCGGTCTCGCCGCCGCTCTCGCGTCGCAAGTCCTCGATGTCGGCATCCATCGGGAGAAACAGCGGCAGGCCGTCCAGTCCCCACGCGGTCTCGGGCGCACCGGCCTTCTTGAGCTTGCGTGCCCTCCAGGCCGCCATGCTCGGCGGGGCCTCGAAGGGCTCTCCATTCAGGTTGTAGGCTAGCTGCAACATCGCTTGATCTGATCTCCTATATATAGATCCTCCGGAGCCCCCCGTTTCGACCAAGGCTGAAGTCGATTTCCGAAACTATTTTGCAAGCCCATGATCTCGAGTGAGGGCCTTCGTAGTAGGGAGTCGCGCGGCAGCAGTAGCGCTGTACGCGCTCCATCGCAGCCCACACATGCGGGCGGCGGTCCTGGTTTCCGCGGAGGAGCGAAACTCGTCGCCAGCACGGTGCGTGCGGCGATCACGCGCGCGCACCGACTCGCTGGCAACGATCTGCAATGATCAAAGAGGCGATGCCCTTTGATCGTAGTCCGCTGCGTCCCGCCAGGTCGGTAGTTGGCACACGTGCTTGCGTGGGTGGCGTACGTCGCGGGCTTTCCGCGTGCGATCGTTGGCGGAGCGACCGCGCGCGAGATGGGGGTGACTTTTGGCGGCCCGATCGAAGTAGGCCGAAACTTGGGGGGTGAGATGCCGGGGGATTTGCCCGAAACTTGGCCTCGAAAACGGCCTCGATCTGGCCTGCCGGGACGTCGGTTTATCGTCGAAAACGGCGCCTCGCCGGACATCCCCGCGGCGCGCGGGGAGCACTTTTTGGCCGTGCGGCTGCCGCAGCGGCGTGGATCTGTGCCTTCCGCGAGCGATGACAGGGTGACAACGAGAACGACGCGCCGAGGCGTGGGTACCGCGGCGCTGCACCGCAGCCGTCAGACGCGCCCGGATCACGACACTCATGTCACGTCGGCAAACGTCGGCAGTTGCGTTGTACGGTTCTGCAGCCTGCCCGACGCGTTGCGACCATGCATGCTGTAGCGTCGCCGCGAGTGCGACCGCTCTCGCACGTCTGTACACCGCATAGAGCGGCACCACTGCACTGGGCACCTTGAGCGGGGACCCATGTGGATCACGCGACCCGCGTAGGTGCTGAGACATGTCTCCCCGCGTGCGGCGCCCGGTACCATCCGCGGAACGCTGCGACCATGCTGCGTCGGCTGCTCAAGGGTGTTCTGCGACGTTCCGGTGTTCCAGCGCGCGACTGGCGCGTGTTCCCCGCAACGATGTTTTCGATTGCTGCATATCGCGGCACGTGCAACCTTGTGCTTCAGTCTTCGATCAGGGGCGGTATGGTGCCGAACGATCCACACGACGACGATCCACAGGGCGAGCGGTCGCAGGACCCACGCAACGAGCAGTCGCACCAGCCCAGCAAACCGATTGACGAGCAGTATGGAGTGAGTCAGTCGGTGGACTGGCGGGCGATGCTAAGACGAGATTTGACCGCTGAGATGTTAGACAGACTCAAAGTATATGCGCTCAAGAAACTAGGCGGCTTTGGCGGCGGGAAACCCCGTCCTGGCGACCTCGCGCGAGCCGAAGAACTCGCGGTGTCGGCGGCCAGCGACACATGGAACGGCCGCGTCACGTGGAATCCCGAGCGGCGCAAGCTCGAGCCGCACCTGCAGAACGTCATCTGTCGCCGGTTGTGGCTCGAGTGGCGGACTGCGAGGAGGCATCGTGACGAGTCCATCGACGCCGACGCGCACGACGAGCGCTCGACCGTGCGCGATGAGATGGAGCGCGCGATGGCCGACCACTTCCCGGATGCCGAGTCCGCCGCGAAGGCCGCCGAGTCATGGGCCGAGCTGGAGCAATGCGCCACGGCCGATCCGGAACTGGCGGCGTACATCGACGCGCGCGCCGAGGATCTCGCGGGCGCAGATCTCGAGACCGCGACCGGGCTGTCGCCGGAGACCATTCGCAGGGTCAGGCGCCGACTCGACAAGATCGGCCAACAGCTCTCGTACCAGGTACGCCCACCCCGAAGAAAGCGAGGCCAGTAGCACCATGCAGCACAAAGGCAAACGCGGAAGCGGACGAACGGCACGAGATCCCATCGCGATCATGGATGCCCTGCTGCACGACGTCGCGGCGCAAGCAGCCGAGGACCACGTGCCCACCGCCAAGGACAAGCGGTGGGCGCGGGGCGCCCTGGCCAAGTTGCACCGCGAGTTCGATCAAGCTCCGGCGGGTGACCGCGCCAGACCGGCATCAACGAAGCGCGGGGTAACCATTCCTCCCGAGCTTCTCGAGCTCGACCGCGAGACACTGCTTGCGCAAATAGAGTTCTTAAAGAAAATTGCCAATGTAAACTATCAGCAATCTGAACTAACGGGGCTAAGTGATCACGACTTACGCGTAACGCTTGCGATGTTGTTAGATCCAGAAAGGTACTAGGTAGACAGATGTCATCGTCGTTCGTGGCGTCGCCGTGGCTGCAGGGGCTTGAGACTACCCGCGTGGCCGCGATGGCGAGGATGGAACAGTCCGGCGCGGAAACGCCGGAGGAGTATGCCGCGTGGTGTGGCGTGGAGCTGCGTGACACCCACCTCGACGGCGCACACGGCCAGCTCATCGCGGGGCCGCTGGGCACGTATATCGTGCTCGCGGATCACCTCTCGGATCGCGGACGGCGTTGGACGATCGGGCACGAGCTGGGCCACTACGACATGCGGCATCCCGCGCCCCCGACGGCGGAGCTGTGTGGACCGCGCCCCACGCGCTTGTACCGCCGATGCTGGCACCGCAACTACGAAGACGAGGCCAACGAATGGGGCATGGTCTTCACGATGCCCGACAAGGTGGTGGCCCGGTTCTGCGATCGGCTGCCGCTCACGCTCGACGCGGCCGAGCAGCTCGCGCGTACCTCGGGCGTGCCGCTGGTGGCCGCCGCCATCCGGCTGACCGAGGTCACGTTTCGCGTATGCGCCGCGGTGCTCTCGCTCCACGGCGTCATCCAGTGGGTCTCGCCGTCGGTTCGATTTCTCATGCTCGCGCGTCCCGCGAGCCTCTCGCCGGACACGGTCGTCCGTCCGGGCTCGTTGGCGCGGCGCTTCTACGATACCGGCAAGCTACGCGACCAGCCCGAGCTCGTCCCGGCCGCCGCGTGGTTCGATGGGATAGAGGACGGCTCGTGGGTGCAAGAGCACACGATTCATCTCGATGAACCGGGCCGCGTTCTCACGCTGTTGTCGACCCCGTCCGACGTCGACGCCGAGCGCGATCCGCTGATGACCCCACATGCCACGGCGTTTCTGCGCGACTACCTCCTGAGTAGCGATCTCGCGCTGGCCGACTTCAACGAACGATTCTTGCCCGACGACCCTTGCCCGTACGCCCCCACCTGGCTTGAGGCGTTCATGCGCACGGGCACGTGCACCGGCTAGTACCGGGGCGCGGAGTTGATCGAGCGACGGCGCCGACGACGACGCGCGGGCGGCGGAACCGTCCACGCGGCATGCAGGGCGGCGGCCACGAGATCCGCGAGCAGTTCATCTCTATCCGTGTCCGGAACGTCGGCGACCTCGGCGGCGGGCGGCGGCGCGAGGATGGGCGCGCATGCGCGCGCATCGAACGCCGCGCCGTACTTCCAGGCCGCACCGAACGGGCGAACCTCCGCCCGACGCTTTCGTCCCTCCCGTCGCTGCGGGCGCGCCGGCGATCGGGATGTGTCGGCGTCAGAGGTCGGTACTGGAGTAGCATCGACCAATGCGCGCTGTCCTCGTGCGAGTAGGCATCGATCAGGCGTTCGGCGGCTGGAACGCGCCCGTCGATCCTGAGACCCACGAGTTCGTCTACGTCCCAATCCCGGACCGCGACCTTCGGCCGAACTTCGCCACGTCCTACGCCAGCATCGGCGGCGCCGTCACCGCGTTCGCGAGCGGGCGCGTGGTCGACGACAAAGCGTGCACGCTGCCGAGTGACCTCGGCGGGCGCGAGATGCACCTCGATCCGGACTTCCGGTGGCTCACCTACGGTGACACCGACCGGCGCGGCAAGGGGCTCGCCGACTTCACGGGCGGAGATGTCGTCGTGTTCTACGCGGGCCTCCGCCCATGCCGGCCCGGCGGCGGCAAGCGCGCCGGGAAGCTGATCTACGCGGTCATCGGCCTCTACCGCGCGGCCGAGGTCGTGCGGCTCGCCACCGTGGAGGAGGCTCGCTGGCAGGAGAACGCCCACACCCGCCGCGTTACGCACAACCCCGACGATGTGATCGTGCGAGCGACGCCGCGCACAAGCGGACGGCTGCACAGGTGCCTGCCGATCGGTGGCTGGCGCGATGGAGCGTACCGGGTCTTCCCCGAGCTTCTCGCTGCATGGGGTGACTTGTCGTGCAAGGATGGGTTCCTCCAGCGGAGCGCCGTTCCGCCCACCTTCCTCGATCCCGCGCGCTTCCTCGCGTGGTTTGAGGGGCAGCGGCCCGAATTCATCCAGGACAACAACTAGGCCCATGAGCGCGCCCCTCATCATCGTTCACCTGCGCCGACCGAACGCCCGAGACCGGCGCACTGATCCGCTCTACGAGTTCGGCAGCTTCGGGCTCACGGGATGCCACCGGACGAACCTGCTCGCCGATCACGCCGCCGCTGGTGCTCGGCTCGCGTTCGCACAAGGCGGTGACCTCGGCTTCCGGCTCGTCATGTTGACGCCGCCGGTCGACGTTCGCCAGCTCGCCCACGTGCGCGAGGCGTTCTGGTCGCCGGCCGCGATGCCGCTCCGCTACGAGACGGCGCCGGTGCTTATCGACAACGACGGTTCGAGTGCCGTCGACGGGATGCGCGAGCTGCTCACCAGCGTGAACCGCAACACCTGGCGCGAGAAGTTCTCCAGCTCGTTCCGCACACGGAAGCAACCGCTCGATGCCGTGGTTGCTGGGGGCGTCGTGCGTGCCTGGGAACGCGCGGTCGAGTTCGGTGCCGAGCGCGCCGAGGTGTACTGGGAGGCGCTGCCCTACTGGGATGAGGACGTCGTCGACCGCGACCGTCACAGCACGCACGAGAAGTTATTGAAGGCCGCCCGCGGCGAGGATCCGAGCATCGATGAGAACGACGACGACGGCGATGACGTGAACGCGGCGACCGTTCCGGCCGGCGCCTCGTGCCGGCCTCGCACGACACGCGCGAACCCGAAGGTCGGCCCCACACCGCCGCGCCGCTGCTGACGCGCGCCGCTCGGTCCAACGCTGGACGCAGTCAACGATCATCGGTTGCCCCACAGCAGCGCGAGCACCGCACCGAAGGCGCGACGCTCAGCGTCAGCGATCACCTTGGTGGCGCAGAGTGCCGCGCGCGCGTACGCGAGCCGCTCGCCGGGGAGTCCGCCGCTGCCGCACGTCACGACGACGTGCACTAGGTCGCCCTCGACCGGCTCGACGCGCACGAGCGCCGCGCCGCGGACGGTGTGACGCGCTCCCGAGCGGCTGCGCCGTCCCGCGACCCGGACGAGCAGGCACCACGTCTCGTCGCCCGGAGCGAGCGGCGCACGGTTGGCCGGCTGCGCACCGGGGATCATGTGCGCCTCCCGTGCCGCGGGATCTGCTGGAGCGCCAGCTGTGCGGCGAGCCACGCCTCCTCCCACGCGTGGAGTTGGCTGTCGCGCTGGCTGCTGGGATTCTCCGGGAGGAGATCGGCGCGCTGCACGGCTTCCATCGCCAACTCGAGCGCCGTACGCGACCGCCCCCAAGGAAAGGCGCGAAACTTGCGGACCGCCGCGGTGAGCGTCTTGTGGCTCCGTCGCAGCGCATCCTTGCGCGAGCGATTGGGCTGATGGGGCGTTGGCCGGATCGCTCGGGGGAGCGCGGAGGGGTGCGGGATTGCTTTCTCGTTCATGGTCACTCGGGAGTTGGGGTAAGAGGTGGCCTATCGCAGTGCCAACATGGCAATGCGCCTTCATTGAAATGACAGGTGGTCGCGGCACCACCGCTATGCGGCGCGGCTAGCGGTTCGGCCTCGGGAGATGGAGTCCGTACCAGAGCACTGCGATGTACCCGACCACGAACACCAGATAGGTCAGCAGGTCAGCACGGGTGAGCCGCGTGCGCGGGATGCGCCGCGATCGTGCGACCGCACGCGGCAGCGGTTGGGGCGCGATCGTATCGGTCGGCGGCTCGCCGGGGATGCGGTAGCCGTCGGCGCAGAACACGTACCAACCCGGCGCGTCAATGGTCGGGAACGAGACGAACCGGCCGCGGCTGTCGCGCGACGGCATCGACCGGGTTCGCGTCACCTTGCCAGTAACGGTCGCGCGTGCCGTGCTGCGATGATTGGGGGTCCGTGCATCGCACGTGCGTGTTGCGACGCGCGCGGTTGGTGCGAGGGCCAGGTCGCGCCCGCCAAGCGCAAACGCCAGTTGCTGGTGATTGCCGCGGACCATGCGCTGATGCACTGCGGGTTGTGTGCCGAAATCCCAGACTGACTATCTATCTGGATCTTGAGATATCGAGAATCCGAGACCAGCGGCGATCTGTGGCTATATAACAACACGTGTCGTCGAAGGGCACGCATTCGCAGAATCAGGCGATATCAAGAGATATTGCTCATCTCGATTGTTCCGATTGTACCGCTCATCTCTGTTCAGGAGATCGAACTATCAATGCAGTGACGTCGTGAGTCCCGAATCAGGTGAATCATCGGCAGCGATGAGAGTGAGTGTTCGATCTTCATCAGTGGCAACTCGACTGGCCACATTCGTTGCGACCGCGCCACAGATCGATCGACGAGATCGCGTTCTCGTGATCGGAGATCCGCATATATAGCGAACATCGACATTGGCACATGACCAGCAATGAGTGAGTGCATATGACGACCAAGAATGAGACCCCGGCTCAGAGACTCCGCCTTGCCCTCAAGAGCGCTGGATTCAACGCTCGACAGGTCTCGGTGCGCTACCCGAGCAGCACGCTTCACGTCACGATTCGCGACGCGTCGGTGTCGCTGACCAAGGTCAGCGCGATTGCCGGCGCGTTCGAGTCCGTCAGTCGGGACCACAAGTCAGGAGAGATCCTGTGCGGTGGCAACACCTTTGTTCGCGTCGAGTACGCTGATGTTCTCGTCGATCCGGTCAAAGCGACGATCCTCGCGACGCTCGATCCCGCGCCCAACGATGAGTACGTCGCGCTCCCGGGTGGCTTTCGCGCGATGAAGTGCACGCGCGAGCATGGCGGCGCGTCCCATGTCTGGGAGGTGAGGATGGAGGGCCGCGGGTTCGACCTCTACAATAACCTCGCGGTGGGGGTCACCTGGGCCGCCGAGCGGCTCGCGGTGGCGTACCTCGACGCCAGCGCGCTCGGGATCCGCAGCGGGAGCAAGGCAGAGCCTTGCATCTCAGGCGATGCGCTTGCCGGGGCGTCGGCCCCGTCGGACGCGTGCCCGTGATCGCCTACGTGGGCCAGACCCGATCGCGGACGCTGATTGCCCGGCTGGCCGCGCTGGGGTTGGGCGAGCTGGTGGTGCGCGGGGAGTTGCCGGCGCGGCGCCGGCCGTTCGCGTACGACAACGGTTGCTATCGCGATTGGCGTGCGGGCGTGGCGTTCAACGTCACACGCTGGACGCGTGACCTTCGGTGGATGCTGTACCGGGGTATCGTTCCGGACTTCGTGGTGGTGCCCGACATCGTTGCCGGGGGCCTCGCGTCGCTCGAGTGGTCGGCGTTCTGGCGCGACACCGTTCCCACGGAATTTGCCGCGTACCTGGCGGTGCAAGACGGAATGACCGAAGCCGACGTGGTCCCCGAGCTGCGGCGGTATCAGGGGGTCTTTGTGGGTGGCTCCTT
>VBLP01000521.1:18055-36841 GCA_005887925.1 Deltaproteobacteria bacterium | reverse complement strand
GCGTGTCGTCGGACTACGCGGGCGGATATCGTCTCGACGAGACCATGTCGGGCGGCGACAACCGTTATCTTCACGTGATCTCGATCGATGCCGCGGCGTCCTCGATCTCCGCGGCGGGTGATGCCGCGCACCCGGGTGTGACGGTCCGCATGTCGAACGGTCATACGGCAACGATCGCCTTCAACCGCGACACCACGGGCGCGAGCCTCGTGCTCGATGGCGCGACGAAATCGCTGGCCGCGGGGGTCGACGCACTTCCGGAATAGGCCCGGCTCGTGCTACGCCTGCTGGTCTCATGAAGACACACCGGGGTGCTGTGGGTGAGCTGTCTTTCGTCGCGCTGGGCGTCGTTGCGTCGGTCGCCGGGCTGGTCGGTGGATGTGGTGGCGACAGCGTGATGTTCTCGAACGATCACCCGCGGATCTACCTGCAACGCAACAAGGACCGGCTCGCCGCGGCGCTGTCCTCGGGGCAGCCCGCGGCCAAGCGGTTCAAGGGCGCGGTCGACCGCTGGGTGGCCGGCGAGGACGTCTACAACTTCTCGCCGTGGAATGCCGCGCTGATCGGCCAGCTGACCGGCGATCCGAAGTACTGCGCCGCCGCGATCAAGTCGGTCGATCAGCAGGTCAGCGACGCCGAGACGCAGGTCAAGGGCGGCAACACGCCCGAGGTCGCGGGCGACAGCTACCTCGGCGTCGGCAACCTGATCGGCAACCTGGCGCTGGTCTACGACTGGTGCGCCGGCGCGCTGCCGGGCGACCGCCGCGCGGCGTGGCTGACGTACGCCGACCAGGCGGTCTACAACGTGTGGAACTACCAGATGGCGCAGTGGGGCGGAAAGCCCGCGATGTGGTCGGGCTGGGCGATCGACGATCCGTCCGACAACTACTACTACTCGTTCATGCGGGCGACGATGCTGCTCGGCCTCGCCGCGCACGACGAGACGCCGCGGGCCTCGGGCTGGCTCACCGAGTTCCAGGACAAGATCCACGGCGAGCTGGTGCCGACGTTCGACAAGGATCTCGTCGGCGGCGGCTCGCGCGAGGGCACCGGCTACGGCGTCGCGATGCGCGACATGTTCGAGCTCTACGACTTCTGGGCCGGGTCGACCGGCCAGCGGATCGCCGACCTCACCAAGCACACGCGGGCGTCGATGCTGTCGTTCATCCACCAGACGGTGCCCACGCTCGACCGGATCGCGCCGACCGGCGATCAGTCGCGCGACTCGACCGCGTCGTTCTTCGACTACCACCGCAGCTACCTGCAGGACCTGATCGCGCTGTTCCCCGGCGATCCGGTGGCGCCGCACGCCCAGGCGCTGCTCGCCAACTGCTCGGTTCCCGAGATGGGCAGTGAGTTCATGTTCGCGTCCGACTTCCTCTATGCCAATACCAACGTCGCGGCGACCGCGCTCGACGGCCTGGGCACCGCGTACTACGCGCCGGGCATCGGCGAGCTCTACGCCCGGTCGGGCTGGGACAAGCACGCGACGTGGATCAACCTGATCGCCGGCCCTACGACGCGGTGGTCGAGTCGCACTCGGGCCTGCCGCAGGCGACCACCGCGCACAGCGTGATCCGCATCGTCGACGGCGCCGGCAAGACGATCGAGCAGGGCCAGACCGACCAGCCGCGCATCGTCGCGCTGCATCGCGGCAACGGCTTCCTCCACGCCGCCGCCGACGTGACCGCGGTATACCGGGGCAAGTCGCTGGTCCAGAAGGTCCAGCGCGAGATCGTCTATCTCCCGCCCAGCGCCGTCGTGGTCTATGACCGCGTCACCACCACCGCCGGATCGCAGGTGTTCCAGCTGGTCACGCCGGCGTCGCCGCAGATCGGCACGCCGAGCTCGACGCTCACCGCGAGCGGCCACACGCTGAACGTCCAGCGCGTCAGCGTCCCGACCGGCACCACGCCGTCGGTCTACGACTTCGCGGCGAGCGACCCGGATCACGACTTCTCGGCCGGGTTCCGGCTCGACGAGACCGCGCCGGCCGGCGACAACCGCTTCCTCCACGTGCTCTGGATCGACAGCGCCGCCGGCGCCGTGACGCTGTCCGGCAGCGACGGCGTGACGCTGACGGTCGGCTCCCAGGCCGTCACCGTGCAGTTCAACCGCAACAGCGTGGGCGGCTCGATCATGATCGGCGCGCAGACCACCACGCTGGGCACGGGAGTCGATACCCTGCCCGAGTGATGCCGCGCTGGTTACGCACGCTCTCTCATCTGGCCCCGGTCGTCGCGTTCGTCTCGCTGGTCAGCATCGCCGGCCTGTGGCTGTTCCGCGCGACCGTGCCGCTCGACGCGCTGCGCGCGGCCGGCAACGAGATCGGCAACTACCTGCAGACCGTGGGCGGCATCTACGCGGTGCTGCTCGCGTTTGTGGTCTACGTGGTGTGGGGCCAGTTCAACGAGGCGCGCGGCTACCTCGATCGCGAGGCCACCGCGCTGGTCGATCTGCATCGCACCGCGAGCGCGTTGCCATCGCGGTCGCGCGTCGCGATCCAGGACGGGCTGCGCGCCTATGTCGATGCCGTGCTGCGCGACGAGTGGCCGGCGATGGCCGAGCAGGACGAGCTGACGATCGACCGCGTCGGCGCGCTGCTCGACCATGTCTGGCTCGCGGTCCACGCCTGCCGGCCGGTCAACGACTGCCAGCACACGGTCTACGGCGAGGTGCTGTCGCGGTTCAACCAGCTGACCGATCTGCGGACCAGCCGGCTCTCCGCGGCGCGCGCGCGGATCCCGGTGGCGATGACGATCCTGCTCTACACCGGAGCGCTGCTGACGGTGGGCTCGGTGTACCTGCTGGTCTTCGATCAGTTCTGGCTGCACGCGATCGTGACGGCTGCGCTCGCCGGGGCGATCGCGCACATCCTGTTTCTGATCCGCGATCTCGACGATGCGTTCGCCGGCGACTGGCAGATCGCCCGGTCGCCGTTCGAGCGCGCGCTCAAGCACTTCGAGCGAACCGCGCACATCGCCGACGCCGACGCGATCTCGCCCGGAGGCTAGAGCGCCAGGCGGTGTTCTGAGGCGCCGCAGCGGTCGGGCAGCCGGCGCGCTGGATGCATTGATATCGCAGCATGCGGATGATCTCGCACCTCGCGCTCGTCCTCGCGGCAGCCGGTTGCGGCAGCTCGCCGCCGCCCCTGGTGAGCCGCCCACACGGCTATGCGGCACACATGGAGGCCGCCGAGGCGCATCACCAGCGCGCCGAAGACCTGCGCCACGCCGCCGCAGCGCCGCACGCCGGCGCCACCGGCGCGGACTACCAGTGCGGCGATCGCGACATGAGCGATCAGCTCACCAGCGGCGGCGAGCGTCTGCTGCCCACCGTGCCGTGCTGGGACCCGGTCGAGGAGAACGCCGAGCGCCGCCGCGCTGCGGCCGACCGCGAGGATCGCCGGGCGCGCGAGGAGCGTCACGCTGCCACCAGCCTGGTCGAGGCCGAGCTCGCCGCGTGCCGCGGGATCTCGCCCGACGAGATCGAGCACTCGCCGTTCGCGCATCACAAGGCGATCGCCGAGGTGATCCCGCACACCAGCGGCGGCAAGATGCGCGGCGTGCGGATCGTGTTCCGGCCGGTCGTCGGCCTCACCCCGGCGTGGATGGAGAAGGCGATCGCCTGCCACCGCGCGCGCTTCGCCCGCCTCGGCGAGCCGGCGACCTACCTGGCCGACGATCCGACGCTCGTTCCCGGCGCGACCACCACCGTCGCCACACGCGCCGGCCACGTCGAGGTGCTGATCGAGACCACCAACGACGCCGCGGGCCAGGTCGCGCTCGGCCGCGCCCAGGACCTGCTGCACCCCCGCACCGCCGGCCGCTGAGCGGGAGGCAGGATCCGCCGCTTCCACCGACGTTGCCTTTCCAGCGCGACGCGCGCGGTCGCATGGGCGTGATGGCCGCGTGCTATGCTTGGCAGCGATGGTTGCCGCGTCCTCTCCACCGAGCTTCGAATCTGGCGTGCGCATGTACTACCTCGACGGGGAGATCGAGATCGTGAGCCCGACCAAGATCCACGAGGGCCGCAAGACGACGCTGGCCCGGTTGCTCGAGATCTGGGCGATGGAGTCCGACATCGCCCTGAATGGCTTCGGATCGTGGACGCTCAAGAAGGAGCTCCGCGAGGCCGGAGCTGAGCCTGACGAGTGCTACATCATCGGTGAATCCACGGAGAAGGACGTTCCTGACCTCGCGATCGAGGTCGAATGGTCTCGCACAACCGGGCTTTCAAAGCCAGAGATCTATCGCCGGCTCGGTGTTCGCGAGCTGTGGACGCTCAAGAGCGACGGGCACCTGATCGTCCGGATCCTCGAGAAGGGAGAATGGGTCGAGCACGCGAAGAGCAAGCTGCTTCCCAAGCTCGACCTGACATGGCTGCGGTCGTTCCTCGACATCGCACCGCAGAGCAAGGCCGTGCGCGCGCTCCGGGACGCGCTCCGCGCGAAGAAGCGCCGCAGTTGATCGGCGTCGAACGTGCATAGCGCGGCAGGACTACACGACCAAGCGCTGACGCTCTGCGATTCGAGGGTCGCTGTCACCACACGGCGCACGGCTTGCCCGGGTTCATCGGCGTGCCGGCGGCGCACTGGAAGGCGGGGCCGAAGCCGGGCTGATTGACGATCACGCCGTTGACGCGCCACATCGGCGGTGAGTGCGGATTGGAGTGCGCGCGGGTCTCGAGGACCTCGGGAGTCATCTTGTCGCACCACGATTGCGCGTAGGCCAGGAAGTAGAGCTGATCGTCGGTGTAGCCGTCGACGGCGGGCGGTGGAGGCGGCTTGTGCTGGGCCTTCCACGTCTGGTACGCCTGATAGGCGATCTTGACGCCGCCGTTATCGGCGATGTTCTCGCCGGCGGTGAGCTTGCCGTCGAGGTGGACGCCGGGGACGGCCTCGTAGTGCGCGTACTGGTCGATCACGCACTGGGTGGCCTCGGCGAACTTCGCGCGGGTCGGCACGCTCCACCACTCGCGCAGGTTGCCGTCGGCGTCGAACTGGCTGCCCTCGTCGTCGAAGCCGTGCGTCATCTCGTGGCCGATCGTGCCGCCGCCGGTCGAGCCGAAGTTGACGGCGGGGTGGAAGGCGGCGCCGAAGAACGGCGGCTGGAGCTGGCCGGCGGGCAGGGCGATCTCGTTGAGCGTGGGATCGTAGTAGGCGTTGACGGTGGGCGGCGTCATGCCCCAGTCGAAGCGGTCGACGGGCTTGCCGATCTTGGCGAGCTGGCGGGCGAGCTCGAAGCGGCCGGCGGCGCGGACGTTGCCGGCGAAGTCGGTGCGCCGGAGCTCGAAGTCGTACTTGCGCCACCTGTCGGGGAAGCCGACCAGGTAGGCCATCCTGTCGAGCTTCTGCTTGGCGGCCGCGCGCGTCGGGTCGTCCATCCACGACAGCTGATCGAGCTCGACGCGCATCGCGGCGAGGACCGAGCGCGTCAGCTCGACCGCGCGCACCTTGGCGTCGCCGGCGAACCGCGCCTTGACGTACGACTGGCCGAGCAGCTCGCCGAGGTCGCGATCGACGCTGCGCAGGCAGCGCAGCCAGCGCGGCGGCAGCTCCTTGAGGCCGGCGAGCACCTTGCGCATCGCGAACGCCTCGTCGACCCAGGCCTTGCCGAGGTTGTCGGACTGATCGCGCATCACGACCTCGGTCAGGTAGGTGCGCAGCGCGGCGGGCTCCTCGGTCCTGAGCAGCCTGGCGATCGCGGTGTAGTACGCCGGGTCGTTGACGGTGATCGCCGTGACGCCGGGAATACCGAGCGCGGCGAGGTAGTCGCTCCACGGGAAGCTCGGCGCGAGCTTGGTCTCGAGGCCGGCGCGATCGACGCGGTGATAGACCGCCTTGGGATCGCGGCGCACGACCTGGTCCTGCTGCAGCCGCGCGATCTGGGTCTCGACCCGCATCGCCTCGGCGGCGGCGGCCGCGGCCGCCTTCTCGGTCGCGTGGTCCCGGCCGAGCAGCTGGAACAGCCGGCCGAGGTGGGCGACGTAGGCGGCGCGGGTCTTGGCCATGTTGCCCTTGCTCTCGAGGTAATAGCTGCGATCGGGCAGACCGAGGCCGGCCTGATCGAGGCTGGCGATCACGCGGGTGGCGTCGCCGAAGTCCTGCTGCGGCGCGATCGCGAACAGCGGGAACACGCCCTCGGCGTGCAGCGCGACGATCGCGGCGGCGGCGGACCGGGCGTCCACGACCCTGGCGATGATGTCGAGCAGCGGCTGCATCGGCGCGATGCCGGCGCGCTCGATCGCGGCCTCGTCGGTGCACGCGGCGTAGTACGTGCCGATCTTGTCGAGTGTCGGATCGCCGGACGGGCTGCGCGCCGCGGCCTCGAGCACCTGGTGCAGCACGTCCTCGCCGTCCTTGACGACGATCTCGATCGCGCCCCACGACGCCCGGTCGGGCGGGATCGTGGCGGTCTTGAGGAAGCCGCCGCACGCGAACGCATAGAAGTCGGTGCAGGGCGCGGCGGTGGTGTCGATCCAGTCGGGGACGATCCCGGACTGCGCGAGCGTCATCGCGGCCGGCGCGGCGGGCGGTGCGGGCGGTGCGGGCGCGGCGGCCGGCGAGGTCGGGGAGGCGGGCGAGCTGCCCGAGCACGCGGCAGCGACGGCGATCGCGAGGACGGGACGCATCGTCGCGGACCGTAGCAAGCGACGGCGGATCGCGCTGCTGCGTGTCCCCGATAATCATCGGGTATCCGCTGGAAAAATATCGTGTTGTGAAACCCGCGGTGAGACCGCGACCACGAGCGTGAAACTGCATGCGGCACGTTAGAATCGGGTCAGGTGAGGAGTCAGGTTCTGGTCTCGGCGGTGAAGGGATTGATGCAATCGCGCGGATCGCGCGGCCGATCCACGGCGAGCACGACCTCGACCGCATGCTCGATCAGCTCGGCGCGGCGCGCTTCGTGCTGATCGGCCAGGCCAGCCACGGCACGCACGAGCTGAACGACCTGCGCGGCACGCTGACCCGCAAGCTGATCGCCGAGCGCGGGTTCTCGGCGCTCGCGATCGCGACGCGCGCGCGGCGGCGACACCGGCCGCGCGGCGGCGATGCTGCTCGACGATGTCGGCGCGCTGGATTCGGTCGGCGCGGCCGGCGGTTAGCCTGGCCCGCCGGCGGGCGGCCGGCGACGGTGCGCGGCTACCCGCGGCGTACCTCGGGGGCGCTGCCGCCGGCGCTACGGTGCCCACCATGGGCATCGTACGCAGATGCGGCCGTCCGCCGCGGCTGGACCCACTGGTCAAGCCGCCGACCCGCCAGCGCGTGACGGTCCCGGTCGCCGAGACCGGCCGCGACAGCCGCCGGCCCGACGCCATCGCTCCGCGGACGCTGACGCCGTGCACCTACCCGCGGCTCGACCGCCGCCAGCCGCCGCGGTTCGAGGTGCTGACGTGTCTGCGGCGAGCGAGCGAGATCGATCTGGGCGGCGAGCGCGACGCCGCCGAGGCCGAGCAGGTGATCTGCAGCTGCCGCGCGCACGACAGCCGGCCGGAGCGCGACTCCGCGATCGATCCGAGCCGCACGTCGCGGCCGTAGCCGTCCGTCGCTCTCCGCTGCGCGCGGCAACCAGCACACCGTGACGGTGCGCCGCGATCGGTCGCGAGGCGCGACGGGACATTCCGACGCGCATCGCGCACACACGCGGCGTCGCTCGACACGCCAGCTCGGCGAGAACGGTCTCAGGAACAGCGTCGCGCAGCGCCTCCCGGCGCGGCGACCTCGGTGACGGCGAGGTCGTGATCGGGCCGGAGCAGCTCACGCGCGGCCATGAATCCACGTTGTCGTCGGCTGAGCGGGCCGATCCGCACGCCGTGCGCGCTCGCTCAGCGCGACGACTGGTCGCTTTGGGGCTCCTGCGAATCGTCGTCGTGCAGGCGAGCGCTTTCGGTGGCTTCCACGTTATCGTTGTTGACGATACGGCCGATCGTGACAGCCTCGGTCTGTGGGCTCGGTTTCGGTTTGCGGGATGGTTTGAAGCGTTGCTTGCGTGGCATGGCAGGGGAGCCAGCAAACTTCATGCACACCAGCCCGTGCGCAACCGCCGTGCAGCGCCGATGGGCCGCAGCGTAGGACCGGGTGCGGCATTGTCCTTCATCGCGGCGCCGCTGTAATCTCCGGCGAGGTCGCGACCTATCGCGAGACGGTATGACGGAAACGGCTGTGCCGCGCTGCTGTTGCGCCGACACCCTGCTCGGCCGGCCGGACATCGCCGCGCTGCGAGAGAGATCGTGAAGACGGGGAAGCGGCGCAGCGCACGGCGCTGAACCTCGTAGCTCAAGCGATGCGAAAGGCACGGCGGATCGGCAGGAGCTCTCGCATGAACCGTCACCGCGGTCCCGATAAGGGTATCGTCGGTCGTGACCGAGATCCTCTGGGGGCCATATCAGGAGCACCACATTGCGGTCCGCCACGGTGTGACGGCCGAGCAGTTCGAGGCCGTTTGGGTGGAGCGGATCGATCTGGTCGTCCGGCACGATGGCTCCTACGAAAGCGTCGGTTCCATCGACGATGGGCGCGAGGTATACATGGATTGGTCTGGCGCTGGGACATCTTCGACCCGGAGCGCGTCTTTCCCATCACCGCCTACTTCCTACCCGACGAGGGTTAGCCATGCCGATCCGCTACACCACCGAGGACACGCGGTCCGAGGAACAGGCCAGCGCCGACGACTGCCTTCGCGAGGAGATCGAGCGCACGGGCGGCGTCTGGGCGCAGATGAGCGATGAACAGCGCGCGCTGATTCGCGCTCGTCTACGCGACAGGAAGCAACGTGCCCAGGCCGCGCGCGCCCGCAAGCAGGCGGAACAGAAGACGCTCGAGGAACGTGTCGCTCAACTCGAGGAGCGGCTAGCGCGGCTTGGAGGCTGACGGACCACACGGTCCTCTCGCTCGCGCGTGGCCGTCCTACCGCGGACGCTGCGGTGTCGAAGCTGTCGAGATCGAGAGAGGGGATCGCATCCATGCCGGTGGAGGTGTCGACCGGGCTCGACATGACAGCTGACGCGCGGGTCGGGACGCGGTACGACCTCGGCATGACCTCCGCCCACGCCCGGACCCGATCCCGGCAGGTCAAGCAGTCGGCGCGGCTGGCGCTGCGCGGCGACGGCACGCTCACGATCGCGTGTGTCGCAGATACGCACTCGCAGCCGCACGCGGCGATCGCGGAGCGGCTGGCGGCGATCGCGCCGGATGCGATCCTGCACGCGGGCGACATCGGCGATCCTGCGGTGATCGACGGGCTGGCAGAGGCTGCCCCGGTGCTCGCAGTGCGCGGCAACATCGACACGCGCTCGGCGTTTCCCGACGTGCTGGTCGTCGATGTCGTCGACCCGGGGGCGCCGGGTCCGCGGCTGCGGATCTTCCTGACGCACATCGCGGTGAACGGGCCGCGGCTGCACGCCGACGTCGCTCGCCAGGCCCACGCCGAGGGTGCCGCGCTGGTCGTGTGCGGCCACTCGCACGTCCCGTTCATCGGCCGCGACCGCGACCTCGCGGTGTTCAATCCCGGCTCGATCGGGCCGCGGCGGTTTCATCTGCCGATCGTCCTGGGCACGATCGCGATCACGCCGGCGGCGGTGCGGCTCGCGCACGTCGACTGCGAGACCGGCCGGCCGTGGAGCCCGCCGTGATGGCGTCGCGCGGCTACTCGACCGCGACCAGGAAGGTGTCGCCGGGGCCGGGCTGCACGGGCAGCTCGCTGCGCAGGTAGGTCGCGATGTCGCTGACGAAGCGCTGGACCGAGGCCTCGGCGATCCGGTGCATCGCGATCGCGTCGATCGCGTCGCCGAGCAGGCCGAGCGGCGGGTCGTAGGTGCCGACGAGCTCGATCTGGGTCTCGCGCGGCCCGAGGGCGTAGGCCCACAGCGAGCCGGTCATCTCGGGGAACATGCCGGGGCGGCGCCGCGATCGCCAGGTCAGGTCGAGCCGGGTCGCGGGCTTGTCGTCGGGCGAGCGCTGCCCGGGCACGGCGGCCACCGCGATGTCGACGTCGGTGGCGATCTCGAGCGCGCCGACCCGGACGCGCAGCTCGGCGCCGAGGTCGTTGATCCGAGCCGCCGCGGAGCGCGTCGCGCGCTCGAAGATCCCCAGAGCGTTCGCCGACAGGGCGTCGCTCACCAGCTCGTAGGGGCGGTTCACGTAGTCGTAGCACCGGAGCTCGTGTCGCTTGGTCATGTTGCCTCCGCGCGAATTGCGCGCGCAGCCAGGTCGGACGCAAGCGCTGCGTGATCTGGACTGGCGATCTGCATCGAGAACGCGAAGCTGCAACCGTTGCACCAGGACGCACGGCCGGTTCGTGCCGCCCTCGGACAACGGCGGATCAGCCGCCGATCTTGCCGATCACGAAGTTGGCGGCGGTGGTCTGGTAGCGGTTGAGGTAGGTCAGGTGGACCTGGGTGCTGAACCCGCCGTCGCAGAACGTGTCGTTGGCATCGCACCACGCCGCGATCCGGGAGGCGAAGCCGATCTAGCGGCGGTGCTGGGCGGCGCCGGCCTCGACCACGAGGATGCGGTGCGCCTTGCGGCCGGCGTCGTCGGCGGCGACGATCTCGTGCCGGCCGGCCGTCGGGGTCCAGTAGACGCGCTCGTCCGACGCGGCGGTGCCGACCAGCGCGCCGTCGACGAACCAGCTCAGCGTGGCGGACCGCGTCGACGCCGACAGCGGGACGAGCTGGCGGCTCGCCGGCATGCCGGCGATCAGCGTCACGACCTGGCCCTCGCCGGGAGTCACCATCACCGGCGGCGCGCCGAGGGCCTCGGCGGCGCAGTCGGCGTCGAACACGGGGCCGTCGGGGACGGCGCGGTGCCGGCCGGTCAGCCAGGCGGCGACCGCGCTGGGCAGGGCGACGAAGGTCCGGCGCTCGTAGCGATGGCCGGCCTTGCGGCACGCGGGCATCACGGCGCGGCCGGTGGCGAGGTCGACGTCGTAGGCCTGGTGATACGGGCACGGCACGGTCGGCACGGCGTGGATGGGAGCGCGCGCCTTGACGCGCTCGGGGCACGCGGCGCCGGCGATGTGCCCGGAGTACGAGCAGATCTCGACCTCGGTGAGATCGCCGGGCGGCGGCGTGGGCGCGGCGGCGGTGCGGCCGGCCAGGCCCTCGAGCACGTCGAACAGGAGCGGCCCGGCGGCCTCCGAGCCGACGAGCTCGGCGCTGGGTTTTCCATCGACGTTGCCGGTCCACACGACCGCGGTGTAGGCCGGGCCGGATCCGACCGCCCAGGCGTCGCGGAATCCGAAGCTGGTGCCGGTCTTCCAGTGGATCGCGGGCGGCAGCCCGGCGACGTCGCGGCGGCGCGGGAAGTCGGGCCGGTCCTTCAGCGCCAGCGCCTGCCGGGTCAGCCACGCGGCCCCGGCGCCGAACAGGGTCGCGCCGGCGGGATCCTCGGCGCCGGCCACCAGGCGCAGCGGCCGGTACACGCCGTCCTCGGCGAGCGTGGCGTACACCGCCGCGAGCTCGAGCGGCGTGAGCTCGATGCCGCCGACGATCATCGACAGGCCGTACAGGCCGGGCACCGCGCGCGATGGTGCGACGCCGATCCGGCCGAGCTCGCCGAGGAAGCTCTCGACGCCGAAGCGGTCGAGCAGGTCGACGAACGGCAGGTTGAGCGATCGCGACAGCGCGTCGCGCAGCGTGACGAGGCCGGACCAGTCGCCGTCGAAGTTGCGCGGGCGGTAGGTGCCGTACTGCGCCGGCACGTCGGCGACCAGGTACTCGGGCAGCGCCATGCCGCGGTCGATCGCCAGCGCGTAGAGCAGGGGCTTGAGCGTCGAGCCCGGCGAGCGCGGCCGCTCGAACATCGCGATCTGGCCGCCGTGCGCCGCGTCGAGGAAGTCCAGGCTGCCGACCAGCGCGACGACCTCGCGCGTCCGGTGATTGACCACGACGATCGCGCAGCTGTAGATGCCCTTGCGCCACAGCTCGGCCCGGCGCAGGGCGACCTCGCGCTCGACGATCGCCTGCGCGCCGGCGTCGAGCGTCGAGCGGAGGCGCGGCCCGGGGTGATGGCGGTGCAGCGACACCGCGGCGTGCGCGGCCTGGCGCGGCATCCGCAGCAGGTGGTCGGGCGGTGCGGTGGCGGCGGCGTCGGCGAGCGCCGCGCGGGCGTCGGCCGCCGAGAACGCGCCGGCGGCGATCAGCTTGCCGAGGATCGCGTCGCGCCGGGCGCGCAGCCGCGCGGTGCTGGCCGGCCGCGGGGCGTAGCGCCGGGGCCCCTGCGGCACCGCGAGCAGGGTCGCGATCTCGAGCGGCGTCAGGTGGCGCGCGCTGTGGCCGAAGTACGACCACGCGGCCGACTCGACGCCCTCGACGTTGCCGCCGTACGGCGTGCGCGACAGGTACTGCGCGAGGATCTCGCGCTTGGGGAGCCGCAGATCGAGCTGCACGGCGCGGAACATGTCGACGAGCTTGCTCGGCAGCGTGCGCGGCCGCGGCTCGAGCAGCCGCGCCAGCTGCATGGTCAGGGTCGAGCCGCCCGAGACCCGGCGGGCGTGGACGGCGTCGCTCGCCGCGGCGCGGACGATCGCGAGCGGGTCGACGCCGTCGTGGCGCCAGAACCGCTTGTCCTCGAGCGCGACCAGCGCCGCGACCAGGCCCGGGTCGACCTCGTCGAGCGCGACCGGCAGCCGCCACTTGTCGTCGCGCGACAGGAACACGTAGGCCGGCCGGCCGTCGCGGTACTCGACGGCGACCGAGCCGCCGCCGCCGCGCGCCGGCAGCGGCACCACCAGCGCGAGCGCGAGCAGCACGAGCAGCGCCGCGTTGCCGATCGCGGCCGCCCACAGCGCCCGGCGCAGCCAGCGCGCCCGCCGCGCCGCGCGTCGCATCATGCGCGCGCCGTCATATCGTCTTGCCGGTCCACGGCCCGCCGACGACGGCGGTGCCGCCCTTCTCGCGCGCCCACAGCGTGGGATCGTACATCGCCCCGGCCTCGACCGGCGGGATCGTGAACTTGCCCGAGGTCACCGCGCGCACCGTGTAGATGATCTTCTTCGACGTGTGCGGCGGCAGCGCGCCGAACGCCTCGAGCCGATCGTCGCGCAGGTTCATGAACTCGGTGGCCCACTGCTCGTCGTCCTTGATCCAGTCGGCCTTGGTCGACCGGCCCAGCCGCGGGTTCTCGACCTCGAAGCCGGCGGGCAGCCGATCGACCACCGCGATGTTCTGGATCGCGGCGCCGCTGGTGTTGGACACGTCGATCTCGACGAACACGAGGTCGCCGAGCTTGAGCTGGCCGGCCGCCGGATCGACGTCGCCGCCGGCGAGGTCCTTGTAGCTCCGGCTGATCGACATGCCGTTGCCGCCGACCTTGTAGTCGTTGCCGGCGCGCACGCCCTCGCTCGAGACCAGGAGCCACGCGCCCGCGGCCTGCGCCGGGACGTCGAGCGTCAGCTGCTTGTACTCGCTGGCGCGGATCACCGACCAGGCCTTGTCGGCCGTCCGGTGCTTGGCGGCGCGCGGCGCGATCGTCTGGCCGTCGGCGGTCAGCGTGCCCGCGGCGGCGGCCTTGGCGCCCAGCCCGCTGACCCACTTGCCCAGGCCCGTGACGCCCCACACCAGCTCCTGCGTGTTGTAGTACCAGTGCGGCTGGCCGGTCAGCGCCTCGGCGACGCGCGTGGCGAGCGCCTCGCCGGCCGGGTCGTTCTTGAACAGGTCGAAGAACGTGCTGAGCATCAGGCCGCGGCGGCGCCGGTCGGAGTAGAAGCTCCAGCTGTTGATCCGCTCGTCGGCGATCGGCGAGACGTCGACGGTCTTCAGGTCCTTCTCGTAGCGGTGGTCGCCGGCGAGGTAGAGCGCGGCCTTCATCAGATACAGGTCCTCGGCCTGCTCGCCGCGCGGCGCCGCGGGCATGTGCGAGATCAGGCTCGCGATCCGCGCCTTCTTGCCCTTGCCGGCGCGCGCCAGGACGTAGTGCAGGTAGGCCTCGGACTGCTCGTCGTAGTGGTTCCACCGCTCGTGCTGGACGCGGTCGCCGCGCTCGTACGCGGTGACGCGGCTATCGATCCAGGCCAGCACCTCGTTGAGGCGGTCCTGGGGCACGGCGTAGCCGCGCGCCTTGGCGTCGAGCAGCATGTCGGTGGCGTACGCGGTCGCCCACTCGAGCGGCTCGACCGCGCCGGGCCAGTAGCCGAAGCCGCCCGACGGCGTCTCCATCGACAGCACGCGGTTGATCCCGGCGAGCACCTTGTCCTCGATCTTGAGCTCGGCGAGCAGCGGATCGACCTGCTCGACGAGGTCGGCGACGTAGAGCAGCGGCCGCGTCGACGACGTGGTCTGCTCGATGCAGCCGTACGGGTAGTGCACCAGGTAGCTCAGGTGATCGAACGACTCGCCGTACGGGTTGGAGGTCATCCAGAACGTCGTGGTCTCGCTGGTCGGCACCCAGTTCTTGAGCGCGGCGAGCTTGGTGAGATCGAGCGAGCCGGCCTCGAGGTGGAGCTTCTGCAGCGCGCGGTCCTTGGGGCCGGCGGGCAGGAACGGCACGTCGACCTCGTCCTTGACCTCGAAGCTGCCGGCGGGGCCCTTGCCGCGCGCCACGACCTGCAGCTTCGCGCCGCCGACCGCGAGCTGCGCCTTGGCCTGGAACACCTTGGTGTCGGCGTAGCCGTCGACGAGCTTGAGCGTGGCGCTGTCCTTGCCGGTGAAGGCGAGCGGCGGCGCGGCGGTCCTGGGCGCGGCGAGGCCGGGGATCGCCAGGTTCTCGCTCCTGAGCGAGACCGTGACATCGAGCGGGCCGCCCGACATGTTGGTCAGGAACACCGGGATCTCGAGCTCGTCGTTCTGCGTGATGAACCGCGGGAACGTGACCTGGATGACGAGCGGGTCGCGCACCGTCACGTGGGCCTCGGCGCGGCCGACGCGCGCCGGGGTCGCGACCACCGCCATCACGCGCAGCTCACCGCGGTACTGCGGGACCTGGAACGGGACCGTGACCTTGCCGTCGGCGCCGACCGGCACCATCGCGAACAGCGCGACCGGCTTGACCGGCTGGACCCGGCCCTTGCCGAGCGCGCCGCCGCCCTGGTCCTCGCCGGCCTCGCCCATGTCGCCGCCGCCGGTCTTCGACGACGTGCCCGCCGGCTTGTGCAGCATGGTCCAGCCGATGGTCTCGTAGGTCTCGACGCCGAGCGCGCGCTTGGCGAACAGCTGGCCGAGCGGGTCGGGGCTGGCGAAGCTGGTCAGCGACAGGATGCCCTCGTCGACCACCGCGACGGTCGCGAACGCCGGGCCGTCGGTCTTGCCGACGTCGAGCGCGATCGCCAGCGGGCTCGACGACCGGACCTGCTTTGGCGCGGTCAGGGTCACCGCCTGGGTCGCCTCGACGGGCACGACGCGCGCCGAGCCGATGCCGAACGCGCGGTCGGGCAGGAACGCGTCCTTGGACTCGAGGTGCGGGTCCTTGACCACGAACACGCTGACGTAGACGTTGGGCGCGAACCTGTCGAGCGTGAAGCTCCAGCTCGCGTCGCCGGCGGCGATGTCCTTCCACTCGGCGGTGATCAGGTGATCGGTCTCGACGGTCCACAGCGCCCTGCCGCGGTACGGCGACCGGATGCTCGCGGTCACCGCTTCGCCGGTCTTGATGTCCTTGGGCAGCTTGGCCGCGAGCTGGGTCGGCTTGGCCGGCCGCGGCGTCTGATCGACGTGGCCGCCGTCGCCGTAGCCGTAGTACTCCCACGGGTACTCGCCGTCGAGGACGAGCTCGGTCCTGGCCTTGCCGGCGATGACCCGGACGACGTAGCCGGTCGCGGCCTCGCCGGGCGTGACGTCGAAGCTGAACTTGCCGGCCGCCACCTTGACGTCCTGCTTGCCCTCGGAGACCGAGCGCAGCCAGCGGTCGTAGCGCGACTCGCCGCTCGCGTCGTCGTAGCCGTAGCCGTAGTCGGCCTCGAGGTGCGAGAGCTCGACGCGGATCTGGCTCGCCGCGGCCGGCGCGAGCTTGCCGTTCCAGTCGACGACCGAGCCCTCGACGGTGAAGGTCTGCCCGGCCGCCACGCGCGACACCTTGGTGCGCAGGCCGAGGTAGTACTTCTCGGGGTGCACGGTGACCGTCGCGGTCTTGACCGTGGCGCGGCCGCTGCCGGCCTCGAGCACCGCGGCGGTCGCGGTCAGCCTGGTGGTCTGGGTGAACGGCGCGACGGTGTCCGGCTCGGCGCAGCCGATCGTGACGTGGCCCTTGAGATCGAGCTGGTCGCGGCTCTCGCCGAGCGATACCGGCTTGCCCTTGGGCGGAACGCCGTAGGTCAGGTCGCCGTTGTCGTCGGGCTTGAACGGGGCGGGTTCTGCCGCGCAGGTCAGCTCGACGCCGCTGTCGATGGCGCTGCCGCCGAACAGGTACACCGCCGACACGTCGAACGTCGCCTTGTCGCCGACCAGGAGCTGCGACTTCTTGGGCGCCACGGTGACCCGCATGCGCTCGGGCACGAACTCCTCGA
Source organism: Deltaproteobacteria bacterium (assembly GCA_005887925.1). Taxonomy (GTDB): domain Bacteria; phylum Myxococcota_A; class Polyangia; order Haliangiales; family Haliangiaceae; genus JABFXX01. The sequence goes on along the minus strand of VBLP01000521.1, from coordinate 20,402 downwards.
CCTGGAGGTCCTGGCTGGTCAGCGCCTTGTCGGCGACCATCATCGCCACCCGCCAGTGGCCGGTGTCGGCGAACGCCGGGAACGCCTGGTCGAGCGCGACCATGCCGGCCGCGTTGGTCTTGAGCGCGAGCTTCTTGACCACCTTGGCGCGCGGGTCGAACACCTGGACATCGACCGGCAGCGGCTTGTCGGGCGCGCGGTCCCTGGCGTCGCGCACGATCGCGACCACGTGCGCGGTGTCGCCCGGGCGGTACACGCCGCGATCGGGGTAGATCGCCGCGCGGTACGGCGTCTCGGCGACGTACGGCACGCCCGACGTGCTCGACTCGGCGACGTCGGCGCGGAGGTCCTGATAGCGGATGTAGGTCAGGTCGTCGCCCTTGCGCGCGATCACCGCGAACGGCGCCGCGTCGTCGGGATCATCGTCGGGTTTCGCCGCCAGCGTGCAGCCGTCGCCGCCCCTGGTCGTGCACTTCGCGACCACCTTGCCGCTCTTGCGGACCAGGCTCACGTCGACGCCGCCGAGCGTGTCGGCCGAGTCCATGTCGAGCGCCCAGACCTGCACGGTCTGCTGCGCGGGCTTGCCCGGCGCGCTCCACTTCTTGGCGACCAGCGACATGCCGGTGAGCAAGAGCCGCGACGTCGCCTCGGCGCCGACGCCGACGAGCTTGAGCTCGAGCACGCCCTTGGTCGTCGCCGGCAGGAGCTGGCCGACGTCGAGCCAGGTCGTGGCGGACGCGTCGCGGTCGCCGCGCAGCGGCACCGTCTTCTTGAGGATGACGTCGCTGGTGCGCTCGGTCGCCGCGTCGCTGGTCTCGCCGAGCCAGAACACGAGGTTGTCGGCCGGGACCTGGCGGACCACCAGGTTCACGCTGTCGATGTTGGTGTGCTTGATGCCGAGGTTGGTCCACGCGCTGCGCGGCAGGTAGCGCCCGCTGGCGGCGAAGGACAGCTGCGGCTTGCGCGCCGCCACCGAGAACGACCGGGTGAACGGCGTGAGCACGATGCCGCCGTCGACCGTGGTCGCGCCGCCGTCGATCTTCACCTTGTACGCGCCGCGCTTGAAGTCGCCGAACACGCGGAACCCGGCGCGGCCGCTCGTGACGTAGAGCTTCTTGACCGCCGGCTCGAAGTGGATGTGCTTGACCGACTCGTCGGTGAGCTGGCAGCGCTCGGACAGGTTGTAGTAGCCCTCGCCCTCGTAGTACGAGCGGTGGCCGTCGGGCGCGGCGCTGTCGTCGCACACGACTTCGAGGTAGAACCCGCTGGCGCCCTCGACGATCGCCGCGGCCTTGATCGTCACCACCTTGTCGTTGGAGATCAGGTACTCGGCGGTCGCGGCGCCGGCGCGCGCGCCGGTCAGCGCCGGCAGCGTGGCCTTGATCGCGAGCGTCAGCTTGGCGCCGAGCGCGATCTTCGGATCGCCGAGCAGCACCGTGACGTGGCTCGACGGTCCGCCGGGCCGCATCGCGATGCCGGCGGGCGTCTTGCCGTCGACCGCGATCGCCATCGCCGCCTTGGCGAGGTTGGGCAGCACCGTGCCCGAGAACGCGATGTCCATCGTGATCTTGTGGTGATCGAGGTCGATGTCGGTCGGCGCCCAGCCCAGGAACTTGAACGGCGGGGTCTTGAACGCGTAGCTCCACGCCTCGCCCGCCGCGGGCGCGATCGGGCCGTCGAGCGTGTCGACGCCGGTCAGGTCCAGCGCGTAGCGGGTGTCGAAGTCGAACGGCCGCGTCGGCGTGAACGTCAGCTCCGACACGCCGGTGTGGATCAGCGCCCCCGGGATCTCGGGCGTGATCTTGATGCTGGTCGCGGGGCTCGGCGTGCCGACGCCCTCGCGGTCGACGATCGGCGCCGCCAGCTCGATCACGACGGCCGTCGGCACGACGTTCTCGGTGCCGATCTCGTGGATCACCACCGGCGACAGTGACTTCGCGGTGAGCTGCGCGCGCCTGGGCGGCGCATCCGCCGAGCCCTTCGCCACGTCCTGGGCCTTCACCGTGTTCGGCTCGGCCTTGTCGGTCTCCTTCTTGCCACCGCAGGCGACGACCGCGAGCGCGATCCCGACAACGCACGTACTTCGACCCATCATGTTGCTCCCTCTATCTGCCGCTCAACGCTCGCTCTCCCGCAAGCATTCCACAGCGGTGCGCCACGATACATCAGCTACGCCCGCGGCGCTGGCGGGCGCGGGCACTCTTGGATGGATGCGGCTCAGCGCGCCGCGGGGCCGACGCGCAGCATCGCTGCGCCGAGCGGCAGCGCGCCGATGTCGGGCGGGCCGCGATCGGCCGCGTGCAGCGAATCCGGCCATTCCGCGGGTAGCTTCACGCCGGCATCGACC
>VBLP01000521.1:13982-18050 GCA_005887925.1 Deltaproteobacteria bacterium | reverse complement strand
GCCGAACACGTCGTGGGCGCCGAGCGTGCCCGGGCGCGCCTTGCGGGCGGCGAAGAAGTCGCCATGAAATGCCGGACCCGCCTTGAGTCCCCACAAGAGATTTCCGTCGGCCTCGAGGTCGTCACCGGGAGACGGCACGTTGAGCCCGGGGTTGCCCTCGATCTGGACAAAAGCGTTGTTGAAGATCCGGCGCCGCGTGCCCCTGGTGCCCATCACCAGCTGCGCCGCGTAGTAGTCGCGGACCGCGGGGCCGGCCGTCACCACCGTGTTGTGATAGAACAGCAGCGGCTCCCACGTCGGGCTGCCGTGATCGCCGCACAGCCGGCTCGCCGAGATCGTCGGCGCGCCGCTCGCGTCCTTGGCGATCCAGGTGTACGTGCCGTCGCGCAGGTCGAAGACGTTGCGATAGACGTACACCCCCGTGCCGATGGGCGCCGGCGTGTGGTCGTCGGCCTCGGCGAACGCCAGCGTCGTGTAGATCCGGCTCACCAGGTTCTCGTAGATCCGGACGTCCTCGGGCGGCGCGACGCGCGGCGGCAGCGACAGGTAGATCCCGTCGTCGTTGAAGTTGTCGATCCGGTTGTGGTGGAACGCGAGGTGCTTGACGCTGTCGATCACGATCCCGTCGTGGCCGTCGGTGAATTCGTCGTACGCCAGCTCCCAGTCGTGGCTCTGCGGCGCGCGGCTGCCGGCGACGAACAGGTACGGCGAGATCCCACGGTACTTCATGCTCGCGCGCGACGACCACGGCGCCGCGAGCCCGCGCAGCACCGAGCGCACCACGCGCAGGTGGTCGGTCGAGCCGACGTACAGCGCCGGCGCGCCGCCATAGATCGTCACGCCGTCGAGCTCGATGTGGCTCGCGGCCTCGATGCTGACCGTGCGCGTCGCCGAGCCGCGGAGCACCAGGTCCCAGATCCGGACGTGCGCGGCGCGGTCGAGCACCAGCGCGCTCCTGTCGAGGCCGATCACCAGCGCGAGCTTGCGCGGATCGGTCTCGCCCGTGTAGTTGTCGGGCTGGCCGGTGGTATGTGCCAGGCCGGGCTCGGTGTTGCCGGGCACGTTCCAGTGCGGATTGTCGCTGCGAAAGTCGGCGTCGAAGCGGTAGCCGTGCAGCGGCACCAGCGAGTCGGCGAAGTTGCCTACCACCCACACGCCGCGGCCACCGTCGGCGTCCCTGTGGACGTCGGGGAACGCGTGCACCGACTCGAACTCGCCGGACGCGCCGCCCTTCACCGGCTGCCACGCCGTTCTCGGAGAGTCCTCGAATTCGCGCGGCCCGGCATCGACGATCGCCAGCTCGCCGGGCGCCGACCGGATCGTGATCGGCGCTTGCTCGGTGCCGCGCAGCGCGATCGTCACGCTCTCGAAGTACGTCCCGGCGTGCACGTACAGCGTGTCGCCCGGCGCCAGGTGCCTGACCGCCGCGCCGAGCGTCTTCCACGGCCGCTTCGCCGAGCCATCGCCCGCATCGTCGCCCCGGGCCGCGTCAACGTGGCGCACCGGCCCGGTCGCTGCAGGCCGCGCCGACGCCACCGGCAGCGGCCGCATCGCCGCATGCGAGGCCGGCTCGGCTGATGCGAGCAGGGGCGACACGACCATGGCGATGACGAGGGCAGCTCTCGAGCTCATGGAGATCTCCGATCGCTCCCTCATGCCTAGCACTGCGATCTGCGCGCGCAGCTGCTCGACAGGTGTGCTCGAGATCGCAGGACGCCGGCCTGTGGCCAGCATGCCACCCCTGCGAGGCGACGTCCGCGGCGGTCTGCGCTGCGTCGAGCGTCATCGAACGCAGCGGCACGACAGGTTCGTCGGCGGCCGGCACCCGAAGCTCGACGCATGGCGGCAGTGCGCGGGTGCGCCCGGGTCGGCTATCCTGCGAGCACGATGGCCGGGGAGCGCCTGGACTACGCCAGCGAGCGGCAGCGGCATGACCGCTTCGTCGGCCGCGCGGCGCTGCTCGATCGGCTCGACCGGCTGCTCGGCGGCGACGGTGAGCCCTCGGTCGTGGTCACCGGCGGTCCGGGCATGGGCAAGAGCGCACTGCTCGCGGCATGGCTGGCGCGGCGCGAGGCCGCCGGTGAGGGGGTACCGCATCACTTCATCCGCCGCGGACTGCACGGCTGGGACGATCCGGAGAAGATCGCCGGGTCGCTGGTGGCGCAGATCGAGGTGCGATGTCCCGAGGCGGGCGAGGCCGGTGCCGGCGCAGGCATGCACCCGGCGGCGCGGCTGGGGATGGCGCTGCGTTGCGCGGCGCGCGTGCTGCGGCCCCGGAGCCAGCGCCTGGTCGTCGTGATCGATGGCCTCGACGAGTACGACCCATCGGGCGATGCGGGCGACGATCCGTTTGCCGACTTCGTGCCGCATCCGCTGCCCCCGGGCGTGCGGCTCCTGTGTGCGCGGCGCGCTGCGCGCCGGCCGCTGGCGAGCCTCGAGGCGCGCTGCGGCGAGCTGGCGGTGATCGACCTCGACGATGCGGCCAGCGCCGCCGACAACGAGGCCACGGTTCGCCTGGCGTGGCGGGCGGCGAACCGGCTCGAGCTCGACGCGCAGGCCGTCGACGACGCGGTGGCACGCGCGGGCGGCAACCTGCTGCACGCGGTGATGGCACAGCGCTACCTCGAGACCGTGCCGCCCGATCGCCGCCGCCTCGACGACATCCCGCACGGGCTCGCCGCGCTGCTCGACGCGTCGTGGCAGCGCGCCGCGCGCGATGCGCGGCTCGCCGGCGCGCTCGGCCTGCTGTGCGCCGCCCGCGAGGCGCTCACCCTCGACGAGATCGCCGCCGTCGCCGGGTGGAGCGAGGCGCCGCGGATGGAGGCGAGCGGCGGCCACGAGCTCGTCGACGAGACCCGGCGCGCGGACGGCCAGCTCGCCTACCGGCTGGCCCACGACGCGATCCGCGCGCACATCGCGCAGGCGATCGGAGAGGACGCGCTGCGCCGCCATCACGGTGCGCTCGCGCGCCGGCTCGCGACCTGGCCCGCGGCGGCGCCGGCGCAGCCGTACGCGCTGCGCCATGCGCTGGTGCATCACGCCCTGGCCGGCGCATGGTCGGAGGCCTGGCGGATCGCCGCCGATGCGTCGTTCCTCGAGGCGAGGTGTCGTGCGCTCGGCGTCCACGAGCTCGAGGCCGACCTGGCCCGCGTCGAGCGCAGCTGCGACGACGCTGCGGAACGCCCGCGGCTGCACGCTCTCGCCGGGGCGCTCGCGCGCGAGGCGCACTGGCTCGCGGCTGCCCCCGACGCGGCCGGGCCCGTGGTGTGGAATCGCCTGCGGCGCTCGGGGTGGCGCGCACACAACCTCGATGCGCAGCTCCGCGTCTCCGACGCGCGGTTCCTGCGCGTGCGACAGTGCGTGGCCGGCGACAATCCGGCGCGCGTGCGCGAGCTCGCCGGTCACACCGGCAGCGTGCAGGCATGCGCGGTGACCGGCGATGGCCGGCAGGTGGTGTCCGCGTCGTCCGACGGCACGCTCAAGCTCTGGGACCTCGAGCGCGGACGCCTGCTGCGCACGCTCGCGGGTCATGGCGGTCCGGTCTGGACCTGCGCGGTGACCCCGGACGGGCGGGTGGTGTCGGGCGCGGCCGACGGGACGCTGAAGCTCTGGGACCTCGGCGGGCGAGCGCTGCTCACCATCGCGGGGCATCGCGCCGACGTGCTGGCGTGTGCGGTGACGCCGGACGCGCGCGCGATCTCGGCGTCGGCCGACGGGACGCTCAAGGTCTGGGAGCTGGCGAGCGGGCGCTGGCTCAGGACGCTCGAGGGCCACACCGACAAGGTGACCGCGTGCGCGATGGACCCCGATGGCCGGAGCGTGGTGTCGGCCTCCGCCGACGGTACGGTGCGGCGCTGGGCGCTCGACAGCGAGGACGCGGACATCCTCCACGACGAGCGCGGCCGGCCGGTGACCGCGTGCACCGCGACCGCACGGGACGTGATCCTGGCGTCGGCCGACGCGACCCTGAAGGTGCTGGCGCGCCGGAAACGCCCGTCGCGTACGCTGCAAGGTCACACCGCGGCGATCAACGCGTGCACCGCCGTGAAGAACTACCTGATCACGGCG
>VBLP01000521.1:6178-13814 GCA_005887925.1 Deltaproteobacteria bacterium | reverse complement strand
GTCCGATGACCGGACGGTGAAGATCTGGCTCCCGGAAGGACTCCCGATCCCGTTCGCCACGCTGGTCGGTCATGGCGATGCCGTGACCGCGTGCGCGGCCTCGCCGGACGGCGACTACGTGGTGTCGGCGTCGCGGGACCGTACGCTGCGGGTCTGGGAGGTCGCGTGGCGCGACGCGCTGTCCGGCCTCGGCAGCCATGCCGCGACCGTGCAGACGTGCGCGCTGACCTCGGATGGCCGGCGCATGGCCGCGGCGTCCGACGACATGTTGCAGATCCGGGACGTCGAGACCGGCCGTGCGATCGCGACCCGGCGGCTCGACCCGTGGTGTGGTCATGCGTTCGCGGTGGCCGCGGACACGTGGTCGATGATCTCGGCATCCAGCGATGGCGCATGCAGCGCCCTGGACCTCGACAGCGGGGACACCTGCGTCCTCGCGACGGCCGGCGCCGCGGACAGCGCCCGCTCGTCGGCCGTGACGCGCTCGTCGCCGGCGGACCCGGACGACGAGACCTGGGACCCGGACGACGAGGTGCACGGGCCCATCGACCCGGACGATGTCCGCGCGGCGTGCGCGGCCACCGCCACCGGCGCGCGCGCCGAAGCTGCTCGCCTGCGCCGTGACGGAGGCGGGCCAGCACGTGGTCACGGTATCGTCGGAGGGCATCGCGAAGATCTGGGACGTTCCCGGCGCGCGCGTCACCTCGCTCGCAGGTCACGCCGGGCCGGTGACCGCGTGCGCGCTCGCGCGCTGGGACCGGTGCGTGGTGTCGGCGTCGGCGGACGGCACGCTGCGGATCTGGGACATCGACGGCGGCCGCGAGCTCGCTGCGCTGCAGGGGCACGACGGCCCCGTGACCGCGTGCGCCTGTGTCGTCACACCGGACGGCCGTCGCGTGATCTCCGCGTCCGCCGACCGGACGCTGCGGATCTGGGACTTCGACACCTCGGCCTGCCTGTTCGTCCATCGCGGCGACGCTCCCTACGCCGTGCTCGCCGCGAATCCGGCCGTTATCGTCGCCCATGATGCGGCCGGCGCCATCTGGATCCTCGACTGGCCACGCGCCCCCAGCGGCATGGTCGACGCCGACCGCGGCTAAGCCGGGCCGAGCGAAGCCGAATCGGTGGCGTGATCGTGCTCGCGTTCTGGCGACACGCGTTCTCCGGGCGCTATGCCCGACCTCCTAGACTGACTGCATCGTGATCGGCACGCCGCTCAGCACCGCGTTGCCGGACAGCGGATCGCGCAAGGTCTCGTCGAGCAGCGCGTTCAAGTTGGCGCCGGGGCGCTCGGCGGCGACGGCCATGCGCGTGCCGGGCTGATCGTGGCCCCAGCCGTGCGGCAGGCTGACCACGCCGGGCATCATCTCGTCGCTGACCTCGACCTCGACCTCGATCGAGCGCGGTCCGCTGGCGATCCGCGCGCGGCCGCCGTGGCGCAGCCCGAGCCGGCTGGCGTCGGCCGTGTGGACCAGCGCGGTGCAGCGGAACGGCCCCTTGGCGAGCACGGGCAGGTTGTGCATCCAGCTGTTGTTCGAGCGCAGCTGGCGCCGGCCGACGATCACCAGCTCGGGCACGGCGCGCGCGAGGTCGGCGCGGACGCGGCCGAGGTCGTCGAGCAAGAGCGGCGGCGCCAGCTCGATCTTGCCCGACGGCGTGCGCAGCACCTCGGGGACGCGCGGCTCGAGCGCGCCGAGATCGATGCCCGCCGGCGCCGCCTGCAGCTTGGCCAGCGTCAGCCCGCCCGGGCTCATGCCGAAGCGGTCGCCGTAGGGGCCCGCGCGCAGCGCGAGGTCGAGCAGCCGCTCCGGCCCGGTCAGCCCTGCGACCTGGGCGAGCACCGCGTCGGCGGCGGGGCCCGCGGTGCGCCGGACGTCGTCGGTGGTCAGCTCGTCGTCGAGCGCACGCACGTCGACGCCCGCGCCCTTGCCGCGCACGATGCCGATCAGGCGCACGAGCATCTCCCACTCGGCCGGATGGCCCGCGGGGCAGCACGGCGGGGCTGAACCGCGCCGTGTTGCGCCACGACAGCTGGGGAAACGCGACGTCGTAGTGGACGTCCTCGAGCGGCGACAGCCCGGGCAGGATCACATCGGCGTGCCGCGTGGTCTCGTTGAGGTAGATGTCCACGCTCACCATCAGCGCGAGCTGATCGAGCGCGGCGGCCAGCTGCGGGCCGTTGGGCACCGACAGCACCGGGTTGCTCGCGATCGAGATCGCCGCCTTGATCTGGCCGTCGCCGGGCGTCGCGATCTCCTCGGCGAGGCAGCCCATCGGGAACTCGCCCCACACCTCCGGCGCCCGCGACACGCGGCTGGTGCGCCGGCCGAGCGCGATGCCCTTGCCGCGCCCCGGCGCGCCGCTGGTGTTGACCGCGAACGCGGCGGCCCGCGGGAACATCGCGCCGCCCGGCTCGTCGAGGTGGCCGGTCAGCACGTTGACCACGTCGATCAGCCAGCTCGCGATCGTGCCGTACTCCTGCGTGCAGGTGCCGATCCGGCCGTACACCGCCGCGCGCTCGGTGGCCGCCAGCTCGTGCGCCAGCGCGCGGATCGCACCGGCGTCGATCCCCGAGCGCAGCGCCACGCGCTCCGGCGTGAACTCGGCCACCGCGGCCTCGAGCGCCGCCAGCCCGTCGACGTGCCCCGTCAGCCGGCCGAGCCGGACCCGCCGGTCGGCGAACAGCACGTTCACCAGGCCGAGCAGGAAGAACGCATCGCCGCCGGGTCGGATGAACAGGTGCCGATCCGCCAGCTCGGCCGTCTCGGTGCGCCGCGGATCGATCACCACCAGCTTGCCGCCGCGCGCCTGCATCGCGCGGGCCTTGCCGCGGTAGTCGGGCACCGTCCACATGCTGCCGTTGGACACCACCGGGTTGGCGCCGATCACCACCATCAGATCGGTGCGCGCGAGGTCCGGCACCGCCACCGACAGCCAGTGGCCGAACATCAGGCCCGACGCCAGCTGCTTGGGCATCTGATCGAGCGTCGACGCGGTGAACAGGTTGCGGGTGCCGAGCGCCCGCCCCAGCCGCGCCGAGTACAAGGTCACGCCGAGCTTGTGCACCGACGGATTGCCGACCACCATCGCCACCGCGTCGCGGCCGTGCTCGGCGAGGATCGGTACCAGCCTTCGCTCGATCTCGGCGAACGCCTCGTCCCACGTCACCTCGACGTGCCTGCCGTCGCGCTTGACCAGCGGCGCGCGCAGCCGGTCGCGATCCTCGTGCAGATCGCGCAGCGCGACCGCCTTGGGACACAGGAAGCCCGCCGAGTGGACATCCGCATCGTGGCCGCGGATCGCCGTGATCCGGCCATCGGTGATCCCGAGCTCGAGGCCGCAACAAGCTTCGCAGAGCGGGCAGATCCGGTGTGCGACCGTGGTCATGTGCGGACGTTACCGCAGGCGCACGCCTCCAGCCCGACCGGAACGCGGGGCCGCCGGCGGTTCCGATCGTGTTCCGCCCTGTTCCATTCGCACCTACCAGACTGAAATCATGAGCCTTCAGCGGAACACTTCCCGATGTTCTGGTGTTCCGCTCCCGCCGCTTCACCGGCGATGTTCCCGATGTGCAGGCGATGTGCGCGTGACGACCCTGCGCGTCACGGGCGTTCTGCGACCGTTCCGCGGCCCGAAACCACGTGGCATCGATGAGATGCGCGGTCGCAGACGCGTGCCCCGCGGTCGAACCGCTGGACCCTCCGCGGCCTACCCGGGTACAGATATTGTATTAGCAGTGGCCGTGAACGGGGACCCCACCGAAACGGTGAGCGAGGGCGGCCGCCCGCTGCTCAACGGCGCCGATGACGATGGGGCGCCGCGCCTGATCGTCGTCCTGGAATGCCGCCGCCTGACCGCCGGCCCGCTGCGGCTGTCGCTGTCCAGCCTCGAGTCGGTCACGCTCGGCCGCGACGCGCGCCGCCACGTCACGCGGCACGGCCGCGCCGCGGCCATCAGCGTTCCCGACTACGAGATCTCGCGCAAGCACCTCAGCGTCCAGCGGCAACCCGCCGGCTGGGAGGTCGCCGATCTCGCGTCCAAGAACGGCATCTCGGTCAACGGCGAGCCGGTGCGGACCGCCACCCTCGCCGACGGCGACGTCATCGAAGCCGGCGGGACGCTCCTCATGTTCCGCGAGGATGGCGCCGTCGGCGACAACGGCGATCGCGACCTCGCCGACGAGGCCGAGACGCCGGAGGCATTTCGCACCGTGAGCCTCGAGCTCGAGCACCGCGTGCGGCAGCTGATCCGCATCGCGCGCGCCGGCGTCCCCGTGCTGATCCGCGGCGAGACCGGCACGGGCAAGGAGCTGATCGCCCGCGCGGTGCACGACGCCTCCGGCCGCCGCGGCGCGTTCGTCCCCGTCAACTGCGGCGCGCTGCCGCGCAACCTCCTCGAGAGCGAGCTGTTCGGCCACCGCCGCGGCGCGTTCTCCGGCGCCAACGAGGAGCGCGACGGGCTGGTTCGCCGCGCCCACACCGGCACGCTGTTCCTGGACGAGATCGCCGAGCTCCCCGAGGAATCGCAGGTCGCCCTGCTCCGCGTCCTGCAGGACGGCGAGGTCCGCCCCGTCGGCGCCAACGACACCGTCAAGGTCGACGTCCGCGTCGTCGCCGCTACCCATCAGGACCTGCAGGCCCGCATCGCCGACGGCCGGTTCCGCCAGGACCTCTACGCCCGCCTGTCGGGCTTCGAGGCCACGCTGCCACCGCTGCGCGATCGCCGCGAGGACATCGGCGGCCTGATCGCGGCCCTGTTGCCGCGCCTCACCCCGCACGCCGACCGCATCACCCTGCACCGCTCCGCCGCCCGCCTGCTCCTGCGGTACGGCTGGCCGCTCAACATCCGCGAGCTCGAGCAGGCGCTGCGCGCCGCCGTCGCCCTCGTCGATGACGGCGAGATCCGCGCCGAGCACCTGTCGGACGCGATCCGCGCCTACGTCCTGCCCAGCCTCGCGAGCCTGCGCCCCGAGGACCGTCTCCTCCGCGAGCGCGTGATCGAGCTGCTCCGCGAGCAAGGCGGCAACGTCACCGCCGTCGGCCGCGCCATGGGCAAGGCTCCGATCCAGATCCGCCGCTGGTGCCGCCGCCTCCAGATCGACCTCGCCCAGTTCCGCGCCTGATCGCCGAGTCCGACGCCATCGCATCCTTCGCGCGCGCTCGCCGACGAGGCCTTGCCGCCAGCCGATGCCAGCACGTCCCTGATCGCGCTTCGAGCAGCCTGAGATGTATTCGGAACCAGAGCATCGAGTGCGATTGTTGGTGAATGCTTATTGTCGATTACCTATCAGATGCATCTGGATCTCGCATGCCTGTGTAGCGCACCGTGACGGGCGGCAATTTTCTGCCGATCCCCCGAGCGGGACATGCGAACTCCCCGCGCCCGGTGCGAGGACGGCTGACCGGCACGTGATGTGCAGACTCCAAGGTATGCCTAGAGGAAGCAAGTCCAAATATTCGAGCAAGCAGAAGCGTCAGGCGCACCACATCGAGGAGGGCGCGAAGAGCCGCGGCTACTCGTCGAAGCGGGCTGCGCAGATCGGCTATGCCACGGTCAACAAGCAGGATGGTGGCGGCAAGAAAGCAGGCAGCGGCCGCGGCAAGACGTCCAGCAAGTCGTCGAGCCGGGCCGGTGGCCGGGCGAGCGCGCGCAGCCGTCGCGGCGGTTCGCGGGCGGCGCACGCTCGCGCCGGGCGGGCGGCGCATCGCAAGTAGCGTGACGCCACGGCTCGATGCGAAGCCACGGCACGCTGCAAGCGCGCCGGGTCTGTGTGATGGGTCCGCGTGACTGCACGCCAGTCCGCGTGACTGCACACCAGTCCGTGTGAGGCGGGCGGATCGCGTGGCCGCGCGGAGGCTCAGCTCGAGCGGTGCTTCTTGTCGGCGTGCTCGGTCCGGTCGGCGGACTTTTCGTGCTTGTCGGCCGCGGCCGCGGGCTCGCCGATGCGCAGCTGGTTGTGCACGTCCTTGACGCCGGGGACGGCCTCGACGCAGTCCTCGGCGAGTCGCTTGGCGCGGCGATCCTCGACCGTGCCGGCCAGGGTGACCTCGCCGGCCTTGACGCTGATCTCGATGTGGCTGGCGTCGATGTCGCCGTGGTCGGTGAGTGCCTCGCACACGGTTTCCTTGATGCGCTCGTCGGAGCGCTGGAAGCCGACGGGACCCTTGCCGTAGTGCGGGCCGCGGCGCAGCTGGCCGGTGCCGGAGGGCTCGGCGCCCTGGCCGGCGACCTGGACGCGGTTGTGCCCGGTGAGCTGGACGCCCCACTCGGCCTGGTCGCCGCGGCGGCCGTAGTCGCGCGGGCCGGACATGCGGTCGTCGCTGCCCTGGAACGGCCGGCCGGCGTTGCGATCGCCGCGGTCGCGGGCGGTGTAGTCGTCGCGGCGGCCGCGGTAGCGATCGTCGTCCTCGTGCATGCGGTCGAGGTCGGAGGCGCGATAGCCGGGGATGTCGCCGCGCATGCCGTGGCGATCGTCGCGGTCGTAGGAGCGGTAGGGCCGCTCGGAGGGGCTGCGGTCGCTCTCGGAGAACCGGTCGCTGCCGGACCAGCCACGGTCGCCGCTGCCGGACCAGCGGTCGCCGCGATCCTCGCCGGTGTAGTCGAAGCGCTGATCGACGTGGCGGCCGGAGCGCTCGTAGCGGTCGTCGTCGCGCCAGGTGTCACGGCCGCGCTCGCGCGATCCGGGATACTCTCGGTCGTGGCTCGCGCGGCGGAGTTCGCGATCGCGGTCGTCGCCGCGGCTCGAGAAGGAGGCGTCGTACGGTGCGTCGGGGATGCGTCCGTTTTGATGGGCCATCCGCGGCGCGACTGCATCACGCATGCCTCACAGCGACGCGGGATGGCAGGGTTGTCGTCGGGCGAGGACGCGGGAGTGTGGCGGTGTCACGCGGAGCGCTGCGCGTCGTGACAGCGGCGCGCGGTCGCGGATCGTCGACGCGCCGGCGGCCGAGTCAGCGGTCGAGGTGGTCAGCGGTCGAGGCGGAAGATGCGCCAGGCGGTGACGGCGACGACGAGCCAGGCCAGCGTCGCGACCGGCAGGAAGATCGCCGCGGGCCACCGGGTGGCGGTGACGGTGACGACGAGGGCGAAGGCGGCGAGGCCGAGGCTGCCGACGCGACCGCCGCGCGCGTCGTCGAGAGCCTTGCTGCGGCCGTCGTGCTGCTGCACGAGCGTCAGGCTCGCGGGGAGGATCGCGGGGAAGGCCAGGAACATCCCGCCGAACGCGGGGCCGTAGCGCCTGGCGATGACGCCGGCGATGACGGTGATGACGCCGCCGACGGCGAAGCGCAGGAGATATTCCCAGGCGGCGACCTTCTCGAGCTTGCCGATCGAGGCGCGCGGCCGGGTCATGTGGCGATGACTCCGCGCAGGGAGATCCACAGGGCGAACGCGACGGCGAGCCAGGCGAGCCAGGACGCGATGGCCGCCAGCCACACCGGGATGCGATCGCGGCGGCAGGCGGCGGCGCAGCACGTGGTGTAGACCAGCATCGCCGGCGTCGCGACGAGCATCCAGCGCGCGGCGGTCGCGGTCGCGGCGGGGCCGTCGCCGTGATAGGTGAGCGCCAGCGTCGCGATCGCCACCGACGGCGCGGCGCCGAACAGCCCGGACAACGACTTGGGCTCGAACACCTCGG
>VBLP01000521.1:0-6162 GCA_005887925.1 Deltaproteobacteria bacterium | reverse complement strand
GCGGTAGGCAGAGAAAGCAGGCCGGATCAGTGTTCTGCCTACCGCCTACTGCCTTCTGCCGCCGTCAGGCAGCCGGGTCCAGAACGACCTTGATGCACCCGTCCTGCTTCTCGCGGAACATGGCGTACCCGCGGGGCGCGTCGCTGAGCGGGATGCGGTGGGTGACGACGAAGCTCGGGTCGATCTCGCCGCGCTCGATGCGCTCGAGCAGCGGCTTCATGTAGCGATGGACGTGGCACTGGCCGGTCTTGATCGTGAGGCCGCGGTTCATCAGCGCGCCGAGCGGGAACTTGTCGACGAGACCGGCGTAGACGCCGAGGATCGAGACGATGCCGGCGTTGCGGCACGCCATGATCGCATCGCGCACGGCGATCGGGCGATCGAGCTGGAGCTTCAGGGTCTGCTTGACCTTGTCGTAGGTGTACTCGACGCCGTAGCCGTGGGCCTCGAGGCCGACGCAGTCGATGCAGGCGTCGGGGCCGCGGCCGGCGGTGAGATCGAGCAAGGCCTCGTGGACGCGGTCGGTCTCGGCGTAGTTGATGACGTCGGTCGCGCCGGCCTTCTTGACCGCGAGGTCGAGCCGGTAGGGGAAGCGATCGATGACGATGACCTTCTCGGCCCCGAGCATGCGCGCGCTGGCGATCGCGAGCTGGCCGACGGGGCCGGCGCCCCACACTGCGATGACCTTGCGCGGCGTGATCTCGCACTGCTCGGCGCCCATGTAGCCGGTCGGGAAGATGTCGGACAGGAACAGGACCTGCTCGTCGCGCAGCGTCGACGGCACCTTGAGCGGTCCGAAGTCGGCGTAGGGCACGCGTACGTACTCGGCCTGGCCGCCGGCGAACCCGCCGGTGAGGTGGGAGTAGCCGAACGCGCCGCAGGTCGCGTGGCCCATCAGCTTCTCGGTGACCCAGCCGTTGGGGTTGGCGTTCTCGCAGCACGAGAAGTTGCCGAGCTGGCACGACTCGCAGTTGCCGCACGCGATCGCGAACGGCACGACGACGCGGTCGCCGGCCTTGAGGTTCTTGACGCCCTTGCCGACGTCGACGACCTCGCCCATGAACTCGTGGCCGAGGATGTCGCCCTTCTGCATCCCGGGCATGAAGCCGTTGTAGAGGTGGAGGTCCGAGCCGCAGATCGTGGTGGCGGTGACCTTCACGATCGCGTCGCGCGCGTTGAGGATCTGCGGGTCCGGGACGCGCTCGACGCTGACGTTCTGCTTGCCCATCCAGCAGGTGGCCCTCATGGCGTCCCTCCCTTGCGGGCGGTCGGTGGATTCTCGATGAAGGTCCTGGGCGCGGCGTCGCGCCGGCCGGGCAGCGACGGCTGCGCCGGGTGCGGCAGCTGGTGCTGGCTGGCGTCGGAGTACAGGACCTCGCCGGTCTCGAGCACCTGCTTGAGGCGCCGGAGGTCGGCCTTGATCTGGGGCCTGGCGAACAGCCGGGCCAGCGTCGTCGACGGCCCGCCGCCGAGGACGGCGAGCTGGAGCTCGACGCGGATCTCGGTCATGTTGCGCCCGGGGGTCCGGGTGAACGTCACGCGGCCGCGGGTCTGGATCGGGCTGCCCTCGACCGAGCACCACGACAGCGCGCTGCCGGGCCGGTCCTCGAGGATCTCGGCCTCCCAGCTCGCCGTGCCGCCGACCGGCAGCACGGCGGTCCACCGCGACCGGCGCGGGCCGAGGACCTCGACGGAGGCGAGGTAGTCCATGAACTGCGGCAGGTGCTCGAGCTTGCGGAAGAACTCGTAGACCTCGAGCGGCGGCTTGTTGATCGTCACGGCCGCGATGACGCTGGCGCGGCGGCTCGCCAGGGCCCTGCGCCGCGACGCGAAGATGTCGATCGCGGCGATGCCGGCGATCGCGCCGAGCGCGATGGCGAGCCGGCGGCGGTTCGAGCCGCGCGTGGTCAGCGCGAGGCCGAGCAGGCCGAGGTCGATCGCATCGCCGACGACGCGCGTCCACAGCGGCGCGGGGTGCGCGGGGGCGGCGAGCAGGGCCACGCCCGAGGCGATCTCGCGGACACCCATCGCGCGCACGATCGTCGATGACGCGGGGCCTCGCGCGTCGACACCGACGACGCCGGCGAGCGCCCTGGGAAATGCCAGCTCGGTGACGCCGAGACCGACGCCGAGCAAGCCGAGTCCTCGAGACAGGCCAATCCCGTTGCCAGTCCCGTTATCGATTTGCTGGGAGCGCGAGTCGCTCCGGACCTGGGAGATCGGATTCATGATCACTCCTTGTTCAGACAGTCGCGATCAAGCAACGAGTGTTCCATCACCGCGGCACGGCAGCGGATTTGAGACGCGCGCGAGCGCTCGATCGCCGGGCCGCGACACGGATGGCGCACCGGAGCGGCATGGCTGATGCAATCGATCTGCGAGAAGGGAGATTGCGATGCCAAACCGCATGGATTCGATGATTTCGAAGGGCGCCGGCAAGGTGAAGGGCGTCAAGGCTCGGCTCGACGGACTCGTCGGTGTGTTCAAGACGCTCGCCGAGCAGCATGGCGAGGTGAAGGTGTTGCTCAAGCGCCTGCAGGACAAGCCCGAGAAGAAACCCGAGCTGTGGCCGGAGATCCGGCGCGAGCTCCTGTCGCACGAGCGCGGCGAGCTCCGCGTGGTCTATCCGGTGCTGCGCCAGTACGTACAGACGCGGGCGCTCGCCGAGCACCACGATCAGGAAGCTACCGAGATGGAGAACCTGATCGAGAAGCTCGACCTGGCGCAGGCGCTGGACTGGCGGGCGCTCTACGACCAGCTGGTCGACACGGTGATCCACCACGCCGAGGAGGAGGAGAAGGAGATCTTCCCCAAGGCGCTGGACGCGATCGGCGATCAGACCGCCAAGGACCTCGACGAACGGTTCCTCGCGGCCAAGCAGCACGCGGCGTCGGCGGTGTAGCGCCGCCGTATGAGCTAGGCAGCGGGAGCGTGGCTCGCGGGCGCGGTGTCATCGACGAGCTGCGCGAAGCTGCGCGCATTTCGCACCGCGTGGCCCTCGGCGTCGTTGTCGAAGTAGACGTACACGTCGCGGCCGTCGTCGCGCCAGCGCCGGGCGTCAGCCGCCCAGCGCCGCAGCGAATCGGCGCTGTAGCTCGACGCGTACTTGCGGGTGTGCCCGTGCAGCCGGACGTAGACGAAGTCGGCCGTGACCTCGCGCCACATCGGGAAGTCGGGCGCGTCGCTGAGGCAGACCGCGACGCCGGCCGCGCGCAGCCGCTATGAACCACGAGCGGTGGCGGAGCTCGATCGCGTGGCGGACATCCCAGGCGGCGAGCGCGGAGAGGAAGTCGTCGAGCCGGTCGAGCGCGAGCCCGAAGGTGCTCGGCAGCTGCCAGACCACCGCGGCGAGCTTGCCGCCGAGGTGGCTCGCCTGATCGCGCAGCCGGACGATCGAATCTCTGCAGTCGCGCAGTCGCTTGTAGTGGGTGACGAAGCGGTGGCCCTTCAGCGCGAACCGGAACCCGGGCGGGGTGTCGTCGCGCCAGCGCTCGTAGGTCGCCGGCGAGATCTGGGAATAGAACGATCCGTTGATCTCGAGCGAGGGAAATGTATTCGACGCGACATGGAGCCAGCGCTTGATCGGTGTATCGGCGTAGAGGTGCGTCCGCCAGGTCTTGTAGACCCATCCGCTGGTGCCGGAGTAGATGCGGGCCATCCTCGCCAAGCCTAGCGCTCGACGGCGACCATGCCGACCGGGTCGCCGCACACGGCCGCGAGCGCGAGCGCCGCATCGTGCGCCGCTGGCATCCGCGAGCGCGGGCGGATCCGCGCGATCTCGACTGCCCGGCGGGGGGCAGATCGCCGAGTGTGCTTGGCACTCTCGCTGCACGACCTCGCAGCATGAAGGACACCATCGACGTTCTCGAGCTCCTCGCGTCCCAGCACGACGAGGTCGACGAGCTGATCGAGCAGCTGGAAGGCGGCGGCGGCGATCGCGCTGCGCTGTTCGCCGAGCTCGCCGACAAGCTGGCTGCGCACGCGACGGTCGAAGAGAAGATCTTCTATCCCGCCGCGATGTATCCGAATACCTCCGAGCTGCTCCACGAATCGGTGGAGGAGCACCTCGGGGTCAAGCGCCTGATCGCCGACATGCTCGACCTCGATCCGGACCTCGACGAGGACCGCTTCGACGCCGCGCTCGCCATGCTGAAGGATCAGGTCAGCCACCACGCCCCCGAGGAGGAGGAGGGCAAGCTGTTCCCGAAGCTGCGGCGGCTGATGACCGAGGACGAGCGCGCGGCGGTCGGCAACGAGGTGCTCGCGATGTTCGAGGAGCTGATCGAGCACGAGCCGCGCCAGCAGGTGCCGGCGCAGACCGCCGAGCCCGCTCCGCTGCCGCACCTGTGAGGCACGTCGCGACCAGGCCGCTGCGCCGCCGGGGGTTCGCGGTCCTTCACGCGACGCGATCGTCGCAGGCCGCGACGATGACGATCCGGCCGGGCGGCACCTCGAGCGAGGACTCCGCCAACGAGCACGGCTGGGCCGAGCAGTGGCTGTACGTGGTCGCCGGCACCGGCACGGCGCGCGTCGCCGGCCGCAGCGTGCGTCTGCGCGAGGGCTCGCTGCTGTTGATCGACAAGCGCGAGCCCCACGTCATCAAGAACACCGGCCGCGGCAACCTGGTGACCGTCAACGTCTATGTCCCACCGGCCTATCGCGGCGACGGCGAGCCGCTGCGATCGGGGTAGCGCCGATCAGAACGCGACGAAATCGAGCCGATCGAGGTGGACGAGCTTGAGGGCGGTGGCGGCGTTCGCGACGAGCGTCACCGGATCGAGGAAGGCGATCTGGTTGGTGTCACTGGAGTCGATGCCCAGGGTGGCGAGGCGATGCGCTCGCAGGTCGATGATCGCGATCTCGTTGGCCACGCTGACGGCGACGTACCGGCCGTCGGCCGAGACGTCGAGCCCCTCGGCGTGCTTGCCGAGCTCGAGACGGAGCGTCGCCGGATCGCTGGCGCGGCCGATCAGGAGCACGCCATCGACTTCACCGAGCCAGATCTCGCCGACGACGCGGGCGAACCAGAACGGTCCGCCCTGCTGGATCTGGGCGCGCAGCCGCAGCGCGTCGCCGTCGAGCCGCCACCAGCGCAGCGCGCCGTCGATGCTGGAGGACCATATCTCCTCACCCGACCAGCTCATGCTGCCGACGCCGCTGTGCGCGGCGGCGCGAGCGACGATCCGGTTGCCGGTCAGGTCGAACACGATCAGCGAGCCATCGCGGCCCAGGGACGCGAGCCGGTGGCCGTCGGGGGAGAACTCGACGCGCACCGGGACGGCGCCGTGCTGGTACAGCCCGTGGGGCTCGCCGTCGAGCTTCCAGATCCTGCCGTCGACCGATGCGAACGCGAGGACGTCGTGGCGCGGGTCGGCCACCAGCGACGCGAGCCTGCCGCCGTCGATGTCGTAGGACCGCGTCGCGCCGCCGGGCACCGTGCACAGCAGCTTGCCGTCCCAGCCGATCGAGCAGACCTGGTCACCCAGCCATCGCACGCCGACGGCGTGCCCGGCATGGCGGTGGAGCTCGGTGACGGCGCCGGACGCCACCGACCACAGCAGCACGCTGCCGCCCCGGCAGTCGAGCGCCGCCCGCGTACGGTCGGCCGAGAACTGGATGTGATGAGCCGCGCAGGTGCTCGGAGCGGCGCGGGTGATCGGCGGAGCCTTGAGGTCCCACACGCGAACGTCGCCGACGCTCGCGCTGACGAGCTGCTCGGACTCGTCGTCGATCACGATGTGGGTCACGCCCTCGGCGTGGCCCTTGAGCTGCCACACCGCGCCGGAGACGGTGTCGGCCGCGATCACGGTACCGTCGAAGTAGCCCCATGCCGCGAAGCGCCCGCCGGCGGCGACGCAGGACAGGGTCGCGGCGTGCGGCGGCGCGGATTCCAGCGCGGTCTCGCCGGGGCGGAGCAGCCAGCCCGCGTTGCGCTCGTAGCCACCGAACGCGACGACGCCGGTCCGCGCCAGGGCGACCTCGTACTCGCCGTGGTTCTCGGTCTGGATGTCCACGGTCTGGCCCGCGCGCGCGATCGTCAGGACGCCGCCCTCGGTCATCGTGGCATAGTCGTCGCCGGCGACCGCGATCGCGTACGGGCTCTGGACCACGGGACAGCGCCGGCGGACCACGAGCGCCTCGTCGCGCAAGACCTCGAGCGTG
>VBLP01000520.1 GCA_005887925.1 Deltaproteobacteria bacterium | reverse complement strand
GCCTGCAGCATCCATTCGGGGTCAATGTCACCGCGAAGATCCTCGAATGCCTCAGGGCTGATTTCGGCAACGGCCTCGAGCGACTCACGAAGACGCATGCGGCAACCTCCATGGAGATCGCCGCACGATGATCCTCGGCTCGCTGCGCGCAAGGGCGCCCGCCGCCTTTCGAGATACCGAAATCAGATCGATCGGTTACGCGCCTAACCGATCGGCATTGCAGCTAGCTGTGACGATACGGACGCCGTCTGGGCTGAACGCCACGCCGGTGACGGTGTCGCCGTGTCGGAGCGCGTGGCCGAGGAGTTGGCCGGTGACGGTATCCCATACCTGCGCGGTGCCATCGGCGCTGGCCGTGGCGGCGCGCACGCCGTCGAAGCTGAACACTGCGCGATAAACGGGCTCTTCATGACGAAGGATCGTTGACCAGGCGTATTGCCTCGCCGATCGTATGATCGTTCGCAGCACTGTGCTGTCGACGCCGAGCATGACTGCTCGAGCAAGATGCGGCACCGCCCCGATGGAGTCGCGGCGGTCGACGATGAGGCTTCGCGCCTGGCAAATCCGCCGATCGATACACCGATCGAAAACAACACGAGGACGGTGTTCGCGAATCGTATCAGTCGGCGGCGGCGACGGTCGCCCTCGTCGATCGCCCTTCGGCTCGCGGCCAGAAACAGCGGCAGGTCATCGCTGTAGCCAAGCTCACGCGCTGTCTCGCTCGCGATCCAACGCCCGGCCTCGGCAAGTTCGATCGGATCGAGTAATCCGCGCGCGCCGCGGCGGTGCTGCACTGCGGCCTCCTCGAAATGGCGGCGCCGCTGTTCATCCACACGGTAGCTCCGGATCCAGCCCGCCAGCGTCGGCCAGGCCGAGATCATAACCTCGTGCGCCAGGTCGACTCGAGGCTCCCCGGCGATGTCGTCGTCAACCGCAAGCAAGCGATCATCGACCATCGTCTGCAGCACGAACGCGAACTCCGCCGCATTCTCGCCGGCATGCAGCTGTGCGCGCAATTGCTGTCGCCGCGTATCCGAGCGGCCCTCGCCAAAGCTGATCAGCCGGAGCAAGATCCGACGCGCAATGCCGGTCTGCGCCGCGCTGAACCGCCTCAGCGTTGCGTCGGCGCGGCGTGCAAGCGCCACGGCAAGCCCGCTCCGCTCTCCGTCGCCTAGGGCCAGGTAGTGGGGAAGCGTGAGGACCTGGTCCGTTCGCTTGTCCCACAGCTGGACCAGCGTCTCCTGGAGCAGGGGTAGGATCCCCGGTTCGGCGGCTGCGTCGGCGAGCAAGCGCTCGACCAGCTCGGGCTCGACCTCCACGCCGATCTCGTGTGAGGGGGCCACGATCGCTTCGCGCAGCGCCTCGCGGCGCAGCGGGCTCACCTCGACGTGCGACAGCTGGGTTCTGTTTCGGTGCTCCGGCCAGAGCGTGCTCTCGATGAGCGTGCCGAAGAAATCGGCGCGCAGTGTGCAGATCACTACGCAACGGGGCACGGCGCGCAACGCATGCAGTGCGGCTAGGAACGAGGCGCACTCGTCGGTGCTCGCCAGAGTGAACAGCTCCTCAAGCTGATCGACGACGAGCAGGACCGACGAGCTGGGTCCACGATGCGCGAGCAGGGCAGCGATGCGGTCGGCTGCCGCCAGCGGCTGTCCGGGTGCATCGAGCGCCTCTGCGAGCCGCGTGGCCGGTCGTTTCCCCGGCTGCACGGTCCGGACGACGAACGGACCCAGGCCACTGACACCACGGGCCAGCTGCGGCAACAGTCCCGCTGCCACCAGCGACGACTTGCCCGAGCTGGACGGACCGGTGACGTAGATCTCGCGCTCCCCGATCCGCACTCGGCCGATCAGCTCATCCACCTCGGCGTCGCGGCCAAAGAAGCCCTCGGCGTCATCGGCCTGGTACGGTCGCATCCCGGGATACGGGCAGGGCAACTTGACCAGCAGCGACGGCTCGACCGATGCCAAGATCAACGTGCTTGCGTCAAAGCCTTCGCGCACTTTGAGTTGCGGCTGGTCCGCGTCGGGCAGACCGTTCAGATTGATCGCCGTCGTCCCCTGCGCGAATGCCGCCGCGATGGACTCGCGCTCGCCCAGGCCGCCGTAGAAGCCGATCGCGAAGTTCCGCGCCGCATCGTCGTGGATCGCGCCGCTCATGCCGACGACGCAGTCCACATGCGCCAGCAGGGACTGCGCCATTGGCTCAGTGAAGCACGCGTTGAGCACAACGAGCCGGACCTGCGGCCCCGCAGAGGCGAAGGTCTGCACGAACGCCTCGGGCGTCACCACGTTGCCACGACCCTCGGCGCCGTCGAACATTACGCCGCCAGGCTCATTTCCGGAGAGCGCGGCGACGACATCGCGGCCCTGCGCCCGATCCGGGGTGCCAGCCGGTCGTGCACCGTGTCCGCTGAAGTGGACGATGGTGGGCTTCAGTTCGCGGAGTTCGCGCAACAGGTCGAGCGGCTTGGCCGCCCACCGGGTCACGAAGTCGAACCGGTCCCGGTAGCCGGTGCGCTTCAGTTCGACGTGGATATCGCGCGCCTCCTCGTCCAGCGCCAGGCGGCCGGTGTCGCGCGGGTTGGCCGCCAAGAACAGGATCACGTGCTTCTTCGCTGTGGTCCTGGCCTGCGGTTGCTGCTTCATGGCTCGGTTCAAAGCTGGTCATGAGGCGACGCCACTCGGTGTTCGACGACACGCGTCGTGCCTGAACCGCTTCGCATCGCGTACCTCCGAACATCTATCTTGTGGATCAGTGTGTTACACCCCCGTGCTGACTTGAAATAACAGCGGTCGTGGGACGCGCCTCGACCGCATAGCGGAGTCCGCAAGCCGTTTGAGCAGCCGCTTTGCAGCCTTGGCGACGTCACGCTTCGAAGTGATCACGTTCCTGGGCAGCAACCGGGTGCGCACGCGGCGGCGGCGCTCGCGAGCGGTGGTGGCTCTGCCGTGGCGGTCCTGGCGGCTGTGCGAGCGGCGGCGGCCCTCGTGAACGGCAGCCTTCTGCGTTAGCATCGCGCCGGTTTCGGCCGGTTCTGGCGGCGCCGGAGGCCCCGGCGTGCGGTCCTGGCAGCCATGACGAGGGGTGGCGGCCTCGTGGGTAGCGGTGGGCGTGGCGAGCGGTGACCGTCCTGGTGCGGATACGGCCCGGCGAGCGGCGGCGACTCGGCCGTGCGGTCCTGGCCTCCGCGGCCGGCGGCGGCGACCGCGGCGAGCGATGCGGCACGACGAAAACTCAATTGCCGTGCCACACAGTTCTCGACGAGGATCCGCGGTCTCAAGCCGTGGCACATTTGTGCCACGGCGAAGCGGACGCAGGCGGATCAGGCCGGATATAACCGGCATGGTGCGCGACTCAACCCCCGAGAACCGTTGCAAAACCGCGATACCCCTGGTAGGTTCGGTGGGTCCTCATGGGGTTCGAGTCCCCCTTCGCGCACAACCTAACTGCCGATAACCAAAGAACTTCCCTCTCGAGACCCTCGATTCTGCTGCCACGTGGCTGCCACGCGCAGCGAGCATCTTGAGGATCCGGCGATCCGGATCCAGCTCGCCATGCGCGGCGCGCAAGATCGCCTCGGGGATCTCGCGGCGGTGATTCTCCGCGACGTGGACGTAGAGCATCGTCTCGTCGATCCGCTTGTGGCCCATCCAGGTCTGCAGCCCCGCTCAACGTCACCTCGGCACCGGCGAAGGCGACGTCGACGTCACGCGTGACTCGCGGCACGCCGCGCGCGATCACCGCGATGCCACCGATCACGATGCTGCGGCCTCGATGCCGGTCGAGCACCGGCGCGAGGTCCTCCAGGGCGCGATGGATGCTGTTCGAGAGCCCTACGCGTACCTTGCCGCCCATGGCTTCTTCAACTTCGCCCAGAGCCTCCGGGTCTGCTCGACCTCGCGGTCACGTACCGGATCGGAGCCCACTGGTGCTGCCAGGTCGCAAAGCTCCATGGCGGCAAGGAACGACGCCTCCGATGACATCGGACCTTCGCGCTGCATCAGCTCGAGGTTGCGCCGTTCCGCAGCACGGTGCCCGTTGATCCAGCGACGAACAGCGTCTCGTTCCACGAGTCGAATCTAGCAGTTCCGGACGTCGTTGACGACGCCTCCTCGATGCAGCACGAGCTCTCAGGGCACGAGCACGCGAAGGGAGTACTCGGCTTGGCGAATCGTGAACATCGCTGGCACGTCATCCTTCCTCTCATGATCGCTCCATGGAACGCCAGGCACTCGACCGCGAAGAACCCGTCGGGCGGCGCCGCTGTCATAGCCGCGATCTACGTTCCGGTTCGATGACTGTCGCGCCCGATCCGCACCTGGAAACCGACCACCGACCGGAGTGGGTCGGCGGCGTCGTGACGCTGCCGACCTACATTGCCGAGGGCGGCAAGACCTACCGGCCGAGCCTGATCATCTGGATCGATGTTGCAACCGAGATGATCCTCGGTGCCTCGGCCATGCCTCCAGAGGACGCTCCTGCAGCGGCGGGCGCAAACCTGCGCGAGACGGCGCGGAACCCGAAGGCCGGCAGTCCGGTCATGCCGGGGCGCGTCCGCGTCGCTACACCGGAGCTGGCCGAAGCGCTGCGCGCGTCGATCGATGGCGTTGAGATCGTGTGTGCACCGACCCCGGAGCTCGATCGCGCGATCGACTCTCTGCGCGAGCACCTCGCTCGGAACGATGAGGGATCGGATCTGCACTACCTCCGGGCCGACGTCACGGCCGAGGGCACTGCGGCGATGTTCCGTGCTGCTGCACGGCTGTACGAGGCGAGACCCTGGGAGGTCATCCCGGCCGACAACAGATTGATCGGCGTCACGAGTGAGTCACTCGGGCTTCGCGACGTGGTGGTCTCGGTGATCGGGCAAGGCGGCAAGGTCAACGGCTTCGTGCTGTTCGCGAGTCTCGATGACCTCGATCAGTTCGGGGATGCGGCGGACGCGATCAAGCGAGGGGAGCGGCCGACGTTTCCGTGCTATGTCGCGCTGACCTATGCGCGGCGCACCGAGGTCGGCCCCGGGTTGCTCGACGAGATCGCCGCGTACCGCTGGGAGGTGGCAAGTGCGGCAGCATATCCAGTGATTGCCGTGGTCGACCAGGCGATGGTCGGACGCAACCCGACGCAAATCGAGATGGTGCGGATCGAAGCGATCGCCGTGTCGCTCGCGGAGATCATCCGCGAGTACCCGTCCGAGCTCGAGGCGGTATTCGACGGTGGGGCGCCGCTCGTGCTTCGCAAGCAGCTCACCACCAGCGGGGGCGAGGTCGAGCTGGAGATCTCCGTACCGCACCCGGAGCAGCAGGCGGCCAGCGCGCTGCTCGACGATGACGGCGAGCTTGATGAGGATCGTGTCGAGAGCTATTCCGCCGAGATTCTCCGCCGCTTCGAGGCATCGCCGGAGGCGCAGGCAGAACCAGAGGCGCATTGGGCCGCCATGCTCGTCGACTACGCCACAAGCTACTTCGGCACGACCGTGGAGTCGTTGTCGGCGGCGGAGGTTGACGAGCTGGTGTTCGAGGTCTTCCCGCGCAAGGTGAGCGTCGAGCCGGAAGCCGCGCCGTCGATCGTCGCCGGCCTCCGCGCATTTCTGGCATTCCTCGAGCGGGAATATCCGGACCGCGGGGCCAGAGATCGTCTGGCTGTGCTCGGCGGCAACGCGTCCCAGCGGCTCGCGCGCCTGCTCGCCGATCCGTCGAACTTCGGTCCGGCAAAGGCGTTCGTGATGAGCGGTAGGGCCGCGGGATTCGACATGGCATCGCAGGCCGGACTCGACGCCTGGGCCGAGCACATGAGCAGGAGCAACCTCCGCTTGCCGATGGGCCGTCCTGTCGCTGCCGCGGAGCGGCGCAACACGTCGACCAAGCTGCGAGCAGCACGCCAGGGGAAAAAGACCAAGCGCAAGGCGCAGCGAGCCGCACGCAACAAGACTCGGTCGCGATGACGCGGCGGGCGCAGCCGGTTCCAGAGGCTCCCGACGGCGCGGCAGGCAGCCTGGCGATCAGTTGAGCGTCTTCACGATCTGGAACGCCGAGGAGGCAGGAGCGGGGCTGAGGTTGCTGGAGGTGATCGAGGGCGCCTACGCGGCGCGGGCGGCGCGATGCGGTCATTCCTCGGTCAGCACGACGTCGTCGATCAGGATCTCGGTGGACTCGTCGTTGAGTGTCTTCTGGTTATTGAACCCGCCGAGCCGCAGCTGGTGGCTGCCCGCGGCGCGGATACCGAGATCGAGCGTCACCAGCTGGAAGCCGGTGGTGATCGGTGTACCGCCGTTTCCATTGCCGTTGATCTGTGCGACGAAATCGTTCGTGCCGGTGCCGACCAGCGTGCCATCGATGCTGACCAGGCTCTGGCTCAGCTCGTTGGACTCGTACTCCGAGGTCTGGGTCAGCTGCATGCGCAAGGTCGACCGCATCCGGCCGTACCTGGTGAGATCCAAGGTCCGCGACCAGCCGCCGGACATGTTGGTGATCACCGCGTTGTCGATTCCGCTGAGCGCCACACGCAGTGCGCCGCCGGAGAATCCGCCGGTGGCGATCCGGTTTCCGCTGGCATACGCGGGCTGCGCCGTGCCGCGGAAGGCATCGTCGGTATAGGTGAACCCGTCGGCGTCGACATCGAAGTGCGCATCGATCACCGTGACGGCAGGCGCGGCGGACAGGTCGATCGAATAGATCGAGCGCCCGTAGGTCGACGCGAGCAGCGTCGGCGGCGTCCCGGGCAGGAGCTTCATGTCGGTGACCACGGAGCCGTCGGGCATCCCCGTGCCCAGCGGCGCCCAGGTCCCGCCGGTATCGTGCGTGACGAACACGCCGACATCGGTTCCGACGTAGAGGGTCGAGCTCTGGGCCGGATCGATCACGATCTCGTTGACCGGCGCGTCGGGGAGGTCGCTGCTGATGTCGGTCCACGTCGCGCCGAAGTTGGTCGTGCGGAACACGTGGGGGAGTGGCTGATCGACCCGGAATCCCGAGAACGTCGCGTAGGCGATCGCGTCGCTGGTGGGATCCACCGCGACCCGGGTGACCCAGAGGTCGGGCAGGGCGGCGTCGAGCCGCGTGTAGGTGGCGCCGGCGTCCCGGGTGACCCACACGTTGCCGTCGTCGGTGCCGATGTAGATCGTGTTGCGGTTGGTCGGCGACACCGCGATCGTCGTGATCGTGCCGAACACGACGCCGCCCGTGCCCTGGTTGCCGTTGGTCAGGTCGCCGCTGATCGCGGTCCACGAACCGGCGGAGTTGGTCGACTTGAACAGCATGTGCGAGCCGATGTAGACGGTGCTGGTGAGGCCGGTGCCGGTGCTCGCAGGGTCGATCGCGAGCGGGGTCTTCCAGCCCAGCCGGCCGCTGAGCCCGGACGTCGCCGACCTGAACGTGGCGCCACCGTCGGTGGACCGGCTGAGTGCGCCGAACTGCGACTCGGCGTAGATCACCTGGGTGCTTCTCGGGTCGACGAGGACCTCGAAGCCGTCGCCACCGATCACGTTGGACCAGTCGTTCAGGCTGCCGGTGGTGGTGCGCTTGACGCCGTTGTCCTGCAATCCGCCGTAGATCTTGAATGGCTCTGCAGGATGCGCCTCGACGGTATAGAACTGCGAGATCGGCAGGTTGTCGAAGTGCGTCCACGATGTGCCGCCGTTGGTCGAGCGGTATAGCCCGCCGTCATTGCCTTTCAGGATGGTCGCGGGATTGCCGGGAAAGAACCACTGCGCGTGATGATCGGCGTGCAGTCCGGCGACCGAGCTGAAGCTCGCGCCGCCGTTGGTCGAGCGCGCCAGGCCGACACCGTCGACCCAGATCTCCGACGGATTGGTGGGATGCACGAAGATCCGGCCGGACCAGAAGCCCTGGGCGCCGATGATCCCGGCGAGGTTGGTGACGGTCTGGCGGGTCCAGGTGGTGCCGCCGTCGACCGAGCGGAACAGGCCGTCGAGGCCCTGGTCGGACTTGCGGTAGAAGATCGTGTAGACGGTGGTCGGCGACGACGGCGCGATCGCCACGCCGATCCGGCTCGGCTCGGTCGTCGGTGCGGGCAGTCCGCCGGCCAGCCGCGTCCAGGTGGTGCCGCCGTCGGTGGAGCGCCACAGGCCGCTGCCGGGGCCGCCGTAGGTGCGCGCGCTCGGCGTGCGGATGCGCTCCCAGGTCGCGGCGAACACGCGGCTGGGATCGACCGGATCGATCGCGACGTCGACGGCGCCGGCGATGTCCGATACGAACAGCACCTTGGTCCAGGTGGCGCCGCCGTCCTGCGAGCGATAGACGCCGCGGTCGATGTTCCGCGAAAACAGGTGGCCGGTGGCCGCCACGAATACATTATTGGGATTCCGCGGGTCGACCACGATGCGGCCGATCGCGATGGTCTGGTCGAGCCCCAGGTGCTGCCAGGTCGCGCCGCCGTCGGTGGTCTTCCAGACGCCGTCGCCCGGGTACGTGACACTGCCGCCGCCCGGGCTGGCCTCGCCGGTTCCGACATAGAGGACGTTCGAGTTGCGAGGATCGATCGCCAGGGCGCCGATCGACTGGCTGCCCTGGCCGTCGAAGATCTGCGTGAACGTCGCGCCGCCGTCGGTGGTCTTCCAGACGCCGCCGCTGGCAGCGCCGACGTAGAACGTGGCGGCGTTGGCCGGATCGCCGATCACGTCGGCCACGCGCCCGCCGACGTTCACGGGTCCGCGCAGCTCCCACGTGCCGGCGGCATCGAGGCCGGAGAATGCGATCACCCGTGCTCTGAGAAACCGGGCATGGGTCATCGCCCGTGCGCGCTGCAGGACATTGATCCGCCCATCGCGCAACCGGCGCTGCAGGTAAAAATAGTCGTTCTCGGCCACGCTCGCGCTGTCGTGCTCTTCGAGCTCGCTGTCGCCGACGCCGGCTCGATCCCGGCTGGCCGGATCGACGACTCGCTCGGCCATCCGGTGCCTGCCGCAGGCGAAGATCGTTGCGGCCGCGGCGATCAAACACCCAGTGAGCCATCGATAACGCGCGGTCATGTCGAGCTCCTTTCAAGAAGCGTATGCGCCGGTACTCCGTGCCTCGAGCGGCGAGAACGTGGCCGGGCAGAGGGCTCGACGTCAACCTCGATCGGCGACTGGACGCATCTCCGACACCCGACTACCCGACTCCCGGTCACCGCGGCGCTGGGTGGTGAGCGGTAATACGCTCATGTTGCGCTTCGACTCGACATGGCGCGGCGTGACGCATCATGGTCTCCCTGGATCAGCGAGCGGCCAGCACGCGCCGGTGTCGAGAGAGCGGAGCTGGCCGACGGACAGACCGGGCGATGGACCGGTAAGATGCATGCTCACGTCGATGACATGCCGCGCATTTCTGGCGCTCGCGCTCGCCGCGTGCGGATCGGGGCCGGCCGCGCACCCGGCGCCGGCGGTGCAGGCCGCGCCGCCTGTCGTGCCGGTGACCGAGCCGGTGGTCGCCGCGACCGACCGGGTGCCGTTTTCGTCGGAGGAGCGGGTGGCGGAGCTGGCGTTTCTGCGCGACGCGATTCGCGATACGTATGCGCACCTCGAGGTCAAGAAGCAGCAGTGGGGGGTCGACCTGGACGCGCTGTTCGCGCGCTACGAGCCGCGGATCCGCGCGGCGGAGACCTGGACGCGGTACGAGGCGGCGATGGTGGGGTTCGTGTCGGAGCTGCACGACGCGCACGTGGCGTGGCGGCGCAAGCGCGGCGCGAGCGAGGCCAAGCGGCGCATCGTCCGGCTCGGCCTGGATACGAAGCTGGCCAAGGGCGAGCTGATCGTGTCGAACGTGTGGAAGGGCTCGTCGGCGGAGGCGGCGGGGCTGGCGGTGGGCGATCGGATCGTGGCGATCGACGATGAGCCGGTCGACCGGCGGATGGCGGTGCTGGCGACGGTGCGCAGCGCGTCGCGCGTCGAGGCGGCGGCGTATGACTTCGCGGAGGGGTGGCCGGTGTCGCGGGCGGCGATCGACGCGCCGCTGCGCGCGCGGCAGATCACGCGCGAGCGCGCGGGTGCGGTGGTGACGGTGGGGGTGCTGCCGGAGACGACGGGCCGGCCAGGGGGAGAGCCACCGGCGATCGAGCTCGAGCACGACGGACCGATCGCGGTGCTTCGGGTGCGCAGTCTCGAGGGGCCGGTCAAGAAGCTGGTGGAAACGGTCGGGCCGCTGATGGAGGCGATCTTTGCGGCTCCGCACGGGCTGGTGATCGATCTGCGCGGCAACGACGGTGGCTTCGAGGACAATGCGCGGGCGCTCGCGGCGCGGCTGGTCGCGGGCGATGTCACGGGTGGAACGACGCGCGTTCGGTTGTCGCAGCGTGCGCGCGAGGCGCACCGGGCGTGGCAGGCGCTGGTCGAGGATCCGGACCGCAAGGGCTGGTCGGTCTCACAGCCGCTGACGGCGCACGGTGTCGCGGCCGGCCGGTATCCGGCGAACATCGCGGTGGTGATCGACGCGGGCTGTCGCAGCTCGTGCGAGACACTCGCGCTGCTGCTGCGCGAGGCGGGCGGCCGGCTGATCGGCGAGCGCACCGGGGGTGCGAGCGGGGCGCCGATCACGGTCGTGCTCCCGAGCAGCAAGGCGACGGTGACGATTCCGGCCCGTGCGATGTACGACCCGCATGGCGCACCGATCGAGGGCTTCGGCGTGGCGCCCGACGACGAGATCTTCGACGACCGGGCGGCGATCGCCGCCGGGCATGACCCCGCGTTCGATGCAGCGGTCGCGTGGGCGTGCCAGCGTCAGGCGAGCCCCTGCCCGTGACCGGACGATGGATCGTGTCCGGTGTGGGCGGTGCTGCTGGCCGAGACCCGCGATCACGCCGCCGCGCGGACGTGGAGGCCGGGCGCGGGCTCGCGAACGCGGCCGGTGCGCCCGAGCCGGGCGAGGTGCAGCGACATGGTCCGCCGCTCGACGCCGTCGGCGAACAGCACCTGGTCCTGCGGGCGGTACACGAAGCGGTGGCGGACGATGTCGTCGAGCGTGCGCGGCTCGGCGAGAAACTCGAGCAGCCGCCGCTCGCGATCGGCGATGACGCCGGCAAAGCGGTCCAGCCGCTCGATGTACGCCGCCTTGCCCTCGAGCACGCCGATGTGGTGGAAGGTGTACGGGCCGAAGCTCGACAGATCGACGTCCGCCAGATAGACGAGCCCGACCGGCTCGATGCGAAAGAAGCAGTGACCGCGCGTGTGGCCCGGCGCGTGGATCGCCTCGACGGTGATGCCGCCGAGATCGAAGACGTCGCCGCCGCGAAACGCCACGGCGTCGGGCCGCGGCGTGAAATGGAATTGCTCGACGACGGCCCGCGACCACGCCGAGCGGATCGGCTCGGGATAGCCGTAGAGATCCATCAGCCCGTCGAGCGAGCGGATCCCCGGCAGATCGGATTCATGGAACAGCCAGGGTGCCTCGGGGTACAGGAAGCTGCCGGCGAAGTGGTCCTCGTGGCAGTGGCTATGCAGCACGCGGTCGACGCGGGGCGGCGAGCCGCGCGCGACCAGGCCGAGCGACGGATCGATCGCGAGCGACTGATCGCGTCCGCGCACGATCAGCGTGTTGCCATGGGGATACCTGCCGCGCCGGTCGCCGTACAGGACGGTGACCGGGCCGAACGGCTGCTCCTCGAGCGCCTGATGCACGGTTGCATCGTACCTGCTTTCGTCTGCGTGCAGGCGCGACCCGAGGCACGCGCGATCGCCGTGTTGCGCGCCCGGAGCTTCGCGCCCGGTCATGCCGCGACCGGATCCTACGTAGGCGGTGCCTTGATGCCGGCCTCGCGGAGCGCCAACGATAGACTTCCGAAGCACGAGATCACCGCCGACCATAGGCGCGGATCGTCGCGCTCGATGGCCGCGGCGCTGATGCCCTCGTGGCGCAGTCGGCGCGCGCGCAGCTCGGCCTTGACCTGGGGACGGCCCCAGAATGCCTCCTCGAACGGAATGCCGGCAGCTCGGAGGGCTGAGCGCCAGGTCCCGAAGTGCTTGTAGGCGCCATTCATCAGGCGGCGATCGTCGTGGATCACCTCGGTCAACCGCATCGACGCACCGCTGCGATGACGCTGCTGGACGCCGACCAGAACCTCGTCGCGGGACGGCAAGGCCACATGCACTTGCCGTGGCCAGTCGTTGATCTCGAGCGCCGCAGCGGCAGCCCGGACGCTTCCGAAGCGCTTCGTGGCGTGGTGGCCGAGGCTGGTCGCGCCGACCTCGGTCAGCGTCATCTCGGGGCGCTCGCGCGCGAGCTTGCGCAGCTCGGCGGCAAACTGGTCGTCTGTGTAGCGCCGCACCACCATCACCTGCCCCGGGTCGAGCCCGGCGGCTTCGATCGCCGCGGACAGGTTTCCGAATTCTTCGCGAGCCTGATCGGCGAGCCCTGCAGAGATGGCCCCCTCGGGACCGATGCCCATGCGGCCCGTCCCGGCGCCGGCGCGGATGAGCGCGAGGATCTCGTCACGTGACTTGCGGCGCCTGAGGCGGATCGCGTCGTAGTCCAGGCCGGCGCGCTCGATCGCCGAGCGCCAGGTGCCGAAGTGCATCACCGCTGCTTCGGTAAGCGCGCGCGGCACGCGAGCGAGCGCCAGCGGCGCGCCCTGCCGATGCAGCGCAAGGATCTCGCCGAGGATGCTCGACTCGTCCCAGCGCTGATTCCCGGGGACAATGAACCCGGCCGCGGCGACGGCATGGCGCCACGCGCCGAAGAGCTTGTCGGCGGCGCGCACCAAGCGTGGCTCGCTCCGGATCACATCTTCTCGCCGCAGCGATTCCACGCGACGGTTCCGGGCGCGGATCAAGCGCAGCAGCTCGTCGCGCGAAGGCAGAGGTGCAGGCGTCGCGCGCGGCGCCGAGCGCGTGGTCGCCGGGGGCGAGCTGTGGCGCGTGCGACGGAGTGCGGTGGCGCTTGGTCTCCGCTTCATCGTCTGCGGTGTGCGTTCGTACCACGACGAGGCCCAGCTTCGTCCGGCCGACGGCCGCCGAAGTGTTGACATCCAACGACGCGGCGCCCCACTATCGAGCGGTCTCGTCGTCATTCGATGTCATCTCCTGCGTGTCTCCATCCCACGTGATGCCCCGTGCGCGTTCTGCGAACAGCACGATCGGTGCGAGCCTGGTATGAAGGCCCTCGAAGAACCCGATCTCGTTCTTGAGGACCGCGAGCGGGACCACGCTGTTTCCCATGTGCGCCGCCTGGCTGTGGACAATCTCGACGCACCCGACGATGCGAGCCCGGAGTGCGGTGCGATCGGTCATGGTGGCCTTGCGTGGCTGCGCGCGCGGAGAGCTCGACGCGGACGCGCTGCGACGCAGGCGTTCCGCAGCTGGCGGTACCTCAGGAGGCACCACGAGCGCGCCACACGTCTCCAGCCACACCGCGGCAAATGCCGACTGAATCGACTCGATCGCGGCGCGCTCGGCTTCCTTGAGAAGGGTGGCAATCAACATCGCGATCGCGCGGCGTATGCGCTGTTCAAGGTCTTCGGTCATGGGTTCCTCGCTGGCTGTGTTCGCTGGTTCCTGCCTCGTCGGGTGTCATCACCGATGGATCACGGGCCGGGGATCCGGCCGTCGCGCCAGAGCTCTGCCCAAGCGGGATGGCCTCGCGCTTGGCCTGTGGGGACTCGGGACGCGTGTCGCGGTGAGCGCGCGGCAGTGACAGGCGCGGTCGCATCGCGCTGGCCTGCCGACCGGCGATCCAGGTCCGCTCTTCCTGCTTCCACGTGGCATCGTCGCCGGACTCAGCTGCCGCGATCGCGGCCGTGCTCGGCGCCGGCGCGATCATGAGCAGCCGGGCAGCTGCGGCCTGCCATTCGGCGAGCTGGTGCAGGGCGTCGGCGCGCGCCGCTCCATCGGCGAGGCGCTCGGCGATCGCCTGAGCGGACAATAACGCGCGCTCCAGATGACCGCGAAGCCGGGCCCCGTCCGCATAGGCGCGCGTGGCGATCGCCGCGGTCAGGCGCATCGCGAGCCGCAGCACGTCGTCGATCGCGGCCTCGAACGCATCGACCGACTCCGGCTGTGGCGCGCCGTCCACTGCGGCGCTGCGCTTCGCATCCTCGCGGATCACGGTGCGTGCTCGGCGCAGGACGAGAGGAGAATCGAATGTCATCGGTTACCCTCGCCGACCGGTCTCGATCTCGAGCACCACCGCGAGCTGATGAAGCGTGTCGCGCGTCCGTACCTCGCTCGCGCTGTCACCTCGAAGGGTCAGCAGTGCCTGGCGGAACAGGTAACCAACCATGGTGTGGGCCGCGCGCAGCGCGATGTTCGCGTTCGGAGCGCACATCCGCCGCCGGTTCGGTGATTCCAGCTTCGTCCATGCGCCTTGCAAGGCCAGCGCGATCCGAGTCGCTGCGAGTCCGATGCCGTCGGGATCGCCGACCTCGATCGTCTGCGAGAGGGTTCGACCCCGGAGCTGCAGCTCGTGGAGATCGGCGGGAAACGATTCGAGCGTGATGTCCGCTGTTCGGACATCGGCGGCATCAGCGCTGTGGCTGGGGGATGGGTCCGGAGAAGACTCGTGCTCGCTCATGGTTTCCTTGGCGGAGTGGCATCGGGTGTTTGCGCGGGTGGCACAGGAACGACGGGAACGCGGCCGGACTTGACATCGACCTCCACCGCGAGCGCCACGACGATCTCGCTACACGCGCTCAGTACGTCTGGCCAGTCGGCGGCGTCGAGCCCGGCGCGAAGCAGGTAGGCCAGATCGGGGTGGTTCCGCAGCTCGCGCAACGCGCTCTGGGCGACGCGCACCGAGGCGCGGTACAGCGTGATGCGGTCGGTGCTCGATATGCCTGCCGCACCGGGGTGGGTCTGCCGGTACTGCACCCAGATCTGGTTGATCTGGGCGAACTGGTCGGCGAAGAACGCAGTCACATCGTCGATGCTGGCAAAATCGCCGACGAACCAGCCGCGTGCGCGTTCTCCGGCCTTGGGCTCGCGTAGCAGATCGCGGAGACGACCGAGCTGGGTCAGGATCACCATCCGGCGCGCGCGGAGCGCCAGCTCGCCCACGGACTCGACCGTGCTGCCCATCTCATCCACCGGCACGACGTTCGCGTAGAGCCGCTGGTAGAGCGACACGACGATCGCCAGCGCATCGCGCAGCTTCTCCGCTGCCTGGAGCGCGGGCGCGAAGTGGCCGACGCTCAGTGCGGTCGCCACCTGCGCGAGGGGATCACGATGCACGGCGAGCTGGCGCTCGAGAGCTTGCAGCGCCTCCACCACGACCCTGGACTGAAACGGCATCGACCTCATCGACCACGCCTCCCGCTGTGTGAATGCTCGTTGTGCTCGTTGTGCTCGTTGTGCTCGTTACCGTGGCCAGACCCCGCGAGGGATGTTCCGGGTGAGCTCGGAGGGCGCAGGGCCTGGCCACCACGACAGCTCACACCAGGTCGGGAGAAACCCGAAAGAGTTTCCAGGTCGCGCCTTGGAATCGCTCACGAACTGGAAATTTGGGCCTTCGCCTCAGTCGCGATTGTCTCGTGGAATCAACCGCCTCGACAACGGCTCCGCAAGCTTCAGTGTGGTGTGATACCAATGATACAAGCTCGACGACCCCACCCCCAGCGCATGGGCCGCCTTGTGGATCGTGCCCAGGCGCGCGATCGCGGTCAGCCGGCGGGCGGCCAGCCGCAACGACGCAAAGTTGTCAGGCCAGCTGTAGTTGCGTATCGCTTCCTGGTTCTCGGGCGTCAAGAACGACATCCGCAGCGGGCTGTTGTGCTCTTCGAGCACCCGATCGAACAGGCGATCGATGGCCTCGGGGCGGCTGGCGATCGGGCGTAGCCAGATCTCGGACAGCTTGCCGGCGTGCGCGCGGCCGAGCGCCTTGTCGACGACATCGATGCTGCGGGCCAGGACGACGACCCGGACCTGGTAGCGCGGCTTGAACAGCATCGCAACGAAGTGCGGATCAAGCGGCTCGCCGTGAACACCGAGGTCGAGCACGAACGTCGATCGCCGGGCTCGCTTCTTGATCAGCTCGTCCTGCGCCTTGTGATCGGCAGGGAGATCCTTGGGCGTACGCTCGACGATCTCGCGCTCGCAGCATCGCGAGACCCGGTGAATGATCCGGGCGAGGCGATGCTGATCGCAGTCGGGCTCGCTGGTGATCAGGATCGGCGCACCGGCGACCGCGGCGACGATGACGTCGCTCGGCGATGGCGTGTCGCGCAGCGAGCCGATCACATGCTCGTTCGCGGCGCCGAGGAGGTCGACCAGCTCGGGGTAGCTCTCGCGCATCGGATCGTTGAGCGCCAGGAAGCAGTGCGGCAGGGCGCCGGCGATGAAGGTCTTGCCCGGCCGGAGGTAGAACCAGCGCTCGCGCTGGCCCTCGAAGAACGTGCCGTTCTTGCTGAGGTCGGTGGCCCGTAGCGTGGTGCCCTTGCGTTCGAGCTTGCAGTGGAGGGCCGAGACGTACTCGCTCGCGACCACGATGTTAACGCGGCTTACCTCAGAACCTATGGTGATGGCCTTTACACTTTTCGGGAACAAGGAGACCAAATCGGTGCCGTACTGGACGAGCGCCGTCACCAGGTTCGGGTCGCTCAGCGTGCTCACTCGCTGGCTGTCCGGCGTGGTCTTGGTGCCCGTCTTTTCGACGGTGTTTCGCTTCGTGGGCGGCGCTGGCGCGATCACGTCCGGCTCGCGCGGTGGGCGTGGCTTGTCCATGGTCCGGTCACGGAGCACAATCGCGCGGAGAATTGCAAGAAATTTCCAGTTTCACCTCTCGCGGACCCCTGTAACTGGAAACTGGTGAACCACGCTTGCGCCGCGCGCGACGCTCGGCCCAGGATGCCCGCCATTGTCGCGCATCCCACGATCACCGGCCAGCGATTCGCCGTTCTCCCTCGCGGGAAACCGCGCTGACGGACCTCGCGGTCACCGGCATCGTGCGTAAGCGACATCACTCGATTGACATCCGGCTAGGTGCATGACCGACGGTGGCACACAGGTATGCGGCAACGTTCTGTCCCGGACACCTTGGGCATCCGGGCCGGTGGATCGAGG
Source organism: Deltaproteobacteria bacterium (assembly GCA_005887925.1). Classification (GTDB taxonomy): domain Bacteria; phylum Myxococcota_A; class Polyangia; order Haliangiales; family Haliangiaceae; genus JABFXX01. The sequence goes on along the minus strand of VBLP01000520.1, from coordinate 18,013 downwards.
CACGGTGATGTGCGACATACACCGCGCCGCCGGCGGGCTGCCGCAGCGGGAGCCGTCGGTCGCTGAGCGCGCTCGGGCGACGCGATGACGCTGGGCAAGCAGACAAGGAGCGGCACGTCCGCGGCAGCGACGGGGGCCGGCTGGGATGCCGCCGCCGTCGCTGCGCCGGGTCGGCGCACACTCGCCGAGGCACTACCCACCGACGGGCACGTCGCGGTCGGCACACTGGCAAGCGTGGCCCATCCGAGCGCCGCCGCACAATCCGAGCGCCGGCCGCAGGCGCCAGGCGGCGCGCTTTCGCTGGAAGCGGAATCGCCGCGCGGATCCGCACACGGTCCAGGCGGCGTCGCCGCGCCCGGGGACGCCGCGCACTACTTCACGCTCCACCGGCGGACGTTCCTCGCCATGGCCCGGACCGAGCTCCAAGCGGCGCGGCTTTCCACAGGCAGCCCGCGGCTCACCTGGTCGCATGGTCCGGCGCGATTCGCGGAGCAGCTCACGTATCACCTCGCGGCGCCGCTGCCGGACGAGCTGCCGGGCCTGCTCTACCCGAGCGATCCATGGCGGCTGATCGACGAGCAACGCGGCGCTGCCGAGCCCAAGGCACCGCCGGGTGGCGCGCTGTCCGGACCGGCCCGCGGCACGATGGCGTGGAACCCGTCTGCGGGCCTCGCGATCGCGATCGCGATCGAGCGGGTCGTACGGCTGCGCTTGCCGCGGGTCAGCGCGCGCTACGTCGCCGAGGGCGGCGCACGCAGCGGCGGAGATCTGATCGCCGGCCATCCGATGGATCGCGTGATCGCCGGCGCGCTGTGCGTCGACGGTGTGGTCACGCTGCACAAGGCCAGGACCTCCAGGGGAACACCCACGCCGAGCGCCAGCGACGACCTACAAGCGCGCGGCCCGAACCTGATCAGCGACTACGAATGGCTCGGCGACCGGGATCCGCGCCTGTGGAACTGGCTGCAGGTGAAGGAGCCGCCGAGCGTCACTGCGGAGGAAGTCGCGCTCTCGATCTGGGGCGATCCTCAGTACGCCTACGGGCTCGTCGTGACCGGGTCGTACGTCGGTGTTCCCGAAGCCTGGGCCGCCAAGATCCCCGCCGCGGCGGCGCACAAGCCGCTTGCGCTTCCGGCCGACTCGCTGGGGGAACAGCTGGCCACGAGCGCGATCGCCGACGAGGTCGCGCTCGCGCAGGCAACGCGGGCCGAGTCCAGCAGGCCAGCGCATCCGCTGGGCAAGCAGGTACCCGGTGCTCCGGACCGGGAGCATGTCCTGGCCGCGCTGGAGTCGAGCGCCGCGATCCTGAACGAGCTGGATCTCCAGCTCGGCCCCTGGGCGCTCGATCCGCGGCTGTCTCCGGCGCGAAAGTTCGTGCGCGACAAGTGGCAGGCGCTCGTCACCGCGGCGCCCGAAGACGTCGCGCGGTGGACGACCGTGCTGCTCGACCAGCGGGACCTCTTGCGCGAGGCCGCCACCGGGATCGTGCAGGCGCTCGCGCTTCTGGCCCGGGCTGGCATCGATCCCGCGAAGGCCCGCCTCGGCGACCGCTCGGACCCGGCCGTCGAGGTGCTGCACAGCTTCGCGCAGGCCGCGGGGATGTCCCAGCTGACGGACATCGCGCGCGCGGCCCTCGCGCAAGGCAGGACCGCGCTCGCCGGTCTGCCGGTCGCGCTCGTCGCGCGCGCCGGTGCCGAGGCCAGCCACGAGCTGGGCCGGCTGCGTGACGACGAGGCCGCCGATCCGTCCGTGGCCCGCGGCCGGTCGCAGACACTCGGGGCCGAGCAACGCCAGCTCTCGGGCGAGACCACCCGGCTGCAAGTGCAGGTTCTGGCCGGCGGCGCGCCGGATGCCGCGCAGCTCGAGGCCGCGTCGCTCGACGCTATGATGCTGCGCTTTCGGGCGCGCCTGGCCCGCTTGCAGCACTTGCTGGGCCAGCTGCGCGCGGGCATCGAGGCCGCCGACCGCGGCGTGGTCGCCTCGATCGCCAACGCGCTGTCCTGGGAAGTCATCCTGGTTCCCTTCGAGCTGGAGAACGCGATCGGCGACCTGCAAGGCATCGACGACGAGCTGGCCCGCTACACCCAGGCGGCGATCCACAAGAAGTGGGATGCGCGGCAGATCGACGTCCACGATCGCGAACGCGGTCGGCAGTTCGAGCTCCACGAGACCCGCAAGGCGCAGCTCGCGATCGCACAACAGCGGCTCGCCGAGGTCACCCAGCGTCGCCGTCTCGATGGCGCACTGCTCAGGCGCGCGGAGCAGACGATCCAGGATCAGCGGCTTCGCGCCATCCTGGTCGACCTCGCCGCGATGGTCGCCCTGGCGGTGATCTCCGGCGGCATCGCCAGCGTCGCCGGGGAGGCGGTTTCCGGCGCGATCGGCGGTGCGCGCACCGCGACCACACTCGCCGAGGCCACCCACGTCGCGCGCACGGCCCATCTCGCGGGCCGCATCACGAGCTTCGTGATCGACGCCGCGGGCCAGGCCGTCGGCCAGACCGCGCTCCATGGCGGGAACGTTGGATCGTCGTTCGCCGAGAACCTGGTGACCAATGCCGCCGTGATCGCGGCGCTGCGTCCCTTGCACGCGGCGGTGCAGTCCTGGGGACCTCTGAGCGAGCAAGCGTTCCAGGCATGGAGCGCGCATGGCCAGCATCTCCGGATCGCGCTGGCCAAGGGCGCGGTGATCACCGCCGAGCTGATGACGTCGATGGCGGTGGCCTACGCGACCAAGCGCGTGATCACGGCCGCGCAAGGCGAGACGCCCGATGAAGCGACGGTAGCGAGCTGGGCCGTGCAGGGCGCCAGCATGGCGCTCGGCCGGATGATCCATGTCCGGCTCAGCGAGAGCATGGAGCGTCTCCAGCTCGCCGGGCATGCCTTCGGCGATCTCCTCGGCCGGATGCGCGTGCAGGCCCGGCAAGCCGAGCTGGTCGAACAGCAGCGCCGATCCGGCGGTTCGCCCGATGCTGCGATGAACCTGCTCATCGAGCATCACCGACTCCTCGAAGAGGAGATCGCGATCTGGCAAAGGCTCCGCGACGATCCAGCCGCGCTGCGGCAGCTCAAGATGACGCCGCGGCAAGTCGAGGTGAAGCTCCGCGGCGCCCAGGACCAGCAGAGCGACACCCAGAGCCAGACATTCCGCCACATGCCACTGCTCCTGTCCGGGCTCAGCCCCGAGTTCGAGGGCGGCCGGCTATGGGTCGGCGACACCGAGGACGTCGCGATTGCGCTCGCGCAGGCACGGCGTGCGGGCTTGTCGCTCGTCGTTCACGAGCACGATGTCGCCGCGCGCCACTGGCGCATCACCCTCGACGGCGAGGAGCTGGTGATCCGCGAGCGCGCGCGCGATGGTCGCGTCCGCGACGCCAAGCCTGCCGACCAGGTGACCACCGAAGATGTTGCGCTCGCCCGGCGCTACGCTGCCGCGGCGCGTGACCTGCGTCCCGTGCTCGAAGCCCAGACCCGAACGGTGGTCGAAGCGGGCGAGGACTTCGCGACCGACACTGTGCAGATCGGCCACGGCTTCGGCGGCGTGATGAATCAAGACACTCGCCCCGAGCACGGCAACCCGGGCGATCCGCACAAGCAGCTGATCGTGTATGAGCACGACGGCGCGATGACCAGCCGCGGCGAGCTACGTACCGGCCAGACCGCCAATCAGCAGACCATGCCCGGTGTCCGCACGCGCGAGCACACGACCGACCAGATCCGCTACGCGCGCAGCCGAGAGCTCGGAGAGGCCACCGAGATCGGCCGGCTCGAGATGCAGACTCCCGCGTACCGGGCCAAGGCCGAACGCGTCGAGGAGCGGCCCAGCACCTTGCCGCGCGACTGGACGCACCCCGAGAGGAAGGGCCGGATCCGCGTGGTCAACGATCATGGCGCGCGGTGGATCTACACCGACCACATCGACGGCACGATCGGCGCCGGACCGACCAACTACGAGCCAGCGCGCGCGATCGTCGGTGAGCCAGGCGCCGGCCCCGAGGCCAGGCGCCAGATGTTCGACGACATGCGGGCCAAGGGCGTGCTCGTCGGCGGCGACGATCCGGATATCTCGAGCAAGCTCCACGCCGGCGAGCTCGTGTTCATCTGGGGCGGATCACCGACCGGCGCATGGGCCGCCGAGGACGCGAGCCTTCACGGCGCGACTGCACACATCGTCGGCGAGAGCCAGCACGTCACCCGGACCCCCGAGGTTCCCGCCAACGTCACCACCGCGCAGGAGTTCGAGGCCGAGCTGCGGCAGGCCAGCGCGGACGGCGATGCGCCCCGGGTCAAGCAGCTCCTTGAGGATCGCGTCAAGGCCACCCACGGCGGCAGTGCAATCGCGCGCAACCGACAGCCAGGCGGCGCCTACGGCCCCGATGCGAAAGCGCGTGGCATTCATGTCGAGATCGGCATGCCCACGCAGATGCGGCTCCTGCCTGACGGCAAGGTCGAGGTCACGATCGGCATCGGTCAGGCCGCGGCCGGCGTTGGCGAGCATCCCCCCGTGCGGGTGTTTGATCGGGTCGTGATGGCGCTCGGCCAGGACCCCGCCGATCCCACCGGCACCGCAGGATTGCTCGGTCGGGGCGCCAATCTCGATCCCAGCGCCAACGGCCATCCGAGCGCGGAGGTTCCCGACGGCACGGTCGCGCTGCACATGGTGCTCGATCCCGAGGGCCGGCTCGTCGCGCTTGAGAGTTCGACGGGCCTGGTCTCGCTCAAGGGCGCCGCCTGGGCAAGCCCCAAGCTCGCTCCCTGGATCGTCGCCCACGAACGGACCGCGTTCCTGAACAAGGTCAAGTCGATCGCGACATTTGGCGAGAAGACTCACACTGGCGACACCATCGGGGCAGACTCCGCGAAAGTCGGCCCTGGCATCGAAGCCCAGCGCGATCGCCTCCCCGTCGCAAACGAAGTGCTCGGCGCGCGCGACTACCACCTCCCGAGCGCTGTCCCGGCCGACCGGCTATCGCTGCCGCCCGACCATCCCGAGGTCTGGCCCGAGCGGCTCGCGGCCTTCCTCACCAAATCAATGCGCGCCCGGCCGAGCCGGATCCAGGTCACGCTGGTCGCGACCGGCCGCGACGGAGTGCACGCGTTCCACGTCACCAATGGCGGCGAGGACGTCGGCATCATCCGCGTTTACGACAACATGGCGACCGCGGAGCTCGAAGCCCACGTGCGCGCACAGGTCGCTGCCGCGGTGCCGAGCCTCGAACCCGAGGCCGAGCGCGGACAGGCCGCCATCGCTGGGGGCACCACGATGGAGCTCACCAGCCACGGCCGCGAGCCGGATCTCCGAAGGGGCGCGACGCTCGCTGGCATGATCGACGACTGGGCCGCGATGTCCGAGAGCACGCCCGCCGAGATCCGCGCCAAAGAGCTGGTGTTCCGCAACCGCATCCAGGCCGCGGTGACACGAACGGCACAGACGCTCGCGGAGCTGCACAACCACTACGCCAACGGTGCCCTCATGACCACCGCAGCCAAGCAACGCGACATCCAGATGGTTCACGCGCAGCTGGCCTCGCCCGTCGTCCTACGCGCGCTCGGGGCTGCTCAGACGGCGCAGATCCGCGGGCACCTTGCACTACTCGAGGCTGCATTTCTGAGCGCGAAGCTCCCGGCGACTGCCGCGCTGGGCAACGCGGACGCGAGCGCACTGGAGTTCAAGGACTACAAGGTCAATCCAGATCCTGCCGCAACCACTGCGGCACAGACGCTCGATCCCAAGGGCAAGGCGATGATGTTCGGTAAGATGTCGGCCGCGGATGTTGGCGGGGTTCGAGCGTCGCTCGATCCTACAACGCATCAGGGTGCAAGCAGCGGGACGTCAGACGTCGCACGGTTCTTGGAATCGCTGCATGCCGAACCGAAACTTGAGACGAAGGTAGCCGAGCTGGAGAAGCAGTTCGCTATTGAATACAAAGGCAAGCTCACAGCAGCGCAAGCGCCAGCAGCGGATCGGGAGGCAGGTGAGAATTGGTACCGCGTCGCTCTCGAACTCGAACGAGTTGCACGTGGAGAATCCGGAGCGAGCGATCGACTGCGGAAGCTCGTAGTGGGAGGTTCGCCATGAGCTGGCCGAAGGAAGAACCGCGACGAACCCGGGAGCAGCGTCAGGAGTTTGCGAGAGAGATGGCCGAGGAGGCTAGAGTACGGCATTGGGATTTCGTCAAGCCCTACCCCGAAGATGAAACGCTACTGCACCGGGTCATTGAACGCCCCGACGACGACGCGCCGAGACACGCCTATGCGGCATGGATGCTCGCTCAGAAGTATGAAACGGCGCGTAGCATCGGAGGATTCATCGACGATCAGCTCCGCGTAGCCGAGGCATACCGCGCGGACCCACGCTCTGACGTTTCCGCGATCCTGGACGTCTACCAGGGTCGCGCGCAGTTTCGCGCGTGGCCCGCACAGCATAGCCACGATCTAAGGCTGCTTCTCTCCGAGAGTCTGATCGGTGATCCCACCTTCTACCGGGGCTTTGTCGAGCGCGTTTCAGTGCGGGCGGGTCGGTTCCTCGAAATCGCCGAGGAGCTGTTCAGCTTGGCACCGATCCGGCATCTGTCGCTGATCGGGGTCCCGGGAGTCGTCGACGATCTCGCTGCATCTCCGCACCTTGCACGCATTCGCTCCCTCAGCTTGGGGCGATACAGCACCGACGACGAACTCACCGACGACACGCTCGCACGGTTCCTAACTTCACCTCACCTTGGGAACATCGTCCATCTCCGGCTCGGTGGGCAAGCACGTCTGACTGCGCGCGGCCATGAGCGCGTGGTAACCGCGCCGACGCTGCCGCGCCTCTCTAACTTCGAGGTCTACACCGGCGTCCTGACGTGCTGGGCCGAGCCGGTGCACGAGAACTACGACGCGAGCAAGCTGAGCTACTTCGAGCGGGTGATAGAGAAGCCAGCCACCACCGGCGATCTCCGAGACACGCCGCGGCCTGTCGTGCTGCGGCCCGAAGACTGGATCGTCGATCTCGAACGCCGACTTGGCTACGTCCCGTGCGTGCATCCCGAGGAGCACTACGGTCGGTACATCGTCGATATCGAAGCGGTCACCGCGCACCCGATCGCGCTCGATCCTGCGGTCATGGCACGGCGAGGTCAACCGGTGCCAGATCCTGGCCCCAAGCCGTCGCTCATGGAACGCCGGCGGCAGGGGCTGTGCGCGATCTGCGGCTCGGCCAGCTTCGCCTACGAACCGGGCCACAGCGACGCGTACAGCGACCCGATCGGCCTCGCCGGCATCTTCGAGTGCCAGCATTGCGGAACGCACTGGTACGCCGACCAGTGGCCGGAGAAGCGGAGGTAACAGCCGTGAGCCGCATCACCTCGAACTCCAGCAGCACACATGGGTGGATCATGTCGGTGACCTCGTCGCACTGGAATCCCTCCCGAGAATGCGCGAAGACTCGTCGCACGATGCAACTCGACGACCGTTGGTGGCGGTGGCCATTCCGAAGACGCCCTGAATCGACGAGCGCGAGCGTAGCTGCGCTCGCTACCTGCTGTGCGGCTCTCTGGTTCATGGCCGTAGCCTGCGGCGAGCCACCGCCCGTGACACGCACCGGACTTGTCGGCGGTCGCGTGCTNNTGTCCAAGTCGATCAGGTCAACCTCTACGATGGCAAGGCCGAGATCCGCAAGCACGTCGGCGAGGCGGTCACCGATGACCAAGGCTACTTCGCGCCGGTGCCGACCGGCACCGTCAACGGCCTGATCCTGGTCGAGACGTCTGGGGGCACATTCATCGATCCCATCACCAAGGCGCACATCCAGCTCGATGCCTCCGTCCACCTTCGGGCGCTGCACTGGCTGGACTTGTTCGAGGACCGTGGCACGACCATCTACGTCACGCCAGCTCATGACCTGATCGAAGCCCGCTTCCGCTACAAGATGACCGTGCGCCGCGACACCGTCGCCGCGGCGCACGACGCCTATTCGGAGGTCAATGCGTACCTCGGTGGGCTCGACTGGGAGAAGGTCATCCCGGCCGACCTGAGCAAAGCTGCGATCAGCCCTACTGACGAGGTGCGCGCGGCCTTCGTGCTCGGCGGCTTCACGGTGCTCACCGAAGGCATCCGCACGCAAAGCAACGCTAGCCCACAGGCCGTCAACCTGATGACCTTCGTCGCTGCCGCCGCCCAGGACTTCGCAGACTCGCAGCTCGACGGCAACGACCTCGACGACCGAGCCCCGCGGAGCGGCCTCCAGGTGGGCAGCTGCGCTCCCATCGCCCCGTGCGTAGTGCCCTCGGATGGCTGTCAACTCGGCGCATGCCGCGCTGCGTGCGATCTCTACGTGAACACATACAGGAGCCAGCTAGCGGATGCAATCTCGCAGTTCATCGGCTCCAAGGACAGTCCGAACAGCTGGAACCAAACAACGCTGGGCTCCGATGACGCGCGCGTGCTGATCGACAACATCGCGGACGATCGCGATCCTGGCCTGTTCGGCATGGAGTGCCTTGAGCCGCAGCATCAAGCACCACCGACAATCTTCTGGGAGGTGTCGCCGCCTGACGACGCACTGGAAGGCGGGATGATCAAGTTGCGCGTGCACGCTGTTGACAGCGACAGCAACAAGTTCCCCACCGTCCGGTTCCAGGGTAACTACGAGGACACCGACGGCGACCCGAACAACGAGTTCGCGACAATCACCGTCGACACGCGCACCGCTACCCACGGCACCGATGGGCCGTTGCCGATCACGGCGATCGCGACGAACGTGGCCGGCAACATGAGCACTTCCACGCGTACGTTTCAGATCGACAACACGGCGCCTCTAGTCACGCTCGACAGCAGCGGACTCTACGTCGACGCCGCTAACGTGTGGTGGACGGCGACACCCGGACCGACGCTACACGGCGCAGTCAGCGACGCCCATGGGCTGATGCAAGTGGTGGTGATGATCGGCGGCAGCGTCGTCGCAACCGCCACGGTCGATGGCTCGCAGTGGAGCGCGAAGCTGCCCATGAACGCGCTGTCTCTCAGCGGCAATGATGTCGCCATCGTTGCGTTCGACGTAGCCGGAAATTCGGCCACGAAAGTACAAACGATCCGGCTCGATACAACGCCGCCTTCAGTCACTATGGATCCGAGCCCCGTCTCGGATGAGGTCAACTCGTTGTTTAGCTGGATCGACAACGATGCGGGGTCGTTCGCGGTGCACACGNGGTACACCTGTTGATCTGTCTACCGCCGGCACCTGCCCTACCGTGCACAAGTATGCACATCTACTGTTCGCGCCTCAGCCGGACGGCGTGACCCACAGCGTCATCGGCTCATCGGGTGCACTCAACCCACTGTCGGTGAACATCGCAGTGTCAGATGATGGCGTTGGTATCAAGCCAAATTCCGCCCAATACCGTGTATTGCGCAATAATGGCGCCACACTCGATGAATTACTGCCTTGGACAGCAACGCCAGCACTGCAAGGTTCGCAATACAAGATCTCACTCTACCGCGATGTGATTCCACAGCTTGGCACGATGAACGGCGAATATCACATCGAATTCCGTGCCACCGACCAGTTCAATCGAACGACAACTCAAGATCGATGCTGGATCCATGACATCCTGGCGCCGCCTCTTCGTTCAACTTCTGCGCCGGATATTGGCGGCGAGCCAGCCAGTGGCTTTCAGCGGGCGCTATTCAGCACAAAGCTCAATCCAGATCCGGGTGAGACAGGTGATTTTGCTGAGAAGATGTTAAACATCAACGCAGGTGGTGCAGCCGGTGCAGCCGTGTGGCGCACGCGCTTCAAGAACTATCTTGGCGTACCAGCGTACGTAAGAGTTCAGATTTCGAGCGATATACCCAATGTTAGCGCCATGGTATTTCGTGAGTTCAGAATCATGAATTCGCTGACCAATATTCATGCGCCACCCGATCGCAGATCCTGTGGCAGAAGTCATTGTGTGCTAACAACATCTGTTGCCGAATACATTTCAGATTTCAATACTCCTAGCATCCATTCCAATATTCAGTTCCAACCTCGCTTATTTCTGATGACAGGCAATGAAACTAGCTTGGAGCTTTTACCCATCTCGGCAGATGATGCGACACAAACATATGTTTTTTCGATTCCTGCGCGTTCGTCAACGCAAGCGCCACCAGAGTATGCGTTTCTGACATACCTTCGTCCCACGCTGCCAGTCGGAAACGGAACCAACGTCACGATGGCGCCGAACGACGGCAATTACCCTGATAGCGACCAGGCTCCTTATGCGGAGTTTCCTTTTGAAGGCGCGACTCTGACCGGTAAGCTGATCGCAGGTCCCTTCGGTGAGGTCTGTGCCGGAGAGGATGTAGACGAGAGTGGATTCTTTTGCGATCGCATCGCTTCTCAGCAACGGTATCGAGCGTTGACAAAGATAAAATATGAATTCAACAATAGAATTAACACGTCCTATACGTTTGCAGCGGCGCCTTTTCTTCCATTTGCAGGGCAAATAACAGGTACTTTGACTCCGAGCCAAGTCGTCTGGGCCACAAATGAGACGACTCTGCCATAGGAGCTCATTGCCAAGGGGACCCAATGAAACTTGTCAATTATGCTATTCTTATAGGTACCGGTGTTATTATTGGTATCGTACTCGTATTGTCATGCGGTGACAACTCTCCTCGCAAAGCCGATGCTGCAGTAGACGCTGCTTGCAATTGCCCACCAGCAGAAGTTCCACTTTCGGGACGCATTGTCGAGACGAGTGAGCAGTTTGTTATTCCCGCTAACAGTGCACATCAGAAGAATGGAAGCCGAGTGTGCGCATCTGGTCCAGTAGATGGAATCGTGTTGAATGGTGGTTGCACTGCTAACATCCCATTAAACGGGAATATCATTTTGGAGCAGTCAGCTCCCGAAGGTCTTGGCTGGATGTGCTCCTGGAGCAATCCATCTAATGTGGACGTTCCTGTGCACGTGATTATGCGCTGTTTGATGCCGGCAAAATGACGAACGCTAGTCCTGGTCAACGGACAAGATCTTGACTACCAGTGGCACACGTGAGGTATTCTATGGTTAGATGGGATTCGCATAGTCGCCTCCCGGCCGTTGCGCTGATCGGTCTCGGACTCGGCCTTTTCAGTCTTGCGGCCGCACAGCCTGCGGCCAAGAGCGAAACCGAGAACCTCGTGCCCCCAGGCGGCGCCGCGTTTGACGTCCCTCTGCACGCCAGCGAGGTCTGTATCCTGTCGTTCCCTGGCGAGCGGCTGGCTGGCTCCGCGCTCTCGTCGTCGACGGACCTCGAGATCAAAGCCTGGGGCAACGATGGCGTTGCGGTGCGACCGAGTGGCAAGACAGCGGCGGCGACGTTGGCGCTTGCCACGGTGTCGGGGGCGATCAAGGTGAACGTCACGCTGCATGTGGTGCCGGCAACGCAACCGGCGCTGACGCTCGTCCGGTTCAAGGCCGCGTCGAGCGAGGAAGCGTTTGAGGCCAAGGTGGCGGCGGAGGTGGCGAGGCGGACGGCACCGATCGAGGCGGAGCTGGCCAGGGTCAAGCAGGGCATCGACGTGCAGATCCGTGATCGCGCCGATCGCCTCATCGCCGAGCGGCTACTGAAGCGCACCGAGCTCCTGACGCTCAACGCGCACGAGCGCAACGACGACAACGTGATCGCGCATGTCGAGCGCGCGATCATGCTCGGCGATGATGGCTACGTGTTCTTCGACATCGAGAACCGAAGCAGCGCTGCGTTTCGCCTGGCGCGCGCAACCGTCTCGTTCCATGACAGGCCGTTGACCGGCCCAGTGCGGCTGTTGTCATCGGCCATCGACAAGGATCCGGCGGTGCTCGGGGTGGTGCCGGCCGGCATGACGGCACACGGCATCGTGGTGGTGCGCGGCGGTGACCAGGCGCGCGGTGCGTCGCTGGAGCTGGAGCTCGCGGATCCCACTGGCATCAGGACGATCCGCCTGACGCGCGGCATCGTGCTCAAGTAGGAGGCGTCATGCGCGGAGACGATGAATCCTTGGCTGATCCAACAAGCAACGAGCCGCAGCATGATGCTGCGAGAGCTGCTCTGCGATGGGCTTCGCGCTATGCAGTGCTCATCGTTGCGATGCTCGCGCCGATGGCCGCGCGCGCTGATCACCATGAGGCGCAGTGGAGCGTGCGGCCGTTTGGCGGCGTGGCCGCGCTGCAGGAAGCCGGCGTAGCCACACAGCCGGCGATGGTCGGAGGCCTGTCGCTCGGCTTTGCCTACGGGGTATCCAATCGCCTCGACCTCGGCGGCGAGCTGGTCACGCTGGCCACCGCGTCGCCGCGCTTCATGGACACGGTGATCATCGACGGCGGACTTCCGGTCGCCCGCCCGCTGGCGCGGCGGACCGATTCCGCGCTCCTACTGCTGGGACCGACCTGGCGCTCTGGCGTGTCGTGGGTCCCCGTGGTCACGCTCGCAGCCGGCGGCGGTGCGCGCTATCGCTCGGATGGCACGCTGACCGATGTAGGCCTGACGCTCGATGATAAGCGAGCATCCGTCGTGCTCGATCTTGCCGCCACGGTGCGAGTCGGTGTCGAGCATCGCGTGAACCGGCGGCTGGTGATCGGCGGCTACGCGTCTGGGTTGGCGAGCTGGGGGCCGTCGGCGCCGCTGCTGCCCATGGCCAGCATCTCGGTAGGGGTGTCCTACGTGAACTATCCGCTCTGGTGGTGATGCGGCCTAGAAGCAGCGTGCGCCATGGCTAACTCGATTCGCTCGGTAGCAAGCGGTGAAGCACCGGCGTATGCTCGCGACGGCTTGGCCGACACGCTCAACGGAAAATACGTGCTGGACCGTCAGCTCGGCAGCGGTGGCATGGCCGACGTGTTCCTGGGCCGGACCATCGGCGCGGCGGGGTTCTCCCGGCCGGTCGCGGTCAAGCGTGTACGTGATGGCCTGTCGCGCGATCCCCAGTTCGCTGATCTCTTCGTCCAGGAGGCGCAGCTCAGCGCTCGCCTTCAGCATCCGAACGTGGTCCCGGTCCTTGATTTTGATCGAGACGCCGAAGGTAGGCTGTTCCTCGTGATGGAGCTGGTCGACGGCGTCGACCTGCGCAGTCTCATCGACACAGGTGGTCCGTTGCCGCTCTCGGTGGTGATTCACCTGATGATCGAGATCCTGCGCGGCCTGGACTACGCGCACGAGCTGCCGATCAACCCCGACGGCGTGCGCGGTCTGATCCATCGCGACATGTCGCCGCAGAACGTGCTCTTGTCGTGGGAGGGCGCTGTCAAGGTCTCGGACTTCGGCATCGCCAAGGCGCGCGCAGCCACTCGCGCCAGCGGAAGTGTCGTCATCAAGGGCAAGCCGCTGTATCTGAGCCCGGAGCAGATCAATGGCTGGCCCCTCGACGGTCGGAGCGACCTCTGGGCCGTCGGCGTGATGATGTTCGAGATGCTGTGCTCCGCTCACCCGTTCGCCGGCGGCAACGTCGACGAGACGCTCGGCTACGTGCTGTGTCGCGAGATCCCTTCGGTACGCGAGCTGCGGCCCGATGTCCCCGAGGATCTCTCCGAGGTGGTCGCATCGCTCCTGACGCGGAGCATCGACCACCGCATGCGCAGCGCCGAGGCCGCGATCGCGGCGCTCGTGACCTGTCAGAACTGCCCGAAGGCCGGCCGCGAGGAGCTGGTCGAAACCCTCGCCCAGCGGTTTGCCGGGCGGGCACCCGTTCGTGCCCGCGATATCTCGTACGTCTCGCCTTCAGATCCAACGTTCATCGTCCAGAGAGCCCCGGTGTCGGTGGTGCATCGCAAGACATCGACCTCGAATCTGGCAGGCCCGTCGCGACGTGATCGGCGGTGGGTCTGGGCGGTGCTCGCCGCGTTTCTGGTGGTCGGTGCTGCAGTCGCCGTGCTTCTCGCAGTCAACCCGAAGCCGAGCGAGGTCAGCAAACCCGCTACACACGAAGCAGCCCCCTCGGCTTCACCGAAATCAGCCGCTTCGGATCTTGACGAAAGGGCATCACGCGACCCGACGTTGAAAGCGAGCGAGGGGAGCGTCACGGCTACACAGCAACTTGGGACGCCCCCGGTAACCGCAACGAACGGCGCGGCCAGTGTGCCGGCACCTCCTATCCCTGCGCCTATCCACGATCAACCGCGGGCACAAACCCGTCGTCCGCCGGTGTCACAGCCGAAGTCCAGCGGGATTCACGAGATCCCCCTGGACACCACCGGGCCGTAGCGGCGCTGGCGTGGGCGCGTTGAGAGGCCCCTGGCAGCGTTCCTCGTGCCGCCGGCCCGGCCTCGCTCGACCGCGAGCTCGGCGTACTCGGTGCGCTCGGACTCGACCTCGACCCGGCTGCCACACGCGCTCGCCATCGCGGCGGCCGCGGCCTCGTCCGCCGCGCTCGCGCTGCACGCAGCGGGAACCGCGGGCTGCGGCTCGTCGCCGGCGGATGAGGTCGCGAGGCTGCAAGGCATCCCGGCGGCCCCGGTGCGGACTCACCTGGCGCGTCGGCGCAAGGAGGTCCTCGACCTGGCGGCGAAACGGTCGAGCAAGGGCGATTGGTGACAGCGCGCGAGTTGCGTAGCATGGTGTATCGCAGCCATGACATCGCATACGAAACACCCGATGCGCGGCGCGGCGGCCGGCAGCTGGGTGATTCTCGTAGTGTGGGCGGCGGCGGATCCGGGGTGCACGCCGCAATCCAGGAGCCCGGCCGGCGCGGCGGCGACGAGCCCGGTGACTCCGGGCGACGGCGCGGTACCGGACGCCGGGCCGGTTGCGTCGCAGATCACGACATGGACCTGCACGGCGAGCCCGTGTCCGTGGGGCGGATCGCTGAGCAACCACGCGCTGGTGTGGCCGGCCGCCGCCGGGGCCGCCCGGACGCGACTGGGTTACTCCGTCTCGGCGGGTGTGTACCTTCCGGCCGCCCGGGCCAACGGCGCCGACATTGCGATCGAGACCGGCGAGGCCCGCGTTCACGCCGGTCCCCCCGACGCAGCGGATCACCGGCTGCTCGCGACGATCAAGGCGGGGCAGACGTTCCACGTCACGGGGCTGGCAGCCGCCGACATGCTGAGCGTGCAGGCCGATGCGCCGTTCACCTGCCGGGTCACGCTGCCACCGCCGGGCGACCCCCGCGTGGCCGCCGCCGCGCCGCCGCGCGCGCCCGATGCACCGCCGCCGCACGCGCCCGTCGCACCACCGCCGCGCCCCGCCGGTCCGCGCGGCCCGGTGGTTCGCGCGATCCCCGCGCTGTGGCGATGCCATCGCACGCCGGGCTGCTTCAGCGACCCCTGGACCGGCGCGGTGATCACGTGGCCGGCGTGGGCGGCCCATCAGGACAATGGCCGCTCGGGCAACGTGCTGCGCTTCGTGCACGCGACGAGCGGCGAGCCGCTGTATCCGTACATGGGGGCGTGGGCCGAAGGCTGCGAGGTCACCGCCGAGTCCGGCACGGCGATGGTCATCGAGTGGCACCGCGGGGCCGAGGCGTGGCGGGAGACCGTGCTGACGCCGGGACAGTCGCACGTCATCCATCTCGTGCCGCCGGAGGACGGCGCGCTGATCGAAGCGCCCGAGGGCACGTCGGCGTTCAGCGTGTCGCTGCGCGGCTGCACGCCGCGCCGGATCGAGCCGTAGCGCCGGCCGCCGCGATCGCCGAAGATGTCGACGTAGTCGCGACCCGGAGCCGACATGGACTTTGCGCTCAACGCCGATCAGCAGGCGATCGTGGAGAACGTCGCGCAGCTGTGCGCGGGCTTCGACCTGGACTACTGGCGCAAGCGCGACAGCGACGGCGGCTTCCCGCATGACTTCCACGCCGCGATCGCGCGCGCGGGGTACCTCGGCATCGCCATGCCGACCCAGTACGGCGGGGCCGGGCTCGGCATCACCGAGGCCGTGCTCGTGGTGCAGGCGATCGCCGAGTCCGGGGCGGGGCTGTCGGGCGCGTCGGCCGTGCACATGAACATCTTCGGGCTGCATCCGGTCGTGGTTTTCGGGACGCCGGAGCAGCAGGCGCGCTGGCTGCCGCCGGTGATCCGCGGCGAGCACAAGGCGTGCTTCGGGGTGACCGAACCGAACACGGGGCTGAACACGCTCAAGCTCGCGACCCGCGCCGTGCGCGACGGCGACCATTACGTCGTCACCGGGCACAAGATCTGGATCTCGACGGCGCAGGTGGCGCACAAGATCCTGCTGCTGGCGCGCACGACGCCGATCGAGGCGCTGACCCGGCCGACCGACGGCCTGACGCTGTTCTACACCGACCTCGATCGCAGCCGCGTCGAGATCCGAGAGATCGAGAAGCTCGGCCGCGCGTGCGTCGACTCGAACCAGCTGTTCCTCGACGGCCTGCGGATCCCGGTGGCGGACCGCATCGGCGAGGAGGGCAGCGGCTTTGGCTACATCCTGCATGGCTTCAACCCGGAGCGCATGCTGATCGCGGCGGAGGCGGTGGGGCTGGGGCGCGCGGCGCTCCGGCTCGCGGCGAAGTACGCCAACGAGCGCATCGTGTTCGAGCGGCCGATCGGCAAGAACCAGGCGATCCAGCACCCGCTCGCCCAGCGCTGGATGGAGCTGGAGGCGGCCAACCTGATGATCCTCAAGGCGGCCTGGCTGTACGACCGCGATCAGCCGTGCGCCGCCGAGGCCAACGCGGCCAAGTACCTGGCGGGCGAGGCGGGCTATCGCGCCTGCGAGACCGCGGTGATGACGCACGGCGGAATGGGCTACGCGAAGGACTTCCACGTCGAGCGCCTGCTGCGCGAAAGCCTGATCCCGCGGATCGCCCCGGTGAGCCGCGAGATGATCATGAGCTTCATCGCCGAGAAGGTGCTGGCGTTGCCGAGGTCCTATTGACCGCGGCGGACGTGCCCGAGTTTTTCCGGCGGCCGGGAATGCGGGCAGGCCGGCCGGCGGTAGACCGGTCATGTCGAACTCCCCTCCGCCGGTGCGCTCGCGGGTCCGCCGGCTCGCGCGCGAGCTCCTCGTGTTCGCCGCGTTCGTGGTCGTGCTGATGTCCGCGCGCTCGACGCTCGCGGATCACTATCGCGTCCCGACCGGCTCGATGCAGCCCACCGTCGCGATCGATGACCACATCCTGGTGAACAAGGCCGCGTACGGCCTGCGGGTGCCGTTCTCGAGCCGGTATCTGACCCGGTTCGGCGGGCCGGCGGCCGGCGACGTGGTGGTGCTGGACTCGCCCGATGACGACAAGGTGCTGCTCAAGCGGGTCGTGGGCATCCCCGGCACGCGGATCGAGGTCCGCGGCGGCCGGGTGTGGATCGACGGCGTGCAGGCGCCGATCGAGCACCGCGCCGACGGGCTCCACGAGCTGCTCGGCGGCGCCGATCACGTGGTGCGGCTGACCCGCGGCGGAGGGCCCGACTGGGGACCGGTGACGATCCCCGGCGGTCGCTATCTGGTGATGGGCGACAACCGCGGCGACAGCCGCGATGGCCGGTTCTTCGGCCTGGTGACGCGCGAGGCGATCCTCGGCCGCGCGATCGGCGTGTTCTGGCGCGGCGGGCCGGTCTGGGACGGCCTGTAGCTCGTGTTGACTGCCGTGGGCAGTGACGCGACGACGCGCAAGTTCGACCGCGCGGGCGAGCTCGACCACTGACCGCGCGCGGGCTACCAGCCGGCGGTGAAGTCGCCCTGGGCGCGCATCACGATCTCGTTGCGCAGGTGCAACAGCTCGTCGCGGAGATCGGCGAGCTCCCGGCCGGCCGCATCGGCCGCAGCCGTGCCGGACTGCGCGAGCGCGGCCTCGGTCTGCGCGAGCCGCCGCTGCACCGCCCGCCAGCGTTCGCGCGCATCCATGCCGGCGAGGTGGATCTGGAGCTGGAGCTCGTCGGCGAGCCGACGCACATGGTGCCAGTTGGCGAGGCGGTCGCTCATGATCGGGCGTATGTGTCCTTGCGGCAAGGGTGCGTGAGCTGACGATCCCGGCCGGATAGCCTCCCCGGCAAGGCTACGCATGCTCGGACGAGATCGACTGGCCCATACCCGCGAGCGGTTGGCGCGGTGGCGCGCGCAGCACGGCGGCCCAGGGATTCCGGT
>VBLP01000516.1 GCA_005887925.1 Deltaproteobacteria bacterium | reverse complement strand
GCGCGAGGCCGGCGTGCGCAACCTCGAGCGCGAGATCGGCTCGATGTGCCGCGCGGTCGCGGTCAAGGTCGCCGAGGGCCAGGCCAAGGATCACGAGGTGATCGACGCGGCCACGGTCGAGGAGGTGCTCGGCCCCAAGAAGTTCGTCAGCGAGGTCGCCGAGCGCGTCGGCGAGCCCGGCGTCGCGACCGGCCTGGCGTGGACCGCCGTCGGCGGCGACATCCTGTTCATCGAGGCGACCCAGATGCCCGGCAAGGGCAAGCTGACCCTGACCGGCCAGCTCGGCGACGTGATGAAGGAGTCGGTCACGGCGGCGCTGTCGTTCGTGCGCGGCCGCGCCGCGGCGCTCGGCCTGGACGCCGGCAACTTCCTCGAGAACAAGGACCTCCACGTCCACGTTCCGGCCGGCGCGGTGCCCAAGGACGGGCCGTCGGCGGGCGTCACGATGTACACCGCGCTGGTATCGCTGCTGACCGGCGTGCCGGTCCGGCCCGACGTCGCGATGACGGGCGAGATCACGCTGCGCGGCAACGTGCTGCAGATCGGCGGCGTCAAGGAGAAGCTGCTCGCGGCCCACCGCGCCGGGATCCGCCGCGTGATCATCCCCGAGCGCAACGTCAAGGACCTGATCGACGTGCCCGAGGAAGTGAAGCGGGAGATGGAGATCCTGAGCGTCAAGCGGATGGACGAGGTCCTCGCGCTCGCCCTCAAGGATCCGCCGCCGTCGATCATCGATCTCGCCAAGGCCGCGCAGCTCGAGACCCAGGTCACCGCCTGACCGCGGCTCCGAGGCCGGTCACCGGCACCCGTCCCGATGCGTTCGGACGCGCGCCCGGTGAGCCGGCGCTCCAGCGAGCGACGTCCGACGGGCGGCTCGCGCACGGCGCTGGACCGAGCGGCGTCAAGGGCGAAGATCGGCACGAGCATGCCCGTCCAGCGTGTGCAGGGCGCCCACCCGCTTCGCCGGGAGCACCGACGGGATTCTCGCAAAAGCGGGCCGCCGCCGGCAGACCCAGGCGCGGGCGGCCCGACCAGGACCCGGCAAGCCCGCGGGCGGAAGGCCCGGTCCCCGCTCGCCCCACGCCGATCGGGCAGAAATGCCGAGCCTGTCTTGACGGTCGCTTGGAGGCTACTTAGGTTGCGCAGCACACACATCCACGTAATCGAGGAAATCACGTCATGGGCAAGATCATCGGCATCGACCTGGGCACCACCAACTCCGTGGTCGCGATCATGGAAGGCAAGGAACCCAAGGTCATCTCTAACGAGGAAGGCGCACGCCTGACCCCCTCGGTGGTCGCCTTCGACGACAAGGGCGACGTCCTCGTAGGCCAGATCGCCCGGCGTCAGGCCATCACCAACCCCGAGAACACCGTGTTCTCGAGCAAGCGCTTCATGGGTCGCAAGTTCAGCGACAAGGTCACGCAGGAGGAGATGAAGCGCGTGCCGTTCAAGATCGTCTCGGCTGATGAAGCTCAAGCGCGCCGCCGAGGAGTACCTGGGCGAACCGGTGACCGAGGCGGTCATCACCGTGCCGGCGTACTTCAACGACAGCCAGCGCCAGGCGACCAAGGACGCCGGCAAGATCGCCGGGCTCGACGTCAAGCGCATCATCAACGAGCCGACCGCCGCGGCGCTCGCCTATGGCCTGGACAAGACCAAGGAGCAGCTGATCGCCGTGTTCGACATGGGCGGCGGCACGTTCGACATCTCCGTCCTCGAGGTCGGCGACAAGGTCGTCGAGGTCGTATCGACCAACGGCGACACCCACCTCGGCGGCGATGACATCGACAACCGGCTGATGGACTGGCTGGTGGCCGAGTTCAAGAAGGACACCGGCATCGACGTCAGCAAGGACAAGATGGTGCTGCAGCGCCTCAAGGAGGCGTCGGAGAAGGCCAAGATCGAGCTGTCGAGCGTGCAGGAGACCGAGATCAACCTGCCGTACCTCACGGCGGATGCGACCATCGAGGACATCGTCGCCCGCGCGATCGAGCCGTGCCGCAAGGCGCTGTCCGATGCCGGTAAGAAGGTCTCCGAGATCCACGAGGTCGTGCTGGTCGGCGGCTCGACCCGCATCCCGATGGTCCAGGCCAAGGTCAAGGAGTTCTTTGCCCGCGAGCCCAACCGGAGCGTCAACGCCGACGAGGTCGTCGCGCTCGGCGCGGCGATCCAGGGCGGCGTGCTGTCCGGCGACGTCAAGGACATCCTCCTGCTCGACGTCACCCCGCTGACGCTCGGCATCGAGACCCTCGGCGGCGTGATGACGGCGATGATCCCGCGCAACACCACGATCCCGACCCGCAAGAGCGAGACGTTCTCGACCGCCGCCGACAACCAGTCGTCGGTCGAGGTCCACGTCACGCAGGGCGAGCGCCAGATGTCCAAGGACAACAAGACGCTCGGCAAGTTCCAGCTCCAGGGCATCCCGCCGGCGCCGCGCGGCGTGCCCCAGATCGAGGTCACGTTCGACATCGACGCCAACGGCATCCTCCACGTCGCCGCCAAGGACAAGGCGACCGCGGCCGAGCGCACGATCCGGATCGAGGCATCGAGCGGTCTGTCCGAGGCTGACATCAAGCGCGCGGTCGAGGACGCGCAGCAGCACGAGGCCGAGGACAAGGCGCGCAAGGAGGTCATCGAGGCCAGAAACCAGCTCGACACGCTGATCTACAGCACGCGCAAGCTGGTCGGCGAGAACGCCGCCAAGATCGGCGAGCCCGAGAAGCTCATGATCGAGGAGGAGCTCAAGGACGCCGAGGGTGTGCTGGAGCGCAACAAGGACGCCGAGCGGCCCGACGAGCTGCGCGCGGGGTTCGAGAAGCTGCAGGGCGCGGCCCACAAGCTCGCCGAGGCGATGTACAAGCAGGCCGGGGCGAGCGGGCAGCCCGGCGGCGAGGGCGCACAGCCCGGCGGGTCCGGCGGCAAGGACGACGTGATCGACGCCGAGTTCGAGGACAAGTCGTAACCGGGGCCGGCGGGTGCGTGCCGGCACGACACCGGCGCCGCCCGTCGAGGCTTCTGGATTTTCGGCGCGTTTTTCGGCGCCCGGTGCATACTGATCCGCGATGCGATGGCTCGCGCTCGCGGCGATGCTGGCCGGCTGTGCCGAGCTCGGCGTGGTCAGCGACGGCACGAGCATCTCGGTCGGCAAGGCCAGCCACGGCTATCTGATCGACGGCGCGCGGTTGCCCGATCACGGCGAGGGCTTCATCACCCGCGACGTGTGGCGCGCGCGCGACAACCGGTTCGGCACCGACGAGCTGATCGATCTGGTGATCGGCGTGGCGCGCCGGATGCGGCGCCAGGTGCCCGGTGTCAACCTCGTGGTCGCCGATCTGTCGGGCAGGGGCGGGGGCGAGCGGATCGCGTTTCATCGCTCGCACCAGAGCGGGCGCGACGCCGACCTGCTCTATTACATGCGCGACGCCGCCGGCCGGCCGTTCGAGCCCGACGCGATGCACGTGTTCAACGCCGCGGGCCGGGCGCGCGACGGCAGCGGCATCACGGTCGACATCCCGCGCACCTGGCTGCTGGTCAAGGAGCTGATCACGGCGTCCGAGGCGCCGGTGCAGTGGGTGTTCATGTACGAGCCGATCGCGCGCAAGCTGATCGAGCACGCCCAGCAGATCGGCGAGCCCGAGGCGCTGATCGAGCGCGCCCGCAAGATCTGCTGCCAGCCCGGCGACAGCGCGCGCCACGACGACCACATGCACGTACGCGTGTACTGCTCCGACACCGACAAGGCCTACGGCTGCGTCGACATGGGGCCGATGGAGCTGCTCGCGGAGTACCAGGCCGAGCCGCCGCCGATCGACACCCTGATCCGTGCGCTGGCGAGCCCACCGCCGGCCGCGGTCGGCGAGGCGGCCCCCACAGCGGTCCGTGCGGCGACCCCCACAGCGGTCCGTGCGGCGACGCCACCTGCCGCGGTCCACGAAGCGACGCCGCCGGCGGGGGCGGTCAGCTATGCGCCGCCGATCGCCACCGCGACCGAGGGTGCCGCGACGGGCGCCGCGTCCGACGCTGCAGCGGCCCGGACCGTCCCGGCGGGGACCTCGGCGGCCGCCCCGGCCGCGGCCGATCCGCGGAGCCTGGGGCGCCTGCTGCGCACGCGCGCCGACCGGCTGTCGCTGCCGAGCTGGCGCTGAGCCGGCACCATCCGCTCACCGAGCGGTACCCCAGCGGCGGCGGGACCGGCCGAGTCAACCCGAGAGCCCCGCGCTCAGGGAGATCCGATGAAGCTCGCGCCCGCGCTACTGATGGCCACGCTCACCGCCTGTGCACTCGATGCCGGGCCAGGCGATCCGGATGCCGAGGCGCCCGGCGACGAGGACACCAGCGATGGCCTGGTCAAGGAATCGTTCGATCCGATCGGCTACGCGAGCACCGGCAAGGCCACGACGGTGCCCATCACCTATCACGGCGGCCCGATCATGCTCGGCACCAGCAAGGTGTACCTCTTGTGGTACGGCAACTGGACCGGCAACACCGCGCTCGGCATCGTCCCGGCGTTCACCCAGTCGCTCGGCGGCAGCCCCTACTTCAACATCAACACCACCTACTCCAACGCGAGCGGCGGCAAGGTCAGCAACGCCGTCGCGCTCGCCGGCCAGGCCACCGACAGCTACTCGCGCGGCAAGGCGCTCGGCGATTACGACGTCGCGATGGTCGTGTCGTCGGCGCTCACCAGCCGGAAGCTGCCGGTCGACAGCAACGGCATCTACGCGGTGCTGTCATCGGCCGACGTCAACGAGACCTCGGGGCTGTGCACGCGGTACTGCGGCTGGCACAGCTACATGGCGATGAACGGCGCGGCGGTCCGCATGGTGTACATCGGCAACCCCGCGCGCTGTCTGTCATCGTGCGCGGCGCAGACCACCAAGTCGCCCAACAACAACCCCGGCGCCGATGGCCTGGTGTCGATCCTGGCCCACGAGGTCTCCGAGACGGTGACCGATCCGAACCTCAACGCCTGGTACGACGCGCAGGGCGCCGAGAACGCAGACAAGTGCGCCTGGAACTTCGGCGCCATGTACAACGTCGCCAACGGCAGCCGCGCCAACGTCAAGCTCGGCGGCAAGGACTACCTGATCCAGCAGAACTGGCTCAACGCCGGCGCGGGCTCGTGCGCCCTGGGGCGCTGACGTCCTAGAGCGAGCGGACGAACTGCACCACGTTGTGCTGGTCGGTCGCGCTGAGCGCGGCGAACGCGGTGGCCGCGGCCTTGCCCTGGCCGTCGTGCGCGCGGATCGCGCTCGGCACGTCGGCGGCGCGGCCGTCGTGGAGCAG
>VBLP01000133.1:5610-17787 GCA_005887925.1 Deltaproteobacteria bacterium | reverse complement strand
CGCGCCAACCGCGGCGAGTTCGACCTCGTGTTCGGCGGCGGCGTCGGCCGCTGGGGCCAGGTCAACGGCGTCTCCGTCGGCGCGCCGGTCAACGCGTACGCCGGCGTCAGCTACACCCACCAGTTCAACGACAATCACAGCATCTTCTTCGAGGCCACCATCGGCACCAACCTCGGGCTCGCCGGGAGGTTCGACGGCGGCCCGGCCGCGTTCCCCGCCTCGCTCACCACCTCGGGCGGCATCGGCTACATCTACGCCGCCGGCGATTACGGGATCGTGCTCGAGCCCTGGGTGTTCGCCGAGCCGACGTCGAGCGTGGCGGTACCGGCGTCCGGCGGCACCCCCGCCGGCCCGTTCGGCAACTTCGGCGGGGGACTGCGCTTCAACCTCACCGGGATCAATCCGCGCCGCCGGCCCTAGCGTGATCCACACCGGCGGCCGTGATACGGTCCGCCGGTCGACGAGCTCGATCGAATAGGGAACGGGTAGCGATGGCGGACGACAGCAAGACTCCCACTCCCCCGCACGACGACGACGCCTGGATCGAGACCGTCGTCGGCGTCGCCGGGAGCCTCGGCTTCAACAAGATGCGCCTGCGCTGGAAACTGATGCGCTGGCAGGAGCAGCGGCGCCGGAAGGCGCGCCAGCGCGAGCAGCTGGTCGCGCACATCACCTACGCCCACAAGACGTGTCACCAGTGCGGCGCCGTCCAGGACAAGGACGAGGCGGTGTGCACGCGGTGCGGCGTCAAGCTCGGCTCGCGCGGCGTCCAGGTGCTCGGGCGCATCGGGCTCGCCGCGCCGGTCCCGATGTCGATGTCGACCCTGCTCGCGGTCGCGATCCTCGTCGCCTACGTCCGCGTATGGATCGCCGGCGGCGGTGGGCTGGTGTCCCCGGGCGGCCCGCTGCTCGTCGAGTTCGGTGGGCGCTGGCCGGAGCTGATCGCCGACGAGCCGTGGCGCCTGGTCACCGCGATGTTCCTCCACGCCGGCCTCTGGCACCTCGGCTTCAACATCCTCGCGATCGCCACCGTCGGGCCGCGGATCGAGGAGCTCTACGGCCGCACCACCATGCTCGGCCTGTTCATCATCACCGGCGTGCTCGCCAACCTCGGCGCGCTGGCGGTCGGCGAGGCCGGCGTCGGCATCGGCGCCTCCGGCGGCGTGATGGGCTTGATCGGCGCGGCGGTCGGCCACGGCCACCGCCTGGGCGCACCTGTTCGGCGCCCTCTCCGGCGCCGCGTTCGGCCTCGCCGTCCAGCCCGAGACCTGGCAGCGCCGCTCCTGGCTCCCCGTGCGCGCCGTCACCGGCCTGATCGGCCTCGTCGCCACCCTCGGCGCGCTCGCGATCATCCTCACGCGGCACCCCCAGCTTCCCGACCGGCACGCTGATCCTGCAGCGGACCACGCGCTCGACGACGACGACGCGCCGGATGGCGACGGCCCGCACTAGCGGCTCGGGCCCTGCGAGCGAGGACCGATGGCTCGCGATCCTGGATCCGACGCTGCTGTGATCGAGATGGTCTGCGAGCGCCCCCGGCTGTTTATCGCCGACGGCGCAGCGTCGCCGACGAGATCGCGGCACTGCTCGCCATCGCCGCGCAAGCGTCGTGCGATGCCCGACCCAGCATGACGTGACGGGCTTCTCGTTCGAGCTCGAGCTCGGCGCGGCTCCGGAGGTAGCTCGGCTGC
This sequence comes from Deltaproteobacteria bacterium, assembly GCA_005887925.1. Lineage (GTDB taxonomy): Bacteria > Myxococcota_A > Polyangia > Haliangiales > Haliangiaceae > JABFXX01. The sequence continues at coordinate 16,096 of VBLP01000133.1, read as the reverse complement.
AGGCGCGGATCGAGGCGATGGTCGGCATTCGCAACGAGGCCGGGGGAACCCTGCGATTTCGTCGCTACGTGCCCGGCGAGTATCATCCCCCGCACTCCGACAGCTACCGCAAGGGCGACTACACGCTGGTCGCGGCGGCGATGCTGTGCCTCGTCCGAGCCCTCGAGGACAACCCGATGATCCTCGGTGAGTCGATAGCCGGTTCGTATCGCAGCTGGATTGTTCACGGTGTGCCCCGGTGCGCGCCACTGTACGATGCAATCACCGGCTAGTGGAGGCAAGTGGCATTTTGCACACCGCCGGAGATCTACCACCACCTCCGTTCGCCCATTCCACGAAACAGCAGCAGCCCGCCGATGGCCGGCAAGCTGTCGCGGCCGGCGCGATACGCCTCCGGGAAGTGCGCCGCGATCTCGGACTCCAGATACAGCAGCGACGGTCTGGACTCGTCGAGAAGGATCCCGTCAAGCCCGAGCACCTTGGGGTACTGCGCGGCGATGTAGTCCGGCTCCACCGCGTCGGGCGACGTGTAGAACAGTGCCGCGTCCGGCCGCAATGCCTCGCAGGCATCGCGGAACGCTTCGGCGATCGGCATCGCGCCATCCCCGTCGTTCCGGCGATCCAGCAGATCGCTGAGATGCGGATACAGCTGCAAGCAGACATGCAATGCCAGGGTTTCTCGCTGTGCTCTGACACTCTCCATCACACTCCACTGCCCATACAGCACGTCCGGATCGCGATCTCGAAGGAGGTTCGTCAGGCCCGCGCGTACCGCGAGCTCCTCCAGCGACGGCGGCGCGGTCCCATCGACCAGGCCAACGTAGAAGATCGCTGCCATCCGGTGCTCGCTCATTGCGGCTCCTTGTCGTGGGGTGGCGGGGGAACGGGCAGCGGCGGATTCACCGGGTCGACGATCTGCCCGACGACGCGGATGTGCCGGCCATTGACCTCGATCGCCTCGAGCGCCGCCTTCACGCTCCGGGTCACGCCGCGCGGGAACTCCCAGACCAGCTCCGGTGGATGCGGCGGGTTGCCGACCTTGTTGGCCTCGGCGAGCTCCAGCCCCTGGCTCGGGCCGAGAGCCTGCAGCCACAGACCGTGGGTCCCGAGAACGCATGGAGGCGTTCGACGACGTGAGCGCGCACGCTCTGCGAAGGTTTGGTCGATCATGCCATCGTTGCCACCGAGCGATGCGATCCGGCGCAAATGATGGTAGTCATGCATGATGTCGCCCCCCGACACCGCAGCCGTCGCTGACCTCCTCGCCTATCGCATGATTGGCTCGGCGGCACAATGGGGCAGGGTCGCTCAAAGCCCTGCGCGACGCGTCCCGGCGCGGTGTTCGCGCTTTGTCGATTCCCGCGGGCCGGTACAGGCTCGCCTTCGCGAACCTGCTCCCCTTACGTTGTGGAAGCCATCCTGGTCCCATGGGTCCCATGAGCAAGGAATCCTGTGAAGGTTAGCCGAGTTCATATCAAGAACTTCAAGTCCATCGTGGATCTGTCTCTCGATCTGGGGCCTGTCAATATCTTCATCGGGGAAAATGGGTCTGGAAAGAGCAATATCCTCGAGGCGCTGGCGTTTGCCGCAGCCGCGGCTTCTGGCAAACTTGACAATGAGTTTCTGGTCAGCCGCGGCATCCGCGTGACGGATCCCCGTTTCATGCGCTCGGCCTTCGCCGAGACTTCAGAAGGGGCGGTATCCATCCTCGTGGAGAATTCGCGGCGGGTTGGTGTAACCTTTGAAATCAACACACCTAGGGATACACCTTATCCGAAATGGTCGGCAGAACTAAGGATGAATGTGCCTTCGGGTTTGCTTCCACTTCCGAGCATAGATCAAGCGACCAAGCTTCAGTCCGACGCTTCATTCGACGCTTCATTGGCGAAAAATCAACTAGAGCTAGCCGATTTGAAGGCCATTCTAAGGAGCGTTACAAATGCTAATCCGCCAATACCATTAACCGAAGAGTTAGAGAAGATTTATCTGACCTTCTATAAATATATATCTTTATTCACTAGTAGACTATACGAGGAGAATTCACTCGCCGACTTCATTATTTACTCCCCAGAGATCAGCGCGCTTCGGACGTTCGAGAGAGAGGGCCAAATTCTCCCGCTGGGAATCCGAGGAGAAGGCCTGCTCAAGCTCCTTCGCGTGCTTGCCAGCGAGGATCAGGAGGGCTGGACTGCGCTGCAGAGCAACCTCGGCCTCCTGGACTGGTTCTCGGGCATCGAAGTCGACCATGATAGTTCGCTGCCCGAGCAGTCGATTCGGCTCCGGGATCGCTTCATAGCCGCGGCCCAGCCGGCGTTCGATCAGCGAAGCGCGAATGAAGGGTTTCTCTACCTGCTGTTCTTCTTCGCGCTCATCGTAAGCAAGGCAACCCCGCGGTTCTTTGCCATCGAGAACGTAGATACGTCTCTGAACCCGAAGGCATGCAGCGAGCTCATGCGTAGGCTTGCCGCGCTCGCCCTCGAGCACGACAAGCAGATCCTGTTCACTACGCACAATCCCTCCCTCCTCGATGGGTTGAACTTGCACGACGACCAGCAGCGCCTTTTCGTGGTATTCCGGAATAAGGATGGCCACACCGCCGCACGCCGGGTGATGCCTCCGAAGCCCATCGGCAATGAGCTGCCGATGAAGCTGTCCGAGGCGTTCACCAGGGGACTTCTCGGCGGTATCCCGCAGAACTTCTAGCCATGGGGGACTTTGCGATTGTCGGAGAGGGCGTCACCGATCAGATCGTCCTCAAGAATGTCCTCCTCGGGTACTACCGGGATCGGGATCCGGAACCGCTGATCGTATTCGAGCAACCGCCGCTGGACGCGACCGGGACCGCCGGGTCGCCGTACGCTCACGGGGGCTGGACGCTCGTCGTTCGATACTTGAGCCAAGGGTCGTACCGCCAAGCGTTGCAATTCAACCGGTACGTCGTGATCCAGATCGATACCGACATTGCCGGCGATCTCGGCGTCGTCCGTATGGATGGCCTCTCCGACGAGGACTTCATCGAGCTGATCGTCGGCAAGCTCGGTTCGTACATCGCGGAAGAGGATCGGGCTCTGGTCCGTGATCGCCTCCTGTTCGCGATCGGCTTCGACGAGATCGAGTGCTGGCTGTTGCCTCTGGTCTTCGATCGGAGCGAGAAGACATCGCTGGCCAAGACGACGGGGTGCCTGGAAGCGATCAACCACAAGTTGCACAAATCGAACGAGACCCCGCTGTCCACACAAGGAGGTAGCAAGGATCCCAGGCGCTACGAACGAGTCTCCGCGCCGTTTCGTCGCCGGAAGCACTTCGAGGAGGCCGCGATCAATGCCGGTTTCGCGAGGTTTCAGCGAGCGCTCGACGGGTGTGTTCTGGACGAGCCTGCCGCGGATTAATCGAGCGGAGGTGGGACCGGTGGCCAGGAGGCGCACCGTCACGCAGGGCTGACATGATGTCTGCCCGGATCGCCGAAGTCGATGCCGCCGCGGCTCGGGAGCGCCGCGTTTGCCCTCGATCAGAACGCGCACCGCGGCGGCGTGCTTCATCCAGCGCGCTGCGGTCGGGCTCGGCTCACCGCGGTAACGGCTTGCCCTTGGTCTCGGGCAGGAACCACGGCACGACGAGGCCGATGATATAGATCAGTCCGAGCAACATCGCGGTTCGCGGAATGCCACCGAGCCGCGGGATCATCGTGCCCGCCACGATCGGGAATATCCAGGCGATGAGCCGCGTGGCATTGAAGATGATGCTCGCCGCGGTCGACCGAACGCTCGGCGTGAACAGCTCGGCCGGGTAGATCGCCAGCCACGAATAGGCCAGTCCGAGCGTGAAGAAGCCATTGACCACGACGACCGGCATCATGACCGCGGCGGAGCTGACCCAGAAGTAGGTGATCGGGGTCAGCGCGAGCGCACCGGCATAGGTGACGAACAGGAACTTGCGGCGGCCGATGCGATCGATGAGGAATCCGGAACTGACATATGCGGCTACCGCGCCGCTGGTGTAGAGAATGCCCGCCGCGGCGGACCACTCGGCGGGATGCGCCCGGCCCTCGGCGGTGGCGAGCTGCAGCGTGTGCCTCGGCAGCAAGGTCGAGATCGCCCACCAGCCGACCATGGCCGACAGCGAGAGCAGGAACATCAGCAGCACGCGCCGGCGGCTCTCGGGCTCGCGGAATACCTCTGCGACGGTGAACGGCCGCTTGCCCGAGGTGGCCACGGCGTCTCGAGCGACCTCGGTCGCGGCCCAGCGCCGCTCGCGCACGGCGGTGAGCCAGGCCTCGGACTCGTCCATCGCGCGGCGGATGTAGAGCGTGAAGACGGCCGGGACCGCGCCGATCGCGAACATGAGCCGCCAGGATTGATCGCCGAGCGGTGTCGTGCGGCCGAGCAGCCACCAGATCACCGCGGCGAGCAGGGTGCCCCAGCCGAAGCCGGACTGGAGCAGGCCGGCCCCCTTGGGCCGGGCGCGGTTGGGCCAGGTCTCGGCCACCATGGCGACGCCGGTGCTCCACTCGCTGCCCATCGCCATGCCGGTCACGAAGCGCAGCGCGACGAGCATGGTGAAGGTCTGGCTCAGCGCGGTGAGGCCGGAGAACACCGCATAGAGCAGGACCGAGTAGATCATGACTCGCTTGCGACCGACGTAATCGGCGAGCGTGCCGCCGATGAGACCGCCGATGCCCCAGCCGAGCAAGGTCAGGCCGATCGCGATGCCCGCCCAGATCGGAGACTTGAGCTCGTCGGGCGCGAGCAGCGCCGGCAGCGCCAGGGGCAGGGCGACCACGAGCGCGTAGGTCTCGTAGCCGTCGAAGACCCAGCCGAGGAAGCTCGCCGTCAGGATGCGCCAGTGACTGCGCGTGAGGCCGGAATGCCAGGGCTCCGAGGCGGGCGTGGCGGAGTTCATGATGGCGGCATCATAATCGGAACGACCGAGCACGCAGATCCGCGCGGGTCGACATCGCGAGTCGGCCCGCGAGCGCTTCGCTGCGCCACGCGGGCGCGGCGGTGACGAGATTCGGTCGCAAGCTCGCGGGTTTATCGCCCGCGGCGGTAACCGCTGCGCGCCGGGCGCGTAAGCTTTGGCATGATGCCGCGCATGATACGCCTCGCGTTCTCGGCGCTCTCTGCGCTCGCGCTGCTGGTCGTGTGCAGCCCGGGCTGCGAGCCCGCCAAGCCGGCCGCGCCCAAGGTCGCCAAGCCTCCGATCGATCCCAACGGTCCGCGCGAGGTCGCGATCGTCGCCGGCGGCTGCTTCTGGGGGATGGAGCACGTGCTGCGCGACGCGCCCGGCGTGGTGTCGATCGAGGTCGGCTACGCCGGCGGCAAGTCGAGCAAGGTGTCGTATGAGGAGGTCTCCGAGGGTGACACCGGGCACGCCGAGTCGGTCCGCATCGTGTTCGATCCCCACCAGATCTCGTACGAGGACCTGCTGGTCCACTGGTTCTTCCGCGGCCACGACCCGACCCAGCTCGACCGCCAGAACAACGATGTCGGCACGCAGTACCGCTCGGAGATCTTCGCGACGTCCGACGCGCAGCGCAAGGCCGCCGAGGCCGCGCGGGCGCGGGTCGAGAAGTCGGGCAAGTGGAAGCGGCCGATCGTGACGAAGATCGAGCCGGCGACGACCTGGGTCCGCGCCGAGGACTATCACCAGGACTACCTGATCAAGCACCCCCACGGCTACAACGACCACTACCTGCGCGACTTCGACTTCTGACTCACACCGGGTCGGAGCCGGTGTTGACGCCCTCGAACAGCACGGTCGACAGGTAGCGCTCGCCGGTGTCGGGCAGCATGGCGAGCACGACGCTGCCGGGCGGCGCGGTCCGGGCGACGCGCAGCGCGGCCGCGAACGTGCCGCCGGCGGAGATCCCGACGAAGATGCCTTCGGCGCTCGCCAGCGCCCGCGCGGTCGTGATCGCCTCCTCGTCGGTGATGGCGAGGCGCTCGTCGAAGACCGTGCGGTCGAGCACCGCCGGCACGAAGTCGGGCGTCCAGCCCTGGATCTTGTGGGGCTTGAACGGCTGGTCGTCGAGCAGCTGGGCCTCGGCCGGTTCGCACACGACGATCTTGAGGTCCGGCCGCGCCCGCTTGAGGATCTGGCCGGCGCCGGTCAGCGTGCCGCCGGTGCCCCAGCCGGTGACGAACGTGTCGAGCCGCTTGCCGGCGAAGTCGGACAGGATCTCGGGGCCGGTGGTCTGGCGGTGGTAGGCGGGGTTGGCCGGGTTCTCGAACTGGCGGGCGAGGAACCAGCCGTGCCGTTCGGCGAGCTCGGCCGCCTTGCGCACCATGCCGGAGCCGCGCTCGGCGGCGGGCGTGAGGACGACCCTGGCGCCGAACGCGCGCATGATCTGGCGGCGCTCGACGGAGAACGTCTCGACCATCACCGCGACGAACGGATAGCCCTTGGCGGCGCACACCATCGCGAGCGCGATGCCGGTGTTGCCCGAGGTGGCCTCGACGACGGTCTGGTCGGGCTTGAGGGTGCCTCGCTGCTCGGCGTCCTCGATGATGGCGATCGCGAGCCGGTCCTTGACCGAGCCGCCGGGGTTGAATGCCTCGACCTTGACGTACATCGTCACGTCCGGCGGCGCGAGGCGGTTGATGCGCACGATCGGCGTGCGGCCGATGGTGTCCACGATGGAGGAGTAGATCATCGACGCTAGCTCATCACACTCCGGCGGCGCCGCCAATGTCCCGGATTGCCCCGTTCGGCGGGCGACACCGACCGGTGCGCCATGGTCGCGGTCGGCGGCGCATGCCGCGTCGCGGGCCGCGGTGGAAGATCGTGGCAACGCCGGCTGTCGTCTTCGCGACACACCGTGAATCATCAGCACACTGATGTGCTCGGAAAATCGCTGTATGGTTGTCGAGTCGGTCGTGTTAGCTGGTTGTTCGCCGCGGGTTGCTCGATCGGCGCGCCGCCCGGGTTCTCCGGGGTGAGTCGTGGACCCTCCCGCTCGTCGGGCCGCTCGAGCGCGGCGTGCTGATCACCCGGCGATGGGGAACGGGCATGGGCCGCACCTGTTCGCGATCGATCCGGACGCGTCGATCTCGGCGGTCGATGTCGAGCTGGTCCACGAGGCACAGCTGTGGAGGGGCGTGGTCGGCGGCTCGCGCCGAGCCTCATGGTGGGTATTCCGTCGGTGAAACTCGCATATCGGCCGCGCTGGATCACGTCATGCGCCGGTATTCGTGCGCTGTGCCTCCGTGCTACGGCGCGCACCGGTGAGCGCCGCTGCGCACACTTGTGGTCGCGGGCGATCGGCGTACACCGGATCATGAGTCCGCGAACAAGTATGTGCGCGCTGTTCGGAGTTGTGCTGGCCGCGGCGTCGATCGCGGCAGCCGACACCACGTTCACCGTCACCCCGACGACGGCTCGCCCCGGCGATCCGGTCCTCGTGACCGTCGTCGGCAGTCCGCGAGCCCCCCGGGGGACCGCGAACGGCAAGGCGCTCCAGTTCTTCCCGATCGAGACCGGCTATCAGGCGGTGTTCGCGATCGCGCTGGATGCCCGACCCGATCCGGTGGCGATCCGGGTCGACAGCATTGCGGAGCCCCAGACCGTGCAGGTCGGCGAGGTGGCGTTTCCCGAGACCGACGTGGTGGTCGAGGACGAGCTCGCCAATCCGTCGAAGCTCGAGCGCGAGCGGATCGACGCGGACAACGCCGCGATCGTGCGCGCCGTCGCCAGGGCCCGCGGCGAGCCGCAGTTCGTGCGCGCGTTCCGGCGGCCGCCGGGCGAGGTCAACTCGGATGGCCACCGCAGCCAGCACCTCGGCCTCGACCTGTTCGCGCGGGAGGGAACCCGGGTCAAGGCGATCAACGCCGGCACCGTCGTCCTGGTGCGCCCGTGCTTCCTCGGCGGCAACGTGGTCGTGGTCGCACACGGCGGCGGCATCGCCTCGGCGTACCTCCACCTCAGCAAGTTCTCGGTCGCCGAGGGCGACCACGTGGCGCAGGGCGACGAGATTGGCCGCGCGGGCCACACCGGGCGCACCACCGGGCCGCACCTGCACCTCGGCATTCACGTGCCCGGCGGCATGGTCGATCCGGTGGCGTTCTTCCAGCTCAAGATCCCGCCGGCCGGCGCGACCGTCACGCGCCGGTGATCGCCGCGCACGCCGCGTCCGGCCGCTACTCCGCCAGCAGGGCGCGCGCCGCGGCCTCGAATGGATCGAGCGGGATCTCGCGCCGGAGCTGGATCCGCATCGCCTCGGGCGCCCCGGCGCCGTGCAGCGACTCGTGGAGGAAGTACACCGCGCCCGAGCCGTGGGTGAGGAACTCGAGCAGCCGGAACAGCGCCATGCGCGTCCTGGCCGGCGTGTCCGGGGCCGCCGTCATGTACTTGGTCACCAGCGGGCCGAGCTCGGCGTGCTCGAGATCGGCCTGGCTCGGCAAGGTCAGCATCGCGCCGCCGGCGATGTCGGCGGCGAGCCGCGCGATCTCGAACGGGAAGCGCGTGACGTTGAGCTTGGTGACGTTGCACAGCGCGATGTCGGGGATGACGGTGCCGGCGGGGGTCGGCTGGCCCTCGACGGCCGCGGCGAGCGCGCAGGCGTACATCGTCTCGTTGAGCTGGACCATCTCGGTCAGCTTGTCGCGGATCGCGCGGCTGTCGGCGACGCCGTTGGCGCGGGCGATCAGCGACGCCGCGCCGATCACCACGTCGGCGATGCCGACCTTGCAGCCGCCGTAGCAGAAGCGGTGGAACGAGCCGAACAGCCGGACCAGCTCCTGGGTGTGCTCGGTCTCGCCGCACAGGAACACGCGCTGCCACGGCACGCGGACGTCGTCGAAGATCATCAGGCTCTCGCAGCCGCCGAACGCCGGCAGGCCGACATCGAGCGGCGCGTCCTCGGCCCGCCGCGAGTCCGACGGCTGGCGCGCAAAGATGTGCGTGATGCCCGGCGCATCGCTCGGCACCGCGCATGCGATCGCCCACGCCGCCTCGCCGGGGCCGCACGTCATCGGCAGGACCACGTGCTCGTGACAGTGGATCGCGCTGGTCTGGTGCGCCTTCGCGCCGCGCAGGACGACGCCCTTGCTGTCGCGATCGACGACACGCAAGAACAGATCCGGATCGGCCTGCGCCGCCGGCCGCCGCGAGCGGTCGCCGCGGACGTCGGTCATCGCGCCCGACACCGCGAGGTCGTCGCGCTGGATCCGCTCGACGAACGCCACCAGCCGCGCGTGATACTCGGTGCCGCGCGCGCGATCGCACGCGTGGGTCACCACCGCGAGCGCGTTGATCGCGTCGAGCCCCGGCGAGCGCAGCGCGCCGCGCCCGGTGCGCCGCCCGATCAGGCGCTCCCACTTGACCCGCGCGATCAGGTCGTCGCGGCTCGACCACAGGAGGTTCGAGACATTCACCGGCTCGCCGACGAGCGGCGACGCGGCGGCCATCCCCGTGCCCGGCTCGAGCGCCGCGGCGTAGGTGTCGGCGACCGCGCGCGCCGCCGGCGCCGCGATCGGGTCGTCGACCGGGTTCTCGAACCGCCGCCCGCGATAGAAGATGCGCAGGTCGCGCGCGCGGATCTCGTCGAGATAGCGTCCAGGAGTCTTGAGCGCCATGGCCGCACTATGCGCCGGAGCGCGGCGCGGAATGAAGCGCGGAGCGGGTCGATCCGGTGAGCGCCGCCGGCTCATGTTGCACGGTGATCCGCCGCCGAGGACACCTCGGCGCGGGCGCGAACAACGCCCGGCGCGCCTGCCTGCCGGCACCGGACGATCCATACTGGAGGCGTGAACCCGCTGGCGCGCATCCTCGACCGGCTGCTCGGCGTGCTCAAGTGGCCGATCGCGCTCGTCGCGCTGATCCTCGTGCCGGGCCTGGTCTACGCGCTGTACTTCGTGCTCCGCGGCGTCGCGACCGCGCCGGGCACGTGCGTGCCATTCCTCCTGGGCGCCGCGGCGTACGCGCTGGTCTGGTTCGCGCTCGGCGGCCGCCGCATGGGGTTCTGGGCCACCCTCGAGCACGAGTTCACCCACGCCCTGTTCGCGTGGGCGACGTTTCACCGTGTCGTCGGGTTTCGCGCGAGCTTGCGCGGCGGCGGCCACATCCGCTACCTCGGCCGCGGCAACTGGCTGATCGCGATCGCGCCGTACTTCTTCCCGACGCTATCGCTGCTCGCGATCGCCATCCTGACCTGGGCGCCCGGCCACCACCTCGTGCTCGGCGGCGCCGTGCTCGGCGTGACCGTCGCCTACCACGCGCTGTCGACGTGGTCGGAGACCCATCGCCACCAGACCGACCTGCGCGAGGTCGGCTGGCTGTTCTGCGTGCCATTCCTCCTCGCCGCGAACGCGTTCGTGTTCGGCCTCCTGATCAGCTACGCGTGCGGCGCGCGCTCGCTGACCGCGCACCTCGATCACGTCCGCGGCCCGTCGGCGACGTTCTACCACTGGCTCGTGCAGCTGATCTGGCACTGACGGGCGCCGGTCGGGACCGGCGGCGGCCGGCGGCTGGGTGCCGTTCGGCGGGCGCA
>VBLP01000133.1:0-5587 GCA_005887925.1 Deltaproteobacteria bacterium | reverse complement strand
GGCAGTCGAACCATGCCGCGAGCACGACGGACCTGACTGATGGCACCCAAGATATTCCTGAGCTACGCGAGGCGGGACGAAGGTGTCGCGGACGCTGTCATCCAGTCGGCGCAGCGTCGAGAGCTCGACGTCTGGTCCGACAAGCTCATTCCCCCCGGCCAGGACTGGCGCGACAGCATCGTGGACGCGATCCGGAGCTGTGACCTCGTGCTGATCCTGTTCTCGGAGCAGTCCAACAGCTCTCGACAGATGCTCAAGGAGCTGGCCATTGCCGATCAGCTCGGGAAGCTGGTGGTCCCCGTGCTGCTCGAGGCCACGGAACCTCGCGGCCCGTATCTCTACGAGCTGGCATGGCGCAACTGGACCATCCTGCACCCCGATCCGCTGGGTCGAATCGACGCCCTTCTCGACAGACTCGTCTCGCAGTTTGGCGCGTGGTCTGCCACGACAGCGATCGGCAGCGCACCTACACCGATGACGGCGCCATCTCGGGGCTCCGCAGCAGTCGCGGCGATCGGTGGCGCGCCCGCACGCTTCGCCGCGCGTCCACATGGCGCCGCGACGGGCGGGAGGATCGAACGTCCATCTGTTCCGGTGACCACGCAACCCCGCGGAGTCCCGCCAGCTGCAACCCGCAGGCATGCGCCTGCACAGGTGACTACCCCATCTCGCGGCACCGCAGCGGATGCGAGGCTCGGCCCTGGGCCTGGATCGTCGAGCGGGCAACGCGGCTCCGCGAAGACACAACCATCGGGCCAGGATCAAGTTCAAGAAAGGCGTTTGGCGTGGACCTCCTGGTGGCTTGCGGGACCCATCATGCGTCGAGATGTACTCGTACTCGGGCCCACGCTGGGCATCTTCTCGGTCATCGGCGTCAGCGTGCGGAGTGGCGGCGTGTTTGCATTCAACACAGTAATGTTGCTTGGCTACATGCTGGTCGTTGTAGTACGCAGTGCTCGTTTGAATATCGGAGTCAATACATGGAAGCCCTTCTGTAGATATTTTGCCATTGGGACACTCTCGGGACTGTGCATATCCGTAGGCATGTTCCTGGACGGCAAGGAATCTACAGACGTTGCCAACATCGTCGCCGACGTATTTGCGACGATCATCATGGCTGCAATGCTTGCAGGCATCGCCATCCTGTTGCAGTTCGTGCTGCGGAGGATCTTTCAGCTGAAGCTGTTCAAGTCGCGCATCCGCTCCGCAGCGCCCATCTCGTGATGAGCCCAGCGAACGGATGGGGGATAGAGCGTGCGCGAGTGCACGCCGCATCCTGGTAAGCTGAGCAGCAGACAGTGCCGCCTCCTCGCTGCTGGCGTGGCAACCAGCTTGGGGGCTGTCGTTATCACTGTCGATCCCGAGATCTCCCGCGCCGGAAGACTCGGTCGAGATCTCGTCGCGGCGTCGAGAATGGCCGGCCTGGGCCGGCCACACGTCAGCGGCGCTGGAGGCCGAACAGGATGCCGCCGAGCCGGTCGCGCTCGGGCGCCAGTGGTGCCTCGGCGAGCCAGCCGAAGGCAACCGCGGCGAGCAGGATGCCATTGACCTCGCGCAGGGAGCCGAGCGCGTAGCGGTACAGCGCCGGCCGATCGCCGCCGGCGCGACCGCTGCCTTCGCAGACGTTCTGCACGATGCCGGCGAGCGAGTCCTCGAGCTGGCGCCGTAGCCGCGGGCTCTTGCGGCGAAGCAGCTCGATGGTGGGACGCAGGCCGCGGATCAGATCGAGGGAGAGATCGAGAGCGAGAAACGGCATGGGCGAAGTCCTGTGGGTGGTTTCGCAGCCCCGAGCGGAAGCGCCGTGACACGCGCTGGGATGAGGCGATGGCGGTCTCCCGTAGTCGACGTGCGCGTGGCACGTGCGGTTCCGCGTCAGGGCGAAGAACCACCACAGGACGCAGCCCATGCCGTTCGGTCGCGATCTCCCGTGATCCGCGGCCTGCGCCCATCGAGCTGGTCGCTGCCGGGGCGCCGCGATGCCAGCGACGAGCGAACGGCTCGTGCAGAACCGGCGTGGTGCGCGCTCCGGTGCAGCCGGCACGTACGAGCTACATCCGGCGGCACGAGAGGAAAGCCGCGTTCGATGCGGTCTCGGTGACCGCCACGGCCACCGAGACCGAGACAGAGGCCGCGACCGATGCCGAACCCGAGCCCGACGCGGACCCCGAGGCCGCCACCGATGCCGAACCCGAGCCCGAAGCGGACCCCGAGGCCGCCACCGATGCCGACCCCGAGCCCGCCGCCGACCCCGAACCCGCCGCCGAACCCGAGCCCGCCGCCGAACCCGAGCCCGCCGCCGACCCCGAGCCCGCCGCCGACCCCGAGCCCGCCCCGACGTTCGCCGCGGGCCCGCGGGGGGGGGTGCCGTTCAGCGGGCGCAGCTTGTAACCCCCGGGACGCGAGGATCCGCCGCCGGCAGGGGCGTAAGGCCCCGATCTATGGCCTCGGGCGCGCTGGCACAGCGGCTGCTCCTGGGTCCGGCGTCACCACAAAGGAATCAACATGGCTCCGCATCACACTCTGTTCGGCTCGGTCACCCCCCATGATCTGCTTCGCGTCCTGGGTGGCGCCTCCCGCGTGACGTCGCGGTCGAGCAGCTCGTCGGATCAGCTCCAGCTGATGCTGACGCAGATCACAGGCTCCATCAAGGATCTGGCCGGCAACAAGAACCAGACCGATCCGACGATGATGATGATGATGATGATGATGATGGGCGGTGGTGGCGGCGGTGGGGCGGCCGCTCCTGCGGTGGCGGCTCCGCCTCCGCCCCCGCCTCAGCCGGTCGTCAACATCTCGAACAGCATCCGCCACTGAGCGCAGGCGCGAGCACCGGCGCGGCGGACACCGCGGTGAGAGGAGCCTGGCCGCCGGCGTCCACCGTCACAGCATGATGGTCAGCTGATTCGCGGTGCCGTCGAGCTGCGTCTGGTACTTCGCGAGCGGGCGCGTGGCGGGCCCTTGCAGCACCGCGCCGGTCAACGAGTAGCGCGAGCCGTGGCACGGACACGTCAAGATCTTGTTGACGCGATCGTAGCGAACGCCGCAGCCGGCGTGGGTGCAGATGTCCGAGACGGCCTGGACCGCGGTGGCCGAGCTCCTCACGATGAGGATCTGGTCCCGCGGCGCGCTGACGATCAGCGTTCCATCCACCATCGTCAGCGCGGCGTTCTTGGGATCGTTGAGATCGACGCACAGGTTGTTCCCGCACATCATCGTGGTCGAGCCGGGATCGGCGTCGGGCTCCATGCCATCGGGGCTCGGGCAGCCGACCAGCACGGTCGCGGCGGTCACCGCGAAGCCCTGCAGGACGGTGCGCCGCGAGCAGCCCTGGCAACCGTCATCGCCAGGGACGGGTACTACGCGAAGCGGCATGGCCAGACTGTTGCCGTCGAGGCAGCTGCTGTCCACCGAACGGGCGGGCCTGCGTCGCAGCGATCACTATCTGTCGCTGTCCGGTGAATCGCGCTGGGTGTTCGCGTGCTGCGCGGACCGACGATTTGATAACCATCACGGTGAGTTATGCCGTCGGGCGGGTGCCGTCCGATTCCGTTGAACGGTCGGCCGCGGACCGGGCACCATGGCTCGGTGACCGCGATCTCGATGCCGCTGGTGATGCGCGCCGTGGGACAGGATGCGGTCACCGACGACGACCTGGTCGCGCGCCTGCGCGAGGGCGATCGCGCGGCCGTAGAGGCGGCATACGTCGCGCACCACGCCGCGATCCGCGGCTTCGCTCGCCGTCTGGTCGGCGACGCGTCGGCGGCCGAGGACATCGTGCACGAGGCGTTCGTCGCGCTGCCGCGGGCGATCCGGCGGTTCCGCGGCGAGGGCTCGCTGCGCGCGTTCCTGATCGGCGTCGCGGCCAACCACTCGCGCCGCCACGTTCGCTCGGCGATGCGGCGCCGGCGGGCGACCGAGCGGCTCGCGGCGCGCGAGGAGCTCACGCCGCGCGTGGTCGATGCGTCGATCAGCGGATCGTGTTCGTGCTGTGCGAGGCCGAGCAGCGCACCTCGGTCGAGGTCGCCGCGATCGTCGGTGCGCCCGAGGGCACGGTGCGGACGCGGCTGTTCCATGCCAAGCGCAAGCTGCGCGAGATCCTGGGGGACGCGTCATGAGGCTCGACGATCTGGTCGCCGCGATCCGCGCCGACGACGGCGCGGGCGAGGCCGTCGCCGATCCGGGGCTGGCGGCGGAGACCCGGCTGCGCGTGATGCGCTCGCTCGAGACCCGCGCGCGCGGCCGCCATCAGCTGGTGGGCGTCGTCACCACGCTCGCGATCCTGTTCGCCGGCACGGTGTCGTGGGCGCTGGCGACCGGCCAGGTGGCGACGCTGTGGTCACCGGCGCCGCCGCGCGTTGCGCCCGACGTGGCGCCGCCAGCGCCGCCGCCGCCATCACCGCTGCCGCACCGCCGCCACGCAACGGCCGTCGATCCCACGAGAGAGGTCCCCCGCGCTGCCGACAAGGCCGTCGAGGACCCGGCCCTTGATCTGGCCTCGTCGACCGATCCGAGGCCGGCGCTGCCGCCCGAGGCCGTGGCGCCGCCCGCACCGGTCCGGCCGCCGGCGCCGCCGCCCGTCGAGGCGCTGTATCGCCGCGCGCACGAGCTGCATTTCCACGGCGGCGATCCGGCCGCGGCGCTCGCAGCGTGGGATCGCTACCTCGCGGCCGAGCCCGACGGCCGGTTCGCGGTCGAGGCGCGCTACAACCGCGCGCTGGTGCTGGTGCGGCTCGGCCGCCACGCCGAGGCGCGCGCGGCGCTGTTGCCGTTTGCCCGCGGCGAGGTCGTTGACGGCTATCGCCAGACCGAGGCCGAGCAGCTGGTCGAGCGGCTCGCGCACTATGAATGATCGGCCAGAGGCCGATCGCGCGTGAACGGAGGCGGTCGATCCGGAGACTACGGGCCATGAGATACGCACCGATCGTGATCGCGCTGGCGGCCGCGGCCACCGCGCGCGCCGAGGGCAACCGGACGCTCCACCTCGCGGTCCACGGCTCGGTCGATGGCGCCGCGCTCGGCGACGCGATCGCCCGGGAGCTCGGGGTCGACGTCGCGGTGGTCGAGGGCACCTGCGATGTCCCGTGCCTCGACGTGTCGGTCGATGGCAAGCGCACCGCGACCGTGCTCTACGCGCCGCGCGCGGGATCGACGCGCTCGCGCACGATCAAGCTCGGCACCAACACGACGCAGTGGCAGCTGGTGATCACGCTGCTCGCGGGCAACGTGGTGCGCGACGAGGCGCGCGACGTGCTCGCCGGGCTGCCATCGCGCGAGCTGCCGCGCCCGCCCGCGCCCGAGGGCCTGCCGGCCGATCCCTATCCCGGCGAGCCGCCCGCCGACGAAGGGCCCGCCGGCGAGCCGCCCACCGCAGCGGGGCCTGCCGGCCAGGTTCCCGCCGAAGCCGGTCCCGCCGCGGGAGATCCTGCCGGCGAAGATCCTGCCGGAGCGGATCCAGCCGGGGAAGGCCTTGCCGGCGAAGGTCCCGCCGGCGAGCCGCCGCCAGCCGAAGCTCCCGCCGAGGAGCCGCCCGAGGCGCCCGAGCCGCCGCCCGCCGCGGCCGCCGAGCCCCCACCGGCCCGCGAGCACA
>VBLP01000518.1:3027-11982 GCA_005887925.1 Deltaproteobacteria bacterium | reverse complement strand
TGGTGTTGTAAAGCGTGTCGGGTACAAACGGTACGCGTATGGCGTTAAACCCAAGACTCTTTATCTGCGTGATCTGGTCTTTCCAGCCCATTTGCCACAGGTATTGTGGCTGCAGGATCGTGCTGTTGAAGCCAAAGTGGCTGATGCCGCGAACCTGGATTTCTTGACCGCTCGCCGTGTGTATCTTGCCCGCTTGCACCACGTAGCGGGCGAGCGCGTGCACGCCGCGCCCGGATCAGCAGGTGATCCCAGCGCGCGCGATCCTGATCAAGCGGCAGGATCGGCGCGCCGTCCACCGCGGCGCGCGCGGGGCAGCCGCGACGCCTGCAGCTCGACGAGCGCGAGCAAGTCGAATAGCTCGAGTTCGGTCGCTGCAGGCCGGCGAGGGTGCGCGCGAGCCGCTGCGCGTCGGCGCACAGCCCCGGCGGCATCCCGTCCTGTGCCAGCACAGGATCGGGTGAATCTCGCCGCGTCCACATCGCCGGCGTGGTCCGCCAACCGTACGGCGCCTGGATCCAGCAGGTCGCGCGCAACAAGCGCTACCTGCTTCACGACCGCGACCCGTTGTTCACCGACGCCTTGCGCTTCGTGATGGCCCCGAGCAGCGTCATCGCAGCCTACCGCTACTCGTCGCGCGCAATCCCACCGACGGCATAGCACACGGGGCGGCCCGGAAGCGCAGCGAGAATGGTAGCCGCTATACGCGGCCGAGCGAGGCCGGCGGCCGGCGCGCGACCACGATCATCAGCACGACGAGCGTGGTGACGTACGGCAAGAGCCCGACGAGCTCGGAGGGCACCGCGATGTCGGTGATCTGGAACGCGATGCTGAGCGCCTCGGCGGCCGCGACGCCGAGGCAGGCGAGCACGGCGCGCGCCGGCCGCCAGCCTGCCAGGATCACCATCACCAGCGCGATGTAGCCGCGGCTCGACGACATGTCCGCCGTGAAGCCGCCCACGGCGAGCGACAGCTGCGCACCACCGGCGCCGGCCAGCGCACCGCCGACCAGCGCGGCCGCGAACCGGGCGCGCCGCGGCGACGCACCCACGGCGATCAGCGCATCGGGGCGATCGCCGGCCGCGCGCAATCGCAATCCCCACCGCGTGCGGCGCAGCGCGAACGGCAGCACGGCGGTCGCGATCACCGCGAGCCACACGATCGGGTTGGTCAGCACGGCATCGCCGTAGGCCGGGCACGGCGGCGAGTTCGCGCCCTCGTGGAACAGGATCTGGAGCAGGAACCGCGTCCCGGCGGTCGCGATCACGTTGAGCGCGATGCCGATGATCACCTGGTCGGCGTACAGCACGAGCGCGCAGCCGGCCTGGATCGCGGCGACCGCGACCCCGGCCGCGATCCCGCCGGCCAGGCCGAGCAGCGCCGAGTCCGTCACGTGCCCGACCGCGGCGGCGGCGAACGCGCCGAACAGGAGCTTGGCCTCCAGCGCCAGATCGATCACGCCCGAGCGCTCGGTGACCGCGCCGCCCATCGCGGCGAGCGCGTACGGCACGGCGATCCGCAGCACCTGGGCGACAAACGCGAGCGAGAACACCGTGGTCAGGAGCTGGGTCACGCCGCCTCCATGCGCCGCACCAGGGGCACCGCGGCGGCGACCGCGAGCACGACCACGCCGGGCAGCATCTCGACCAGCTCCTTGGGCACCACGTCGCTCACCGCGACCCCGCCCGACGACAGGAACCCGAGCAGGAGCGCGGCGATCACGACGCCGACCGGGTGCATGCGACCCAGCAGCGCCACGGCGACGCCGGTGAACCCGGTGCCGCGCCCGAGGCCCTCCTCGAACGCGTGCTTGTTGCCCATCACGAAGTTGGCCGCCGCGAGCCCCGCCAGCGCACCCGACCCGATCATCACCAGGACCTGGACCTTGCCGATCGAGGTCCCGGTCGTGCGCGCCGCATCCGGGCTCTGGCCGACGGCGCGCCAGGTCCGGCCCCAGGTGCTGCGCGCGCGCAGCCACCACACCACCGCCACCGCGAGCACGGCGACGAGGATCGAGGCGTTGGCCGAGCTGCCGCCGATCCCGAGATGCGGCAGCTCCGCCCCCGGGGCGATCGGCGCGCCGGTGGTCGTTCCGTTGCGGAACATCACCCGGTTGCCGAGGAACAGCGCCAGCCCGGAGACGATCGCGTTGAGCATGAACGACGTGATCACCTCGTGGGCGCCGCGCGCGGCCTTCATCACGCCGATCACGCTGCCGATCAGGGCGCCGGCGGCTGCCGCTGCGATCAGGCACACCGGGACCGCGATCGCCGCGGGCGTGGCCGCCGGCAGCGCGGTGCCGACCAGCGCGCACACCACCACTCCGGCCGTCAGCTGGCCCTCGGCCCCGATGTTGAACAGCCCGGCGTCGAGCGCGAGCGCGACCGCGAGCCCGGTCAGCGCGAGCCCGGTCGCCTTGTAGAGCGCCTGACCCAGCAGGGAGGGATCGCTCACGGTCCCGCTCAGCATCGCCCACCACACCTGGCCCGGTGCCTTGCCGGCGATCAGCATCAGCACGCTGCCGATCGCGATCGACGCGAGCAGCCCGATCACGGCCGTCGCGATCTCTCGCCGCATCCCGGAGAACGGGATCCGGAACGCCTGCGGCAGCCGGACCCAGAGGGGATCGGGCCCCGGGGCCGCACCGCCGGGCGCGGGGCGCGCCGTCATGCCGCCTCCACGCCGGTCATCAGCGCACCGAGCGCCGAGCGCGCGCCGGCCTCGCGCAGCGCCGCGCCCTCGCGCTCGCCGACGATCCGGCCGCGCAGCATCACGACGATGCGGTGGCACAGCGCGAGCAGCTCGTCGAGATCGGCCGAGATCACCAGGACGCCGGCACCTGCCGCCGCGGCGCCGCGCAGCCGGTCGTGGATCCGCACGACCGCGCCGAGGTCGACCCCGCGGGTCGGCTGCGCCGCCAGCACGCAGGACAGGCCGCGCCGCGACAGCTCGCGACCGATCACGACCTTCTGCTGGTTGCCACCCGACAGCGAGCGTACCCGCGCGGCCGGATCGCCCGGCCGGATGTCGAGCTCGGTGATCTGCGCACCCGCATGGGCCTGCACCCGCGCGCGATCGATCCGGAACCGGCCGGTGATGTCGCTGCGCCCGAGCGCGAGGTTGTCGGCGACCGTCGCGTCGAGCCACAGCCCACCGTGCTGGCGATCCTCGGGGATGTGGGCCAGGCCGAGCGCGAACCGCGCCGCCGGCGTCGCCTGCGTCGCCGGCCGGTCGGCGATCCGGATCGCGCCGCCCGAGACCCGGACCAGCCCGGCGATCGCGAGCGCGAGCTCGCGCTGGCCATTGCCATCGACCCCGGCGACCCCGACGATCTCGCCCGCGCGAACGCGCAGATCGGTCGCCTGGAGCTCGCCGCCGACCAGCACGCCGGCCAGCTCGAGCACGATGCGCGCGTCGGCGGCCGGCGCCGCGGCCGGCGGTGGCGGCGGCAGATCGGTGCCGACCATCGCGCGCGCGATCGCGGCCACGTCGAGCCGGTCCCCGGGCGCGGCCTCGCGGTTCGCGGCAAACGTCGTCACGGTCTTGCCCGCGCGCAGCACCGTCACCTCGTCGGCCACCGCGCGGACCTCGTCGAGCTTGTGGGTCACCAGCACGATCGTCGTCCCACCCGCCGCGAGCTTGCGCAGGGTCTCGAGCAGGCCGTCGACCTCGATGGGCGTCAGCACCGCCGTCGGCTCGTCGAGGATCAACGGCTTCGCGCCGTGATGCAGCGCCGCGATGATCTCGGCCCGCTGCGCCACCCCGACCGGCAGCCGCTCCGCTGCCGCCCACGGCTCGCCCGGCAGTCCGATGCGCTGGCCGAGCGCGCGCAGCGCCTCGGCGGCAGGCCCGAGCTCGATCAGCGGTCCGCGCAGCGGCTCGACGCCGAGCACCGCGTTCTCGACCACGCTCAGCGTGCCGGCGCTCGCGCCGTGCTGCTGCACGATCCCGACGCCCGCCGCGCGCGCGGCCCGGCGATCCCAGGTCGCGACCTCGACCCGCTTGCCCGCGATCGCCAGCGTGCCGCCGTCGCCGTGCACCACACCGGCGACGATCTTGACCAGCGTCGACTTGCCCGCGCCGTTCTCGCCGACCAGCGCGTGCACCGTGCCGCGCCGCACCGTCAGGCGCGCGCCGGTCAACACCTGGTTCGCGCCGTAGCGCTTGTCGAGCTCGGCCGTGACCATCGCGTCGCCCGCTGCCTCGATCGCCGCCCCGGTCATTCCGATGGCACCCGGATCTTGCCGGCGATGATCTGCTCGGCCAGCGCGTTGACCTTCTCCACCACGTCGATCGGCAGCATCGAGCGATTGCGCTCGTCGGCGACAAACCCCACGCCGTGCTCGGCCAGCCCGAGCTCGTGGATCCCGCCCCGGAACTTGCCGGCGATGACATCCTTGACGATGTCGACCACCGCGACGTCGACCCGCTTGACCATGCTGGTCACCACGCAGCACGGCGCCGCGTCGAACTGGTCCGAGTCGACCCCGATCGCGCGCGCGCCGCGCTGGCGGGCCGCCGCGAACACCCCGTCTCCCGTCTTGCCCGACGCGTGGAAGATGATGTCGGCGCCCTGACCGTACTGCGCAGCCGCCAGCTCCTGGCCGAGCGACGGATCGGCGAACGCCTTGGGCTCGGTCCCGGCGTACGCCGCCACGACGCGGCACGCCGGGCACACGCGGTGGACTCCGGCCGCGTAGCCGACCTCGAACTTGTGGATCAGCGGGATCTTCATCCCACCGACGAACCCGACGACCTTCGTCCGGGTCACCAGCCCCGCGATCGCGCCGACCAGGAAGCTGCCCTCGTGCTCGCGGAACCGCAGGCCGGCGAGGTTGGGCAGCGTGCCGACCCCCTCGGAGGGCGAGTAATCGATCCCGGCGAACTTGACGTCGGGGAACTGCCGCGCGAGCCGCTCGAGGTCGGGGCCGAAGATGAAGCCGACGCCGATGATCAGGTCGAACTTCTTGGTCGCCAGCGTGCGCAGCGCGCTCTCGCGATCGGAGCCCTCGGTCGGCTCGATGAACCTGGTCTCGACGCCGAGCTCGGCCTGGGCGCGCATGAGGCCGCGCCACGCCGCCTCGTTGAACGACTTGTCGTTCTTGCCGCCGATGTCGAACACCAGCCCGACGTGCACGCCCTTGCCTTGCTCGCGCGCGCTGCTCGGCACGATCACCGCACCCACCCCCAGCAGCAGCGCGTTGATCGCGAGCAGGATGCCGATCAAGCGGCGGGCGGTCACCGCGGGCGACAGTAGCCGAAAACCCTGCACGACAGCGCCGACCGGGCCGCGCCGCGCCGCCCCCGCCGCGGCTCGACCAACGTAGTGCAGCCTACCCAATCGAAGCAGAACGTTGCCGAGGCCACAGCGATGTCACCGACGCGGCACGGCGCCGTCCGCCCTTCGGACCTTGGGGACGCTCCGGCGATGATTACCGTGTGTGCTATCACGCAAGCCTCGGGGGACGTTCCCGGCTGCAGGAGACCAACACATGGGAATCATGAGCTTCATCAAGGGGGGCGTCGCCGAGCTGGCGATCGCGCGCCCCGACGCCGCCAAGGACCAATGGGTCTACAAGCATCCGGATCAGACGATCCCGATGAAGGCGCAGCTGACCGTCGACAGCGATGAGGTCGCGCTGTTCTTCAAGGACGGCAAGTTCGTCGGCAGCTTCTCGGCCGGACGGCACACCCTCGATGCCTCCAACATCCCGTTCCTCGGCCAGCTGATCGACAAGTTCACCGGCGGCAACGTCTTCATCTGCGAGGTGTTCTTCGTCACCACCCGCGAGCTGCCGTCGATCAAGTTCGGCACCTCGATCGGCGACGTCCAGGATCCCCAGACCAAGCTGCGGATCCGGCTCATGGTGTACGGCGAGTTCTCCGCCCGCGTCATCGACCCGACCAAGCTCGTGATCGGCCTCGCCGGCCAGCGCGCCACCACCAACGACGCCTTCCTCGGCTGGTTCAAGAGCCAGGTCCAGAAGGTCATGAAGGACGGCGTCGCCGAGCTCATCGTCAAGCAGAACTGGCCGCTGATGAAGGTCACCTCCGGCGCCTACACCGACGAGATCGAGCAGGCCACCCTGCAGGGCGTCCGCAAGGACATCGAGCCCTACGGCGTCGAGATCATGCGGTTCGGCGACTTCACGGTCTCGATGGACCAGGCCGACAAGGAGCGGCTCGACAAGCTGGTCGACCGCATGGCCTACGTCGAGGGCATGGGCTCGGCCACCGGGGGCATGGCCGCCTACCAGCAGCTCGCGCAGGCCGAGATGATGATGGGCGCGGCCGAGGGCATGAAGAAGGGCGGCGACGGCGGCGGCGCGTTCCAGGGCGCCGGCATCGGCCTGGGCTTCGCGATGGCCGGCAACATGGCCGGCATGATGGGCAACGCCAACGCGACCCAGCCGCGCGCCGCCGGCCCCGCCGAGAGCAAGGACCAGGTCATGGCCATGCTCAAGCAGCTCGGCGAGCTCAAGTCCGCCGGCATCCTCACCGACGCCGAGTTCGAGTCCAAGAAGAAAGAGCTGCTCGCCAAGCTGTGAGCAGCGGGCGCAGCCACCGAGGAGCCGGCCCCAACGGCTTCCGCACAGCCCGCTGATTCGCCCAGCTCGGCCCGACGAGCGGGTCAAGCGCTGGCGAGAGACGCGGATCTATCAGGGCGATGTCGCGGTCCGCGCCGCTCCGTTCGATGCGATCGAACTCGACCTCAGCGTGCTGTGGTCGCCGCCACGACCGGGCTGATCGATCACCACGTTCCGTCCCAGGTGCCGTACCGACCGTGGTCGCCGCCGCCGACCATGAGCTCGTCGGGGTACTGCACACCGCACTTCGTCGCGACCACGAGCGGACGCACGACGGGCGAATGCGCAACGTCGACCCAACCAGCTGTCGATCCCACGACCGCGTGGCCGTGAGCACCGATCGGCTTGCAGTACGCCGCGGCGCTCGAGGCGCTCTGACCAGCGACCCGATCGCGCGCGACGACCATATGTAGTAGAACGCTCGCGGATGTCCCGGCTCGACAACCGCACCTACTACGATGGCTTCGCCGGCTGGTACGAGAACGAGCGCCACCTGCCCTACCACCGCATGCTCGACGATCTCGAGGTCGAGCTGGTCGAGCGCTACGCCGCAGGCAAGGATGTGCTCGAGATCGGCTGTGGGACGGGGCTGCTTCTGCATCGCACGGCGCAGTTCGCGCGGCGCGCGGTGGGCATCGACCTGTCGGCCGGCATGCTCGGGCGGGCGCGGCAGCGCGGGCTGGAGGTGGTGCAGGCGTCGGCGACCGAGCTGCCGATCGCGACGGGGTCGGTCGACGTCGCGTACTCGTTCAAGGTGCTCGCGCATATCCCCGATATCCGCGGCGCGCTGGCCGAGATGTCGCGCGTGGTGCGACCGGGCGGCTGGGTGATCGCCGAGTTCTACAACGCGCGATCGCTGCGCCGGCTGGTCAAGGCGATCAAGCCACCGACGGCGGTGTCGGAGACGTCGCACGACGGGCACGTGTTCACGCGCTACGACGACGCGGCGACGATCCGCGGCTATCTGCCGCCCGAGCTGTCCTGGGTGGCGACCCGCGGCATCCGCGTGATCACGCCCGTGGCCCGGGTGCTCGAGGTGCCGGTGCTGGGACCTGTCGTGCGCTGGGCCGAGCACCGGCTGGCGGATCTGCCGGGAGCGCGCAGCGTGGGCGGCTTCTTGGTCGCCTGCTGCCGGCGGCGGTGAGCTCTCGCTGGCAACAGCTCAGCTCGCAGCCTGGCGAGGCTTCCGCTTCGCCGTCGTGGTCGGTTCGCTGAAGACACTTGCAACCTCTCGCCGTGTCGCACCAGTCGCAAACAGCCCGCGCAGGAGCAGCTCGAACGAGACCTCGGGATCGGCAGCTTCCATCTTCGCAATACGGGATTGGCTGGACTTGATCCGCTCCGCGAGCGTGCGTTGCGATATGTGAAGCTTCTCTCGCCGGCGCCGGAGCGCCTGACTCAGTGCGAGACGAAGATCGACGAGAAGAGACTCCACGGCGGACAGACCGAGAAGCTCGTCGGCTGACCCGACGCGCCACCCCGCGGCCTCCAGCTTCTTTCGCTTGCTTTCCTTCATGGGCATCTCCTGTTCTAGCCAAGCTCGTCATAGGCCGCGAGTCGCTGCCGGCATGCGGCGATCACGGAGCTTGGCGTGGCTTGCGTCCTCTTCTCGAACACAGCGAGAATCACGATCGCGTCGCCATCGGTGCGATACATGATGCGCCACGACTTGGTCTCATCGTTGATCCGGAGCTCATGACAGCGCGGACCAACGACGGACATCGGACGCGAATGAGGGAGGACGAGCCGCTCTCCGTTCTGAAGCCGACCAACAAGACGCCTGCCTCGATCCGCGCAGCCGAGGACATCGGAGGTGTCTTGATCTCACCATGCAACCACACCAGCGGCTTGCCGCGACCAGACATCGCTGTAACTATATGTCAAATCCGACATCGCGCAAGGCGGAGCACGATCGTCCCCAGTGCGGGGCTTTCGACGCAGCATCACCCGTCTTAGGCCGGCAGGAGCTGCCCGGCGATGTCGCGCGCGCCGGGGGCGGAGATGCCGGCGCAGGATCACGACGGTACGACTGCTGCGCGGTCGAGCAGCCCGGTCAGTCCTGCGTGGGCTGGAGCGAGCGCGCGACGTCGACGGCATCGCGCGCCCCTGCGTGGTCCCCGGCGGCCTCGAGCAGGCCGGCGATCGCGGCCCAGCTCGCGGCGTAGCGGCGGTGCGCGACGGCGGCGAAGTCATCGTCGCGGCCGGGCCTGGGGTAGTCGAGGTCGAAGCCGCGGTAGAGCTCGCGGTTGATCGCGGCGACGTCGCTCGGCGACGGCGGCGCGCTGCCCCGCGGCAGGACGCGATGGACGACGCCGAACGGATAGCCGGGGAACGCGGCGCGCAGCTGGGTGAGACCGGGATCGACGAACAC
>VBLP01000518.1:0-3007 GCA_005887925.1 Deltaproteobacteria bacterium | reverse complement strand
GCTCCGAGCACACCAGCGCCACGTCGGGTCGCTCGCCACGCGTGAGCTGGAGGTAGCGGCCGCCGAAGCACTGGTCCTCGGAGAGGACGACGGCGATCGCGCCGGGTGGCAGCGAGCGCAGTAGGTTCTGCACCCCGCGCTCGGCGGCGGGCGAGTGGATGGCGGCCAGGTGCGGCAGCGCGGCGGCCAGGAGCGCGGCGAAGCCGAGCGTGGCGAGCCCGGCGGCGAGGCGCGGCCGCGCGATCCGGGCGGCGACGAGGTCGAACGCCGCAGCGACCGGCACGGTGAGCAGCAGCGTGGGGAGGATGTGAAAGCGCTGGGAGATGTAGAGACCGATGCCGTGCGGATCGACATTGAACCACGACGTCAGGACCGGACCGGCGAGCAGCGTGCTCGCGGCGAGCGCCACCCATGCGCCGCGGGTCTCACCGGCCGGCCGCCAGATCCGGACGCCGAGCATCGCGGCGCCGGCCGCGCCGGGCAGCCACAACCACGACCGCGCGATCGTGGCGAGGCACGCGACCATGTTCGCCGGCCATGGCCGCGCGGCACCGGGCACCAGGCTGGTGGTGCCGTACTCCCTGCGCAGGAAGAAATCGACGAGGCCGGCCGGCGAGCGGATCCGGCCCCACGACGCCGGGCCGTCGGCGCACGCGAGGTAGACATACGGCAGGAGGCCGGCGGCGAGCCCCGCCGCGGCGGCGGCGTACGCAATGGCGCGCGACTCGCGGGCGCCGCGCACGACGCCGTACAGGCCGATCGGCGCGACCAGCACGCAGGTCAGGTGATCGGACAGGCCGAGGCCCGCGACCGCACCGAGCACCGCGGCGCGCCGCACGCCGCGCAGCGGCCCACGCTCGGCGGCGAGCCAGACCACGAGCGCGCACACCAGGCCGTTCATCGCGAACACCTCGGCCTCGCAGTGGTAGTGCACGACCACCGGCGCAGCGCCGACGATGGCCACCGCGAGCGTGGCGGCGAGCGGCCGGGCGCCCCAGGCGCGGCACGCGGCGTGGAGCACGACCAGGGTCAGCGCGCCGAGCACGGCGGTGGCGAGCGCGGCGCGGTGCGCGGCGCTGCCGGGGAGCCACACCCACGCCCGCAGCCACAGCACGTAGAGCGGATAGCCCGACGGATGGGCGCGGCCGCCGAGCGCGCCGAGCGTGGCGAGCTCGGCGTTGTCGGCATCGACGATGTCGGACGATGCGAGCGCGAGGTAGGCGATCAGCCCGCACAACCCGAGCCACCAGCCGCGTTCGACCACCGAGGTTCTCGGAGACAGGCGCAGGTTTCGATGATAGCTGCGGCCGTGCCATAGTGCACGGGTGGGGAAGATCCTCGTAGTCGACGACGAGCAGTCGATGCGCGAGTTCCTCGGGATCTGCCTGCGCCGCGCCGGTCACGAGGTCACGCTCGCCCAGACCGGCGGCGAGGCGCTCGAGCAGCTGCGCACGACCGCGATCGACATCGTGGTCAGCGACCTCAAGATGCCGGGCGGGCTCGACGGGCTCGGCCTGCTCGAGGCGATCAAGACCGGCACGATCCGGCGCGCCGCGGTCGCCGGCGGCACGCCCGCGCTGGTCGATCCCGAGGTCATCCTGGTCACCGCGTTCGCGACCACCGACACCGCGATCGCGGCGATGAAGCAGGGCGCGTACGACTACCTGACCAAGCCATTCCAGGTCGACGAGATCAACGCGGTGATCGGCCGCGCGCTGGAGAAGCGCGCGCTGGTCGAGGACAACCTCGCGCTGCGCGACCAGCTCGCCGGTCGCGTCCGGCTCGCCCAGCTGCTCGGCAAGAGCCGCGCGATGCAGAAGGTGTTCGAGCTGATCACCAAGATCCACTCGGTCAAGACCAGCGTGCTGATCACCGGCGAGTCGGGCACCGGCAAGGAGCTGGTCGCGCGCGCGCTGCACAGCGAGGGCGTGCGGGCGACGGCGCCGTTCATCGCGGTCAACTGCGGCGCGATCCCGGAAGAGCTGATGGAGTCCGAGCTGTTCGGCCACCGGCGCGGCGCGTTCACCGGCGCGATCGCCGACAAGCTCGGCATGTTCCAGGAGGCCGACGGCGGCACGCTGTTCCTCGACGAGATCGGCGAGCTGTCGCTCGGCCTGCAGGTCAAGCTCTTGCGCGCGCTGCAGGAGCGCAAGGCCAAGCCGGTGGGCGCGACCGAGGAGGTCGAGATCGACGTCCGGGTGATCGCCGCGACCAACCGCGACCTCGAGACCGAGGTGTCGCGCGGCGCGTTCCGCGCCGACCTGTATTACCGGCTCAACGTGATCGAGGTGCGGCTGCCTCCGCTGCGCCACCGCCGCGAGGACATCCCGCTGCTCGCCGAGCACTTCCTGCGCCGGTTCTCGGCCTAGCATCTCCGGCCGTCGCAGCTGACCGCCGAGGCGATGCGCCGGCTCGAGGCCTACGAGTTCCCCGGCAACGTGCTCGAGCTGGAGAACA
The DNA here is from genome assembly GCA_005887925.1 of Deltaproteobacteria bacterium. Lineage (GTDB taxonomy): Bacteria > Myxococcota_A > Polyangia > Haliangiales > Haliangiaceae > JABFXX01. Next base: position 550 of record VBLP01000518.1, on the reverse strand, counting down.
TCATCGAGCGCGCGGTGGCGCTGTCGTCGAGCGCGCTGATCGGCGCGAGCGACCTGCCCGAGGTCAAGGCGCCGCGGATCGCGACACCCCAGCCGCCGAGCGCGCTGCCCGCCGAAGGGGTCGACCTCGACCGGCTGGTGAGCGATTATGAGCGGACGTGGGTGCTGCGCGCACTCGAGCAGACCGGCGGGGTGAGGAAACGTGCGGCTGTGCTGCTCGGCATCAGCTTCCGGTCGCTGCGCTATCGGCTCGAGAAGCTCGGCATCGACAAGGGCGCGGACGATGACGCCGCGGAGTGACGATCTGCGCGGCTTTTACAGCGGCAGAGTGACAATTCTCGGCATCCGGATCGTGTGGGGTAACAAGCACTTCCGCGATCTTGTCGCACGAGCAGACGTTGCCGAACGTGGCGCGGCGCTTGCTCCGGAACAGTCGCGCCAAGAAGGAGTGGCGACGCTCAATATGAAGAAGCTCCAGAGAGGTTTCACCCTCATCGAATTGATGATCGTCGTTGCGATCATCGGCATCCTTGCGGCCGTCGCGATCCCCG
>VBLP01000517.1 GCA_005887925.1 Deltaproteobacteria bacterium | reverse complement strand
CAACTCGACGCCGCCGGCGCTGGTCCCGGTGATCGCCGCGGCGGCGCACGCGCGCGGGCTGCGGGTCAGCGGCCACGTCCCGGTCGGGATGAACGCGCAGCAGGCAGTCGAGACCGGCTACGACGAGCTCCAGCACATCAACTTCGTGTTCCTCCGCTTCCTCGCCGGCCCCGGCGATGACACCCGGACGCAGCTGCGGGTCACCCGGGTCGCCGAGCGCGCCGCCGACCTCGATCTCGACGGCCCCGAGGTCCGCCGGTTCCTCGATCTGCTCGTCGCCCACCGGACCGTGCTCGATCCCACGCTGACCGTGTTCCACAACATGTTCACCGCCGACCCCGGCGACAGCGATCCGGCCTATGCTCCTTATGAGAAACGCCTGCCCGCGCAGGTCGCGCGCGGCGTGCGCGGCGGCGGGCTGGCGGCGACCGGCGATCAGCGCGGCCGGTTCCGCGCGTCGTACGCGGCGCTGCTGCGCATGGTCAAGCTCGCCTGGGACCGCGGCATCGTGATCGCCTCGGGCACCGACTACCACGCCGGCGTGAGCCTGCCGCACGAGCTCGAGCTCTACGTCCAGGCCGGGATCCCGCCGGCCGACGCGCTGGCGATCGCGACGATCGGCGCGGCGCGCATCATGGGCGTGGACCGCGAGGCCGGATCGATCGCCGTCGGCAAGCGCGCCGATCTCGTGCTGATCGACGGCGATCCGACGCGCGACATCGCCACCGTGCGCAACACCGTCGCCGTGGTGTGCCGCGGCGTGGTCTACGACCCGGCGGAGCTGTTCGCCGCGGTCGGCGTACGTCCGCGCTGAGCCGCCGGTGCGGGGCCGGGGCCCGCGCTGTCTATCGCGGTCGACAGCCGCTCGCCCGGGACGCCGCAACCAGCCGTGATCGCTGGTCGATGATCCGGCACGACTGCTGCTTCTGGGACTCATCGCCCCGGGCCGCCCGGCCCGCCACCTCTCACCACGAGGACACCCATGCCCGCTCACGAGGAGCTCCCGACGCTCGACACCGCCGATCTGTCCAAGGTCACCGGCGGCACCGCCAGCGACATGTCATCGATGCTCCTGCCGATGCTCATGATGCGCAACCGCGCGCAGCCCGCGGCCGCTGCACCGGCGCCAGCGCCGGCCGTCCCCGCGTGGACGCCCAAGATCACCGTCGGCGGCGTCGATCAGACCGTCACGCCGAGCAGCGACGGCACGTTCACGACGTCGACGGACGTGTAGCTACTTCGCCATGTCGGCGAGGACGTTCGCGCACTCCTCGATCCATGGATCGCGCGCCACGGTGTCGCGCCAGCGCGCCAGACGGTCGTCGACCTTGCCGCCCGGTCCCGGCGGCGGCAGGCTCGGATCGTCGAGCGACTTGACGGCGAGCGCGGCCGGCCCGGACTTGAGATCGGGCGACGCGGCATCGAGCGCGGCGCGCTGCTGCTTGCGATGCGCCTCCCACGCGGTGCGCTGCAGCGGGATCCGCGTGTCCTCGCGGCTCGCCTTGAGCACCTGGGTGAGCGAGGCGATCTTGGCGAGCGCCGGCTGCTTGGCGACCCGCGCCGCGCTGCGCTCGGCCAGCGCCGTCGGCTTCCACTTCGCCGGCCACATGTCGTGCGGCACCGCCGGGATCTGCGACCACGGGATCGCATGGTCGAGCGTGCGCTCGCCGGTCTCGACGTGCGCTGCCGGGTCCGGCAGCAGGATGTCCGGCGTCACGCCCTCGCGCTGCGTCGACGAGCCGCTGACCCGGAAGAACTGCTGCACCGTGACCTTGAGGCTGCCGAGATCGACGCCGCTGCGCACGACCCGGTCGAGCTCGGCCAGGGTCTGGACCGTGCCCTTGCCGTGGGTCGGGCCGGTGCCGACGATCACCGCGCGGTGGTAGTCCTGCAGCGCGCCGGCGAGGATCTCCGACGCCGATGCGCTGAACCGATCGACCAGCACGACGACCGGGCCGTCGAAGTCCATCCCGGCGTTGTCGTCGCTGTAGGTCTCGCGGGTGCCGCGGCTGTCCTGGACCTGGACCACGGGCCCGCGATCGATCAGCGCGCCGGTCATCGTGACCGCCTCGCCGAGCAGGCCGCCGCCGTTGCCGCGGATGTCGAGGATGACGCCCGCGACCTTGAGCGCCTTCATCTCGCCGAGCAGGTGGGCGATGTCGCGGCCGGCGGTGCGCTGGCCGGGCCCCCTGCCGCCGTAGAAGCTCGGCAGGTGGATGTAGCCCACGGGGTGCTGGCTGCCGTGGCCGAGCACGGCGCCGCGCGCGTACGACTCCTCGACCACGACGACGTCGCGGGTGATTTCTTGCCGCGCACCATCTGGACGACGTCGTCGATCCGCATGTCGCCGACGTCGACCGGCTCCTGGCCCTCCTGCGCGACGCTGTGGATCAGGTCACCGGCCTCGAGATCGCCCTGGCGCCAGGCCGCGCCGCCGGGGACGAGCTCGACGACCCGGATGAAGTGGTCGTCCTCGCGCAGGACCGCGCCGATGCCCTCGAGCGAGCCGCTCATCCGGATGTCGAAGTTGGCCTTGTCGGCCGGCGGCAGGTAGTCGGTGTGCGGATCGAGCGACGACGCGACGGCGTTGATCAGCTCGGACGCGGCGTCGAACGGGCCGGGGTGGCGCAGCCGGGTGAACCGCGCGGCGTAGGTCTTGGCGAGATCGGCGCGGGCCTTGGCCTCGCGCGCCTCGGGCGTGGTCGGGATGCTCGCGACCGGCATCCGCGGCGCGTCCTCGTCGTCGGCGTCGCGGTCGGCGCTGCCGGCTTCGTCCCGGCCCGGAGCGGCCCCGGGGGCCTTGGTGTCCGTGCCCTTGCCCGCTGCCTTGCCCGCTGCCTTGCCGGTCGCCTTGTCGGGCGCCTTGCCCAGGTTCCGGTCCGCGCCCTTGCCGCCGTTGCGCGCGCCCGGGCCCTTGGCGCCGGGAGCCTTGTGCGCGTCCGGAGCGCCGCCGGGCCGGTGGGCGTCCTTGATCGTGTCCTTGCTCGCGTCCTTCGTGTCCTTGGTCGGCTCCTTGCCGTGCGCGCGCTCGTCCTCGGCCTTGAGCCGGGTCTCCATCTGGGCGACCCGCTCGAGGACCTCGAGCTCGAGCCGGCGCCGCCAGCGGTCGCGCAGCTCCTGCTCGGTGGTCGCGACCTCGACCTTCTTGGGATCGATCTCGAACCACTCCTCGTCGTCGTGGTTGAACGGCGCGGCGAGCAGCTCGGCGACGACCTTCTCGACGACCTCGACGCGCGACACGTAGATCCGCGAGCCCTCGTGCGCCAGATCGAGCACGCCGGAGCGCAGCTCGTCATCGATCTTGTCGGCGTACCTGCCGAGCGCGTCGCGGTCCTTGCGGAGCAGGAACATCTTGCTCGCGTCGAGCCGATCGAGGTACGTGTCGAACGCCGTGCGCGACAGCTCGTCGTCGATCGGCTTGCGCAGCAGGTGCTCGTGCTGGAGCAGGAGCAGCACCGCGGTCGCGAGCGAGCGCTCGCGCGGGTCCGGCGCCGGGACCGGATCGGCGGCCGCGGCGGCTGGCGCGCCTGCGGGCGCCGCATGAGCCTCCGGGGCCGCCGGGCGCGACTCGCCCGCCGCGGGTGCCTTGGCCGAGCACGCCGCGCCCACCAGGGTCAGAACAACGAGGAACGCCGGCGTACCGCGCGCGGTCCGCAGGCGACTGGAATGGAGGAGGCTCGACACCCGGATAATCTAGCGTGTCGCGACCGGCCCGGCCGCTACCGAACGACGCGAACGGTGGGAGGCGAGGCAAGACGTGCGTCACGCCGCGACCGCGTCAACCGGCGGGTCGGTCCGCTCCGTGCGTCAGCGGCGCGCGCCGCGCTCGCGCTCGGCCCGGTGGTCCGCGGTACAGTGACGCGGTGAAAGCCGGTAACGCCACGCTCTCGGGCTACGGGACCACGATCTTCGAGGCGATGTCCGCCCTGGCGCGCGAGCACACGGCGGTCAACCTCGGGCAGGGGTTCCCCGACGATCGCGGCCGGCTCGATCTGCGGCGCGCCGCCGCCGACTACGTGATCGACGGCCACAACCAGTACCCGCCGATGATGGGGCTGGCCGCGCTGCGCCAGGCGGTCGCCGCCCACAACCGGCGGTTCTACGGGCTCGACGTCGACTGGCAGACCGAGGTGCTGGTCACCTCGGGCGCGACCGAGGCGCTGCTCGACGGCTTCCTCGGCCTGCTCGAGGCCGGCGACGAGGTCGTGCTGTTCGAGCCGGTCTACGATACCTACGTGCCGGTGATCCGGCCGCGCGACGAGCTCGCCGCCGCGTTCTCGCCGCGCACCAAGCTCGTGGTCCTCAACTCGCCGATGAACCCCGCGGGCAAGGTGTTCAGCCGCGACGAGCTCGCGTTCCTCGCCGAGCTGATCGCGCGCCACGACGCGTTCGCGATCTGCGACGAGGTCTACGAGCACCTGGTGTTCGGCGACGCGCGTCACATCCCGCTGATGACGCTCCCCGGCATGCGCGATCGCACGCTGCGGATCGGCTCGGCGGGCAAGACGTTCTCGATCACCGGCTGGAAGGTGGGCTACATCACCGCGCAGCCGCACATGCTGCGGCCGATCACCAAGGCGCATCAGTTCGTGACCTTCACGACGCCGCCGAACCTGCAGCACGCGGTCGCGGTCGGCCTCGGGCTCGACGACGCCTACTTCCAGGGGCTCGGGCCGGCGCTCGCGAGGAGCCGCGACCGCCTGCTCGCCGGGCTCGCCGCGCTCGGCGTGCCGGTCCTGACCTGCGACGGCACCTACTTCGTCGTGCTCGACGTGTCGCGCTGGCTGCGCCCCGACGAGGACGACATCGCGTTCTGCAGGCGGCTGGTGATCGACGCCGGCCTGGTGCTGATCCCGATGAGCGCGTTCTACGAGACCGCGCCGCCGCGCCACCTCGTGCGCGCGTGCTTCTGCAAGGACGACGCCACGATCGACGCCGCGCTGCAGCGGCTCGCGGCGTGGGCCGCGCGTCAGCCCGCGTGACGCGGCGCTCAGCTCGCCGCGGTCGCCGCCGGGACCTCGTCGAGCTGGCCCTGGAGCAGCCAGGTCTCCATCGCGCCCTTGCCCTTGACGTCGATCATCCCGCGCGGCTCCATGCGATACTTGCCGGCGAGCCGCCGGCGCGCCGCGTCGCTGAGCTGGATCGCGCCGGGGATGCCGTGCGACTCCATGCGGCTGGCGATGTTCACCGTGTCGCCCCACAGGTCGTAGATGAACTTGCGCTTGCCGATCACGCCGGCGACGACCGGCCCCGCGTGGATGCCGATCCGGATGGTCAGCGGCTCGCCGGTGCGCGCCGCGAGGTCGGCGACGATGTCCAGCATCGCGAGCCCCATCTCGGCGACCGCCTCGGTGTGGTCGGCGCGCGGCTCGGGCAGCCCGCCCGCGACCATGTAGCAGTCGCCGATCGTCTTGATCTTCTCGAGCCCGAGCCGGCCGGCGACATCGTCGAACCGGCAGAACAGATCGTTGAGCATGCCGACGATGCGCTCGGGCGGCAGCAGCGATGACATCCGGGTGAACCCGACGATGTCGGCGAACAGCACCGTGACCTCGGCGAAGCCGTCGGCGATCGTGCCGCCGCTCAGCTTGAGCCGCCGGGCGATCGACGGCGGCAGGATGTTGAGCAGGAGCTCCTCGGAGCGCTGGTGCGCGCGGTCGGCCGCGGCCTCGGCGATCAGCGTCGCGCGGCGCGCGTAGTGGGCGCACGCGGCGAGCGTGGCGAACAGCCCGCCGAGCAGGATCGGCCGGATGACCTGCAGCCGCTCGAGCGGGATCACCGGGCCCAGGTGCGGCAGGTGGTCGCCGAGCACCACCGCCACCACCATGTCGACCCCGGCGAGCGCCGACAGCGTGACCATCAGCTTGTTGTGGCGCGGCGCGAACACCAGGAACGGCAGCATCGTGTGCAGCATGAAGAACATGTGGACGTCGAGCTCGGTGCCCTCGACCAGCACCTGCGACACCGCGAGCAGGTGGCTGCTCAGCACCAGCCAGGTCGTCGCGGCGACGCGGTGGCCGCGGTGGTTGAGCCAGAACGTCGGCAGGTAGCCGAGCGCATACACGATCTGCAGCGCCGGAAACACCAGCGAGCCCGAGATCAAGAGGATCGGCGCGAAGCCCAGCGTGAACGCCACGCCGAGCATCGCGATGATGTTCGACAGCACGACGTAGCGCGCCTCCGACGGCGCCATCTCCGGATCGCGCCCGATCCGGATCAACCGGCCGAACAGCCGCTGGGTCCGCGGTGACCCCACGATCCGCCGGTACATCCCCACAGCTTATCGCGGCCCGGCGATCGGATCGAGGCGCGATCAGCCGCTCGCCGCGGCGGCCGCGGGCGGCAGGGCCAGCCGGCGCAGCTCGTCGAGCCCGATCGCGCGGCGCACGATGCCGCGATCGAGGCCCGCCATCGTCCGCACCATCCGGCGGCGCACCGGCGCCAGCCACCGGCTCGCCGGGAAGATCGCGTCGCGCAGCCAGCCGAGCACGCGCGAGTCGCCCTGGAACAGCGGCGTCAGTGCGCGCGTCGCGAGCTGGTAGTAGTTGAGGTGGCGGCGGCGCGCGGCCGTGTACGCGGCCAGCGCGGCCGCCACGTCGCCGCGATCGGCGAACGCATCGGCGAGGCACATCGCGTCCCACAGCGCGAGGTTGGCGCCCTGGCCGAGCTGCGGGCTGGTCGCGTGCGCGGCGTCGCCGATGAACACGATGCGCTCGCCGTGCCACCGCGGCATCCGCACGTCGCGGTACTGGGTGAACGCCAGCTCGGCGAGGTCGGTGATCTGGTCGAGGATCGGCGCGGTGCGCGGGTCGAGCGCGAGCGCCTCGGCGCGCCACGCCGCGAGCCCACGCGCGCGGAACGCCGCGACCCGGACGGCGCGGATCGACCAGAACACGCTTACCACGAGGTCATCGCCGCGCGGCGCGCGGCCGGTCGGCAAGAGGCCGAACATCCGGCGCGGCCCGTCGACGACCTGGACGACGCGGCGATCCGCCGTCAGCGTGTTGCCGCGGTCGACCGCGACGAACCACAGCGCGCCCCACGGATACGGCCGCGCGCGGACCGGCACGCCGCCCGACGCGTGGAGCTCGCTGACCGAGCCGTCGGCGGCGACCACGGCATCGAACGGGCCGCGGCGGGCGCCACCGTCGTCGACCAGCCAGCGCGCGCCGGCCTCGAGTTCCGTCGACACGATCGCGACGCCGCAGTGCAGCGCGATCCGCGGCTCGGCGCGCGCGGCGGCCAGCAGCGCCTCGAACAGCACGCCGCGATGCAGGCCGTAGCCGAACAGCCCCGGATCGACATCGGCGTAGCGCAGATCGACCACCGCGCGGCCATCCGGCCGCCGGCACACGAGGCCATCGACCCGCGTCGCGCGCGCCGCGATCGCGTCGAGCAGCCCGAGCCGCGCCAGCACCGCCTGTCCGGTCGGCTGCAGCGTGATGCCGGCGCCGACCGGCCCCGGCACCGCGACCCGCTCGAACAGCGCGACAGCATGACCGGCGCGCGCGAGCAGGATCGCGGCCGCCGCGCCTGCCGTCCCGGCGCCGACCACGGCGATGCGATGCGACCCCACCTGGTCATCGTAGCGCGCCAGCGCGGCTGTCACATCGCCAGGCGCTCGCGGGCGGCGGCGTACTCGGCGGCGAGCCGGTCGACCAGCGCCGCGACGCTGGTGACGGCGCGGATGCCGCCGACGCCCTGGCCGCAGCTCCAGATGTCGCGCCACACGCGGGTCGATCCGCTGGCGAAGCTCATCTTCGATGCGTCGCTGGTCGGCAGGTTGTCCGGATCGAGGCCGGCGTTGACGATCGACGATCGCAGGTAGTTGCCGAGCACGCCCGAGAACAGGTTGGTGTAGACGATGTCGGCCGCGCTGGCCTCGACGATCGCCGTCTTGTAGCGATCGGGGGCGTGGGCCTCGGTGGTCGCGATGAACGCCGAGCCGATGTAGGCCAGGTCGGCGCCGAGCGCCTGCGCGGCGAGCACCGAGCGGCCGTTGCCGATCGCGCCGGACAGCAGCAGCGGGCCATCCCACCAGGCGCGGATCTCGTCGATCAGCGCGAACGGCGACAGCGCACCCGCGTGGCCGCCCGCGCCGGCGCACACCGCGATCAGCCCGTCGGCGCCCTTGTCGATCGCCTTCTTCGCGTGGACCACGTTGATCACGTCGTGCAGCACGATGCCGCCGTAGGCGTGCACCGCCCGGTTGAGCTCCTCGCGGGCGCCGAGCGGTTCGACTTGTGCACGATCTGGTTGACCGCGAACGGCGCGGCCGGGCGGTCGGGATGCGCGGCGTCCCACGCGGCGAGCTCGTCCCGGATCCGGGACAGCCAGGTGTCGAGCAGCTCGGGCGGCCGGGCGTTGAGCGCGGGGAACGCGCCGACGATGCCGGCGGTGCACTGCGCGACCACCAGCTCGGGCTGCGACACGATGAACATCGGCGCGCCGACCACGGGGATCCGCAGCCGTCCATGCAGGACCGGGGGAAGGCTCATGCGACTACGTTACCGGATGCGGGACGCCCGGAGCGAGCGGATGACGGCCGTGGGTGGCCGCGTGGAGGTCGCGGACGCCGCGCAGCTCAGCGGCAGCTGCCCCACAGCGCTTGCATCGCGCGCTGATCGTCGTCGGTCGGCGGCGTGATCAGGTTGCCCGGGTTCATCACCGACATCCGCGCGGCCGGCGCGACGTGGACCAGGCCGAACACGTGGCCGAGCTCGTGGGCGATCACGACGCCGAGCGTTGCGGCGTCGGCGATGTCGCGGTTGATCAACACGCGCGCGTGGTCGGGGTCGTAGGCGCCGTGAAAGGCCGGGGCGGCGTCGTCGAACCCGATCTCGATCGCGGGCGCCTCGGCGGGCGCGGCATCGAACGCCGACACGCCGCGATCCCGCCACAGCGCGATCGCGCCGGCGATCCCGTCGAGCTCGGCGGGCGTGGCCGTGGCCGCGGTGAGCGCGAGCGGCGCGCACGGGTCGCGCGCGATGTACTCGGCACGATCGATCCCGCCACACGCGGCGAGCACCACGAGCATCCACCGCGAGGATGTCCCCAAGCCCTGAACGTATCAACCGCCGGCGGCGCGCCTCAAGCGCCGGTGGCCCGTCTGTGCTCGCCGTTCGCCGGTGCTGCGCTGCGAGGTTTTCGTACCGCTACGCCGATGCGGCCTTGCGGCTGCTCGGGGCCTGGCGGTGCTCGCAGATCGCGGCGAGGGTGCCGGCGACCTTGCTCGCCGGGATGTCGCGGCCGCGCGCCATCGTGCAGGCGAGATCGTTGATCGACAGGATGCCGACGGGGTGGTTGACCTCGTCGACCACCGGGATCCGGCGGACCTTGTGCTTGGCCATCAAGGCCTCGGCGGTGTCGTCGCTGTCGTCCGCGCTGCACGCCACCACGTGCTTGGCCATCGCGTGACTGATGGCGATGTCGTGCAGTGCGGTGCCGCAGGTGTAGGCGGCCATGCAGATGTCGCGATCGGTGATCATCCCGACCACTTGACCGGTCTCGTCGACCACCACCAGCACGCCGATATCGTTGTCCCACATCAGCTGGGCAGCACAATCGAGCGTGTCAGTCGGCTGGCACACCTGCACGGTCCGGGTCATGAGCTCCGAGATCTTCATGGGTCCTCCGGAGGCCGAGGACAAGCGAGGCCTGTGCCAGCGCGCCGCCGCGGAAGCGGTCGAGGATCGGCGCATGCGGCATGTCCGGAGACCGAGCGCGCCGGCGATCACGCGCGCTTGCGGGTCGCCGCGGCCTTGCGCGCTGCGGCCCTGCGCAGGCCGGGGCCCTTGGTGCGCGCGGCCTGACGGGCGGCCGCGGAGCGAGCGCTGCGACCGCGGCGCGCTGCCGCGGCGTGCGCCTGTGACGCGAGCGCGCGATGCGAGGCGGCGCTGCGCGGCTCGCGGCGGAGCGCACTCGTCGTCGCGCGCGATCGCTTCGGCGACGGCGAGCGCGCGGGGCGCGATTGCCCGGCGGCATACGCGCGAGCCGCCGAGCGCCTGGTGCGCGACGAGCCGCTGCGCGGTGGACGCAGCGGTACGCCGGCGCGACGCGCCTTCGATAGACCGATCGCGATCGCCTGGCGCGCCGAGCGCGCGCCGTGCTTGCCCTCGCGGATGTGGTGCATCTCCTCGCGGACGAACTCGCCGGCTGCCGTCGACGGGCTGCGGCCACTGCGCAGCTTCTGCTTCGCTCGTTGCATCGTGCGTCGCTCTGGCATGATCTCCTCCGTGGTCCGTATCGTGACCGCGGTGCACGACGCGTGCCCGATCGCCGCGACATCCGTGCGATGATGCGGAGTACGTGAACATTCTGTACGTCACGTCCGAGGTCGCTCGCTATGCCAAGACCGGCGGCCTCGCCGACGTGTCGGCGGCGCTTCCCGCATACCTCGGCCGCGCCGGCCACGACGTGCGCGTGTTCCTGCCGTACTACAGCCGCGTCGACGAGCGCGGCACGACGCTCGAAGTGGTGCTGCGCGACATCGACATCCGCCTCGGCAACCACCGCTACGAGGTCGCGATCGTGCGCGCGTCGCGGCCGGGCGATGCGCCGGTCCACCTCGTGCACTGCCCGGCGCTGTACCGCCGCGCGGCGCTCTACACCGGCGATCCCGACGAGCACCTGCGGTTCCTGGTGCTGACCCGCGCGGCGCTCGAGGCCTGCGGCCGCATGCAGTTCGCGCCCGACGTGATCCACGCCAACGACTGGCAGACCGGGCTGCTCCCGCTCACGCTCAAGGTCCGCTACTCGTGGGACCGGCTGTTCGATCGCGCCGCGACGCTGCTCGCGATCCACAACCTCAACTACCAGGGGATCTTCGGCGCCGATGTCCTCGCCGACACCGGCGTGTCCGACGCCGCGCACCTGTTCCACCAGGACCAGCTGCGCGAGGGCCGGCTCAACTTCCTCCTGCACGGCATCCTCTACGCCGACGGCATCGTGACCGTCAGCCCGACCTATGCGCGCGAGATCCAGACTCCCGATCTGGGCGCCGAGCTCGATCCGTTCCTGCGCGCGCGGTCGACCACGGTGGTCGGCATCCTCAACGGGGTCGACTACACCGAGTGGAACCCCGAGCACGATCCGCTGATCCCGGCGCACTACAGCGCGGCCGATCGGTCGGGCAAGGCGATCTGCAAGGCCGCGCTGACCGAGCGGTTCGGCCTGCCGCACGGCGCCGACGTCCCGGTGATCGGCATCGTGTCGCGGCTCGCCGGCCAGAAGGGCTTCGCGCTGCTCGGCGACGTCGCGCCCGAGCTCTTGCGCCGCCACCGCTTCCAGCTCGTCGTGCTCGGCAGCGGCGAGGCCCGGTTCGAACAGCTGTTCCGCGATCTCGCCGCCGCGTTTCCTCGCCAGGTCGGGTTCCACGCCGGGTTCTCCAACGAGCTCGCGCACATGATCGAGGCCGGCGCCGACATGTTCCTCATGCCGTCGGTCTACGAGCCGTGCGGGCTCAACCAGATGTACAGTCTGCGCTACGGGACCGTGCCGATCGTCCACCGGACCGGCGGGCTCGCCGACACCGTCCAGCTCTGGGACCCGCGCGACCGCAGCGGCACCGGCGTCGCCTTCGACCACTTCACCCCCGAGGGTCTGCGCTGGGCGATCGAGGCCGCGCTCGCGCTCTACCGCGACCCGGCCGCGTGGCGGACGCTGATCGAAAACGGCATGGCGAGGAACACGTCGTGGGACGTGCAGGGCAAGCTGTACGAGGAGCTGTACCGCCGCCTAACCGTGACGAGGTGACCATGCACATCGTGTTCGTCGAGCCGCGTTTTCCGGGCAACCAGAAGCTGTTCGTCAGGGCGCTCGCCGAGGTCGGCGCGACCGTCACCGCGATCGGCGAGGGCAGCAAGGCTTCGCTCGACGACGATCTCAAGCACTGGCTGACCCACTACGAGGAGGTCGGCTCGGTGTGCGACGAGGCCGCGTCATGCCGATCGCCAAGGTCCGCGAGGCGGCCGGCATCCCCGGCACGTCGGTGCGCACGGCGTTCCTGTGCCGCGACAAGCCCGCGATGAAGGAGGTGCTGCGCGAGGGCGGCGTGCCGTGCGCGCAGTCGACCGCCGCGTCGAGTGCCGCCGAGGTCCACGCGTTCGCCGAGCGCGTCGGCTTCCCGCTGATCGTCAAGCCGCGCGACGGCGCCGGCGCCTCGGGCGCCACCCGGGTCGACTCGGCCGCCGACATCGACGCTGCGCTCGGCAGCTTCGGCGGCGCGCGCAGCATCGCCGTCGAGGAGTTCATCGAGGGCCACGAGGGCTTCTACGACACCCTCGCGATCCGCGGCGCGGTCGGCCACGACTTCATCTCGCACTACTACCCCAACGTCCTCGAGGCGATGCGGACGCGCTGGATCTCGCCGCAGTTCATCGCGACCAACCGGATCGACAGCGCGCCGGCCTACGAGGATCTGCGCCGGCTCGGCGCCAAGGTCATCGAGATCCTCGGCATCGAGACCTCGGCGACCCACATGGAATGGTTCTTCGGCCCCAAGGGCCTCAAGTTCAGCGAGATCGGCTGCCGCCCGCCGGGCGTCCGCGCCTGGGACCTCTACAACGTCGGCAACGACATGGACCTCTACCGCGAGTGGGCGATGGCGATCTGCGCCGGCCGCACCAGCCAGAGCGCGTCGCGCCGCCTCGCCGCCGGCATCATCGCGCTCCGCCCCGACCGCGACGGCCACATCGCGGGCTACGAGGGCCTCGAGGCGATGGGCAACGCGTTCGGCTCGAACCTGATCGACGTGCACCTGCCGCCGATCGGCACGCCGACCCAGCCGGTCGCGGCCGGCTACATGGCCAACGCCTGGATCCGGATGAAGCACGAGAACTACGACGAGCTGCGCCGCGTCCTGGACGTCGTCGGCCAGACCGTCAAGGTCCACGCGCGCTGATCCCGCCTCGAGAGTTGATGGTCGAGCGCGGAGACTGCGTCGAACGCGGAGACTGCGCCGAACGCGGAGGCTGCGTCGAATACGGAGACGTATCCAACATACGAGAACAGGGCTGCAGACGGGATGTTCGCAGGATGTGCAATCGCGTAGATGAGTGACCATGGCACGACGAATGCTCTTTCTAGGGTCATGCAGTTCATCAAGAAGATCCTTGCCGTTGCCGCACTCGTTTCCACCGTGGGCGCGTGTTACGTGGAGACTCGATCTCCTCCTCCGCACCGCTATGTGGTTCGACGCGAGTGCCCGTACGGCTGGTACTGGACCGGCTATCACTGCCGTCGCTGGTAGCGCATGACAGAGCCCGCGAGGCCCGGGTAGACCCGGCCGGCGCGTGAATGATGCGAGCCGGTCTCCGGCCGTCGCGAGCGATCGACGACCCCCAGCGCTCCCTCGAGATGAGGTCGGATCGCGAGAAGTTTTCGCGAGATCGAGGCGCCGCGACGAAGGACTACCGGCGTAGTTCGAGGAGCGGCAACGAGGAGATCGCGGAAAAAGCGACGCGAAACGGGGTCAGATCAGGTGCGCTCTGGGGGTATGGTCGGCGTTGTTCATGTTGCGGGAAGTCGTGTGATCGTCCTCTGCGGTGCCCAGCACGCCGAGCCGTCGGTGCCGCGCGTCCTGCGCGAGCTGCGGGT
>VBLP01000519.1:14462-22102 GCA_005887925.1 Deltaproteobacteria bacterium | reverse complement strand
CGATCCTGCGCTGGTACCGCGAGCTGATCGCGCGATCAACGGGCGAGCACCCAGTCGTGCGCGGTTAGCTCGAGGTGGAGGTGAGCGTGATGCTCCGCGTTCCAGTTGGGGGTGAGCACGACCTGGAACTGGCGACCTGCGGCGTCGCACGCGATGCGCCACAGCTCGTTGCGAGGTGGCTCGCCAGTCCCGCAGGTGAGCGTGCCGATCTTGCCGTGGAAGTCGCGCGCGACCACGAGGCGCGTGCCATCCCGCTTGCCGAAGCTCGTGACGGCGACCGCTAGCGCCGCGCAGTGCTGCTCGCCACGGTACTTCGCGGTACATCCGAGCTCGGCCGCCGGGCGATAGGCCGACGACCACTCTGCGTCCACGATGTCGCGCGCCGCGAGGGCTACCGCGAGGTCGTCGAGCGACAGGGCGAGTCGGCAGTCGATCAGCTCTCTGGTCGAGGTCGCTCGCCGCTTGGCTCGCTCGTCGAGTGTGCGGCCACGCCGTGCAGTGGTCCCCGCAGGCGGATGGGAGCACGTACGCCAGGCGTCGCCTGGCCGCGCTCGAACGCGATCTCCCGGCGTCGGAGCTCGGCCTCGCAGGCGTCCCGGTCGAGCGCAGCGTACGCCAGCACCGGCGATTGAGGCGGAATATCGAACAGCGAGAACTGCTTGGGCGGTATTCCCACGCTGTTCCATTCTGAGACCGCTTCCCACGGTGGTCCGAGCCCGGCCGGTTCGAGCGCGGGCTCGAGTGGCTGACGTCGAGCCGGCAGGTGTAGGGGAACGGGCGTGGGGCGTTGCCACGCGTCCGAAGGGGATGGCGTGCAGCCAGCGACCAGCATGGCTGCGCCGATGCCACGGTAGAGCATCGGTGACGAGACACATAGTCACGCGGCCGGTTGCAAGCGATCACCTTCATCGAGCACCCGGCGCACGAGCTGAATGTACAGCTGCGGCGCGTATTGCACGGTGACGTGCACCGCGAACGTTGCCCATGCACTCGTGCCGTCGCGTGCAATCGCGAGCTGACGATCCCTGGCATCCTCACCGCTGAGCGTCGTCGAAGGCGGGGCGAGCATGTCAACGAGCCCATTCGCGTTTGTCAGGCTTCCCACCTGTGCGTAGGGTAAGGTCGCCACGAGCGGCGCGTCGTCCGTATAGGCGCCACTGCCCGTCGCGAGATTGGCCTGCTTGTCAAGGAGCTTCGCGATCTCGTCGCTGTCCGGATGACCCTGCGCTCAGCTCCCGCCGCTGTCGCACGCGCAGCCGGGCGGCTTGTGGCACGTCGATCGCCGCAAGATGCAGCTGTCCCCGCACGCCTTGCCTTTGCTGCAGGTCTTGCAGCAGCTCTTGGGCGCCGGTTGCGCCGGCTCCGGACGCTCAGGAGCGGGTTTCTGCCGCGCCGGGTGCCGCGGCTTCTCCGGGGCGCGCTGCGCGATGACCTCGGCCTCCGCGGGCGACGTGTCGATCCCGTTGCCCGCGCACACGATCGACAGCACAACCAACAACGTCCGGATCCCCATCGCACGATGGTACCGCAGTTTGCGAGCTGCCCGCTGATCGCGCGGTTCCGGGTCAGTCAACACCGCGCTGGCATTGGCTCCGCACCTCGGTCGAAACCCGGCGTAGGATGCGGCATGGCCTCGCGGATCGTCGTCGTCACTGGCGCATCGGGCGTTGGCAAGACGAGCGCCGTGACCCGGCTCGCCGAGCGCAACCTCGCTGGCGTGACCTGCGCGTTCTTCGACTCGGTCGGCGTGCCGCCGCCCAGCGAGATGCCACCTGACTGGCAGGAGACGACAACGAACGACTGGATCCGGCGCCTCGCTGGCGCGCCCGCCGACGTCGCGGTGCTCGATGGCCAGACCCGGCCGACATTCGCTCTGCGTGCGTTCGCGGAGGTCGGTGTCCGCGGCAGCGTGGTGGTCATGCATTGCTCGCGCGAGGTGCGCACGGCGCGCCTGGTCGCGCGCGGCCAGCCCGAGCTCGCCACCGACGATATGCACGCGTGGGCTGCTTACCGGTGCGGCCAGGCCGACGCGCTCGGGTTCCGGTGATCGACACGAGCGGGCTCGACATCGAGCAGGCGACTGATGCGCTGGTGCCGTACGTGATCCAGATCGCCGTCCGGACATGGAGCGAGATCAGCAACGAGGCGCTCACCGAGGCGGCGATTCACGCGCGCTATCCCCGCCCACAGTACCGGGTCGGCGTGCAGCGCCGCCCGCCCGGAGTCAGGATCGCGGGCTCGTCCCGCGTCTGCACCAGCCACGTCGTGCTCGGCGTCGCCCGATTCGTGTTCGCGTCCGGCGTCGAGGTCACACTGCGGGCGGGAGAGTTCGCCGAGCTACCGGCCGGCAGCTATCACCTCGAGACGCTCGGCGACCAGCCGGTCGTGCTCGCGCAGTGCTGGAAAGTCCCAGCCGGTTAACGACATGCGTATTTTGCCGAAGATGCTCGCAATCGTGACCCTCGCGATGGGCTGCAACCCTTCGCCGCGGCCCACCGTCGCGCTCGTGACGCCGGCACCCACCGGTAGCAGCGTGACGCCGGCACCCACCGGTAGCAGCGCGCCGACCGAGCCCATCGCCGGCTACCCCGGGTTCGGCATCGCGTCGTCGACGTGCAGACAGTGCCTTCCGAGTGGCATCGAGCACGGCGAATGTGGCGAAGCCTACGCGGCCTGTAGCGCACGACCGGGCTGTCGGAAGTACCTCGGTTGCGTGGACACCTGCCGCAACGATCTCGTCTGCCGCACCAGGTGCATGGAGGCCAAGTCCGAAGACACCGACCCGGGCGACGCCTATCTGTTCTGCACCTGCTGCCGGAGCGACTGCGCGACGGACTGCGCGACTACCTGCGACGGTTACCGCAGCTCCGTTATCGGTCCGGTCGGCGCGGGATGCATGTACCCCGGTCTGTCGCACGCGACCGGCAGCTGCAATCGTTGTCTCGAGGGTATGGGCCTCGTCCAGTCGACCGCCTACCGAGCATGCGTGCTCGAATCCGCGCCATGCAGTGACCTCGTCGACTGCATCGAGACGTGCGGGAAGGCCGTCAGCTGCCGTGACGCGTGTCGGAAGAATGCACCGAACGCGCTCGCGCTGGCCGAGCCGTACTTCCGCACGCTCTGTTGCGGCACCTGCGCGACTGAGTGTCAACCGGAGTGTGCAGCGATCGCGGCATGTCACTAAAGACGCTGGCACTGTGCGATGCCCAGGCCCGTGCCGTCGGGCCGGGTGGTGAAGGAGGCGTGCCGACCCCGTTGAGTACCTCGGGCGCCATGCCGACGCCATCGTCGACGATCTGGAACTCGAGCATGTCCGCCTCGAGGCGCGCGACGATCAAGGCCTTGCCGTGCGGCACGCCGCGCGCGGCGACCGCCTGGGCGCCGTTGGCGACCACGTTGATCATCACCTGCGTCATCTCGGTGGCTGACATCCGCACGCGCGGCAGCTCGCCGTCGCTACTCAATTGAGTCGGAGCAGGTCGGCGAACGTGACGTCGTCGTCGAGCTCAAGCTCATCGAACAGGACCCGCAACACGGTGCTGCGGCAGCGCTGCGCTGGACGGGCGGCGAGCCGGGCCGCCGTCGAGGCGCCGGCCATGCGCTCCGGATCGGCGGCGACTGCGTCGAGCTCGCAGCGCATCGCGCTCTACCTCTGCCGCTCGGCGTCGCCGCGCTGGCGATCGCGCGCTGCGCGCTGCCATCGGCGCAGCGCAACGAGACCGAGCCCGACGCGGAGGTCGCGCGCGCCGAATGGTTCGTCGGAGCCGCTTGACCGGCCGACTCCGGGCACGCGCGGTATCGTCGCGCGGATCGTGTCGCGCAGCGAGGATGAGCTCGTGGCTGCCATCGAGCGCAGCTGAGGTCCCTCGGCACGTGGCAAATCAGCCCGCCTCACAACTGACTCCCGCCGGCAGGGATTGGGCCGTGCAGTGGAGCGTCGGCGCATCGGGCGGCTCGCATCTCCCAGGTCGTGGTGCCGCGCGGATCGTTCGTCGCCGAGACGAGCCACGACATGATGAAGCGGTCGTCGGCTGCGTCGTAGATCAAGCGCGGATCGCCGATCGAGTTAGTCGGATCGCCGGTGAAGAACGAGCTATCGATGGCGGTCTTGGTCGGGTTACCGCGACCAGTTCGAGCTGGTGACGCGATGGGCCATGCGACCGCTGGACCTGCTGTCGCTTCTCAAGCAGGCGCGGTTGGCCGGCGGTCTCGCCGTGGTAGCGTGTGCGGCCGATGCCCAGCGTCCGGGTGCTCACGCTCAACCTGTGGAATCGCGAAGGTCCCTGGGAGCAGCGGCGGGAACTCCTGCGCGCATGGTTCGAACGGCTGGAGCCGGATCTGGTCGGGCTCCAGGAGGTCAGCCGGGAGCAGAGCGGTACACCAGCGTGGTGGTCAGCTTCCCGGCTTGTCCTTGTGCTTCTCGTGACAGATGACGCCGATCACGATCAGCGCGACCACGACCCCGCCGCCGGCCCAGTAGATCCAGTGCGGGATGCCGTGGTGGCTGGCAGCGGTGACGCGGCCGCGCGTGGTGATCTGGAAGTGGCTGGCGTCGACGATCGGATCGTTGCATGCCAGCGTCCAGGTGCCGGCGTGCTCCGAGCCGACGCTGCTGGCGGTGAACCGAACGGTCAGCGTGCGCTCCTCACCGGGGGCGAGCACGAGATCGGGCGGCATCGCGGGTGCGAACGAGAACGCCGACGACGCTGCACCGACCGCGGTCACCGCGGTGATCCGCAGCTCGCTCTGCCCGAGGTTCTGGAGGTGGATGGCCTCCTCGACGGTGGTGCCGTCGGCGACATCGCCGAAGTTGATCCGGCGCGGGAACATCGCGAGCCGCGGCGGGCCATCGGCGTAGGCCTCGGCGCTGACCGCGACGGTCTGGCCGGCCACGGTGAGCTCGGCGACCTGCGGCCCGGCTGCGGTCGGGTGGCACTCGACGGTGAAGCTGACCTGGTGGCGCGGATCGACGCTGCCCGACGGCAAGCCGGTCAGCGAGAACGGCGCGGCGAGCGACGGCGCGCCGAGCGCGAGCGCGGCGTTGCCGACGTTGTGCACGGTCAGCGTGCGGCGGCGGGTCTCGCCGACCCGCATCGCGCCGAACCCGCCGTCGAACTCGATCACCGCCTCGCCGCCGGACGGGCGCACCAGCAGGAACGCGCTGCGGCCGAACGTCGCGACCGCGACCGGCGGCAGGCCGGCATCGAGCGACGGCGGCGTCGCGGCGGCGACATCGTTGAGCGCGATGATCTGCGAGCACGGCACGCGCGGCAGGTTGGCGCCGAGGCGGGTCCAGCGCTCGCCGAGGTGCGGACCGCGCGTCATCACCACGCCGATGTCGGTGGCGATGAGCAGCGCGGGCGGATCGGTGCGGGTGAACGCGGCCGATAGCACCGGCAGATCGGGGACCCAGCCGTTCGCACCGCGCTTGCCGCCGATGTCGCGCCAGCTCGCGCCGCGGTTCTCGGTCAGCCAGACGTGGCCGCTCGGGCCGGCGATCGGGCCCTCGACGAAGCCGGCGAACGCGATCGCGACCCGCCGGCTGTCGCTCGGATCGATCGCGATGCTCGACACCGGGAACACCCCGGGGCCGACCGCGATCTGGGTCAGCGTGTCGCCGGCGTCGCTGCTGAACCAGACCTCGCCGTTGGCCAGGCCGATCCACAGCTGATCCCACGCGCCGGGCGTGGTGCGCTCGGTCGCCGGATCGGCTGGCGCGATCGCGGTCGCCGTGATCATCGCGCGGAACTCGCCGTGGGCGCCGACCGGGTACGGCGCCGCCGGGTGGACCGTGGTGAACGGGGAGCTGGTCGCACCGTCGCGGCGGCGCAGGATGCCCGGACCGTTGCGATCGTGCGCGTTGCCGAAGAACACGCGGTCCCACTCGCCCGACGCCGAGCGGCCGACCGCGACGGTCTCGGTGTAGATGAAGCCCACCGGGTCGGTCTGGCCTTGCGGATCGTCGTCGGCGACCCACACGCCGGCGGACACCGGCGTCGCGTGCTGCAGGACGCCGTTGAGCGTGGTGAACGCGCTCGTCGGGTCGTCGGACGCCACGTGGCCGCGATCGCGCGGGATGAATGCGCAGGCGCCGCCGTCGCCACCGCCCGCGCGGTTCCATGTCCAGTCCGATGGCCGGCTCGGATCGAACGGGCCCTCGCCGAGCACGGTGCCGTTGTCCTGGATGCCGCACAGGAGGCGCGCCTGCGTCGCCGACACGCGCGCGAACGCGATCGACCACACCAGGCACGACGCGTGCGCGTTGAGCTGGTCCCACGTGCTGCCGGCGTTGCGGCTGATCGCCAGCCCGCCGTCGCTGCCGACCAGGATCCGCCGGGTCGGGCCGGGCAGATCGTCGACCCGGATCGCGTGGATGTCGGCGTGCACACCGTCGAGCCCGCGAATCCCGGACGTCATCGCCCAGCTGCCCGAGCTGACATCGGCGTGGGTCCGGTTGAGCGACACCGAGCCGAACCAGCCGTCGAACTGGCTCGCCGACCCCGACGGCTCGATCGCGACGGCGTGCGAGTAGCTGGTCTGGAACGGATTCAAGCTGTCCAGCTCGGCGGCGCTCAGGGTGCCCCAGCCGCCGGGCGTGACCGGATCGCGCCGCGTGAGGTGGATGCTGTGCAGGCTCGAGGGCGGCGCCACGCCGAACGACTGGCGCAGCGCATTGAGCTTGGACGCGCTCATCATCCAGAACCGACCGCTGTGGCCGAGCACGGTGTAGCTCGGCGTGTCGGAGCCGCCGGTGCTGGTCAGCCGCGCCGGCGCGCCGAACGCGGCGAGCCCGCCGGCGGTGAGGTCGCTCAGGTACAGCCCGGGGTCGACGGTCGGCGTGGACCTCTGCGCGATCACCTCGGTCGGCGGCGGGTCCTCGGTGACCGGCGGATCGCCGGCGACCGCGGCGGCGAGCTTGGTGCCGTCGATCACGACGTCGGTGACGTGGCCCGACAGCATCGGCCGGCCGTTGCTGTGATCGGCGTCGTCGCCGAAGTTGCGACCGCCGTCCTTCGAGAAGTACAGCCCGACGCGGGTCGCGACGATCACGCGATCGCGATCGAGCGGGATCACGACGTTGACGTCGTGTGAACGAAAGTGGGTGCCGAACAGCCCGGCGTCGAGCACCGACCAGGTCTTGCCGCCGTCGATCGAGCGAAACACACCGACGAGGCCGGGGTCGCGTCCGCCGGCCTCGTTGACGTCGCCGGAGCCCGCGAGCAGCAGCGGCGCCGGGCCGCCGTCGAACCGGCCGACCACCATGGTCTGCAGCGACGCGAGGCGGTCGGCGAGCTGGGTCCACGTCGCGCCCTCGTCGGTCGACGCCCACACGCCGGCGTTGCGCGTGCCGATGATCAGCTGGCGCGGATCGCTGCCGACGGCGATCCCGCTGACGAGGCCGGCGTCGATCTCCGCTCCGGTATCGTGGATGCCGGCCGGGCCGGCCGAGCGCCAGACATAGCCGGGCTCGACGGCGATCGCCTCCCAGTCGCGCACGCCCTGGGTGCGCAGATCGGGCCGGACCCGGCCGATCGCGGGCGCGTGATACGCGTCGGTGAAGAACGAGCGGTGGTACATGGCTTCTCCGGCGGCGCGCCTAGCCGCTGCCCTTGTCCGGTGCCGGCCGCAGCTTGAGCCAG
>VBLP01000519.1:0-14454 GCA_005887925.1 Deltaproteobacteria bacterium | reverse complement strand
CCAGCGATCGACGTCGGCGCGATGCGTCCACGTCCACGCTCCCTGGATGTCCGACGGGATCGGCATGCGGACCTGCCCGGGATCGCGCAGCACCGGACCGAACCGGAAGGTCGGCGCGAGCTCGGCGAGCGGACCGGCGAGCCACTCGCGCTGCGGCGCGATCTGCTTGCGCGGCAGAAGCCCGGTGGTCGCGTGGATCACGCTGTGCGGCTCGACCAGCAGCAGCAGATCGTAGGTCACGCCGGGGACGACCCACAGGATCCCGGACGCGTCGACGTAGGGATGATCGATCGGGGTCTTGCCGGCGCTGCCGGTGACGTCGTCGGCGAAGCTCGCCGCGTAGGCCGGCACCTCGTCGACCGGGCCGAGGAAGCCGGCGCTCGGCAGCGGGCGGGCGAACGCCGCCGCCGCGGCCGCGCAGCGCAGGGTCGTGAAGTCGCGGTCGACGTAGTAGCCGAACAGGCCGTCCTGCCAGTGGGTCAGCGCGCCGAGCCGCACCGGCACGCGCGTGATCGGCACGTCGGTGCCGGTCGCCGGTTCGCGGACCTCGACCTGCAGCGCGGCCGCGATCACCGCGACCGGATGGCCGATCAGGAGCGACAGGTGCTCCTCGCCGACGTGGGCGAACGGATCGACGGTCCAGCGTGTCGCGTCGATCGCGCGCAGCAGCTCGGCGAGCGCGGTCGGGCGGCCGGCGGCACGGTCGGCGACGCTGTGGTCGAGCAGCGCCTGGGCAAAGCCGGCGAGATCGGGCTGCGCGACGGCGAGCTCGGGCGCGCCGCCGACCGAGCTCGGCAGGCCCGGTGCGAGCTCCCAGAGCGGGCCGTCGTCGGAATCGAGCCGGAGCTGGCCGATCGCGGCGCCCTGCGCGTCGTAGAGCTCGAGCGCCTCGTCGAGGTGATCGGGAAGCAGGAAGCCGACCACCGGCGACGCGGCGGCGGTCGCGTCGTCGCCCGGGCTGGCGGCGTTCCGGAACCGGAACGAGATCTTGGTCGGCGCGGTGAACCGCGGTGGCAGCACCACGGTGCCGGGCGCGCCCGGGGTCACCGCGCCGGGGCCGACCGCGATGCGCGCCGGATCGGCCGGGCGGGTCGCCGACGACCCGGCGAGGTCGAGCACCTGGCCGAACGCGTCGACCAGGCGCAGCCGCGACAGCCGCGCGAACCCGGCGCGCACCGCGACCAAGCCGTCCGGTGCCGGGCCGGGCGGTGCATCGATCGCGACGTCGCGGCGCAGCAGGCGATGGAAGCCCTCGAGCGGGCCCTGCAGCGTGTCGAGCGCGCGCAGCCGGGTGACGATGTCGGTGGCCTCGGCCGAATGGTCCCCGCCGGAGACCGCGCTGCCGCCGGCGGCCGCGTCGTCGTCGAGGTACTTCTGCACCGACTCGGCGAGCGCGGTGGCGATGCCGGGGCTGAGCAGGCAGCGGCCGCGCAGCCGCTGGCCCGGCGCGTCGGGCACCGCGGGTGGCGCGAAGTCGACCTCGCCGAGCGTCCAGTCGCGCGCCGGGGTCGCGAGGTACTCGATCTCCCAGTCGAGGTGCAGCGGCACCCACGGGTGCGCCGCCGGGCGCACCGCGATCGGCGAGGGCAGGGTGCCGGTATAGCCGCTGAGCGCGGCGATCGCGCGCGCGTCGCTGGTCGGCCGCCGCGTCGCCCACCACGCGGTCTGCTCGGTCTCGGCGATCCGCGCGATCGCCGGGGCCGACAGCACGTCGCCTGCGCGCTCGGTGGCGCGCGCGACCTCGGCGATGATCGCGCTCGCGCCGGGATCGAACAGGCCGAGCTCCTCGAGCAGCTCCTCGCACTCCGGTGGCACGCCGCCGTGCAGCAGCGGCCGCTCGAGGATGTCGCTGGCGTGGATCACCGCGCGCGCCCCGGACGCCGACGCGCGCAGCGACAGGGTGGTGATCGCCGTGCCCGACACCCGGCACATCAGTCGCCCGTCGGGCGTGAACCGTCCGTCGTCGCCGTGCTTGGGCGAGCGGAACGCGCCCTGGATCGCGATCACCGGATCGGCGGGGAGGAACAGGCGCGGCCGCGGCAGCGTGATCTCCGGCGGCTCGACCGGCTTGGCCGGTGCGGGCGCGACCTTGTGCGCGTCGTGGAACGCGCCCGCCGAGACCTGCCACTTCTGCGGCGGCGTCTTCGCGGGCGGCCGCGGCGGCGGCGCGACCGGGGGCGGCTTGCGCGCCTCGGGCATCACCGACGCCGGCCGCTTGACCTGCTCGGTGCCGTCGCTGCGCGACGCGAACACCGCGTCGTGCAGGCGATCGGCGAGCCGGACGTCGCCGTCGGGGCGCGACAGCTCGTCGAGCGCGCCGAGCACGAACGCGTCGAGCCAGTCGGCCTCGTCGGGCGAGCCCGACGCGCGCGCGATCAGCGCCGCCAGCGCATCGGCCGGCGACGCGCCGAGCGCGACGTCGACCGCGTCCGGTGCCGGCGGGCCGCCGACCTCCGGCGAGCCGTCGGCGGGCGTCGGCCACGCCAGGCCGACCACCGCGCCGTGGACGAGCGTGTCGCGCGGCCAGTACACCTGGGGCACCTCGAACTGCCCGGCGATCGGCAGGCCGTGCACCGCGGCGATCGCGTTCGGCATCACGACGCGGCCCGCGTCGTCGCGTGCGGCGTGCGGCGTGGCGAGCCCGGCGGCAGCGACCTTGTCGATCCGCGACTGGACGCCGGTGCGCGCCCGCGGCAGATCGCGGATCGGTACGTCCCAGCGGAGCTGCGCGAGCCGGGCCTCGAACGCGGTCAGCGTGTCGGTGCCGGTCGCCAGCGGATCGAGCGACGGGTCGGCGTACCAGCCGCACACCAGGTACGCGATCCGGCCCGCCGGCACGCTGTCGAGCGGATCGTGGAAGCCGAACCGGTTCTGCACGTTGTCGTAGTACGCGGCCCAGCCGGCGTCGCCGATACCGAGCGCGGTCACCGGCGTGCCGGTCGCGGGGCCCGCCGACCAGGTCTCGAGCGGCGTCGCACGCTGCGCGCGCGCATCGATCACCCAGGCGGTGATCGCGCGGCGGCCGCCCGCGCCGGGCGATGCACGCGCGACCAGCCAGCGATCGGGCAACGCCGGAGGGCTCGCGGTCGCACCCTCGCCGCGGAACGTCGCCAGCCCGTCGGGCATCGCCCAGTGCAGGTGCACGCCCCGCGGCCGCGGCTTGTCGAGATCGGCGAACGGCGGCGGCAGCAGGTCGATCGACCGGGTCGAGCCGGCCTCGGCGGGCGTGCGCATCCGGCAGTCGGCGACCGCGCCGCCCTCGCTGCGCAC
The DNA here is from genome assembly GCA_005887925.1 of Deltaproteobacteria bacterium. GTDB lineage: Bacteria > Myxococcota_A > Polyangia > Haliangiales > Haliangiaceae > JABFXX01. The sequence goes on along the minus strand of VBLP01000519.1, from coordinate 11,184 downwards.
GACCAGCGCGTCGACGTGGATCGGCACGAGCAGCCGCAGCTCGCGGCGCAGGCCCGGGTCCCAGCTCGCGACCGTGATCGGGTGGAAGTTGAACGTCGACGGGCTCGGCAGCTTAGCCATGCGAGCCTCCGATCGTCAGGCGCAGCCGCGTGAACAGCGCGTCATCGAGCACGCGGCCGGCGACCGATACCTTGACCGGCGGCGGCGCCGCGCCGGCGCCCTGGAACGGCTGCTGGAACGGCGGGTTCAGCACCGAGATCGCGAACGCCGCCGGGCCGGTCTGACGGATCGTGCCCGCGGCGCGATGCAGGCGATCGCGCAGCGCCGACACATGCACCACGTTCTTGCCGCCGGCGCGCAGCGGCACGTCCCGGGTCCCCGGGTGCTCGCGCGACGGCACCTGCTCGCCGGTGTTCGAGCGCAGGAACACGCGGTACGCCGGGCTGTCGCCGTCGACGCCGAACTGCACGCCGTGGTGCGGCTCCTCGAGCTCGACCCGATCCGGCACGCCGCGGAACAGCGCGATCATCACGCCGGGCGATAGCCGCTCGAGCCGCAGCAGGGTCAGCGGCGCCCTGGCGCGGAACGCGCGCACCTCCATGTGCGGCCAGCCCGAGACCAGGCCCGAGCGCAGCAAGAAGCCGGTCACCGCGTCGGCGACGACGCGCGGGCGGCCCGGCGCGGTCTTGGCCTGGACGTAGTCGGTGATCCGCCGGCGCTGCAGGTCGCGGACCAGCGACTCGCTGTCGTCGACCAGCTTCTGCACGCCGGGCAGGTGGGCCTGGGCGTGCGCCAGCTCGCGCGTGCCGATCTGGCCGACCGCGATCGCGCCGTCGACTAGGCGATCGGTCCACGAGCGATCGAGGTAGAAGAACCGGATCGACTCCGCGGGCAGCAGGCGCGCGTCGGGGACGAGGTTGTGAAACGGCACGCCGACCAGCAAGCGCAGGTGCGCGAGGAACGCATCGATGTACGGCGGCAGGGTGGCCAGGCTGTCGGCGTCGGGCACCTGCGCCGAGGCGTGCAGCCGGCCGGTCAGGATCTGCTGCTCGGTGACGCGGAAAGTCATCGCAGTCCTCCGGTGTAGAACCCGCGCTCGTCGATCGCGCTCGGCGCCAGCCGCTCGCGCGCACCGGCGAGCCGGCCGAGCGCCGCGGCATCGCGCGCCACGCCGTCGATCGTCGGCGGCACGCCGGGCCGCGTGTCGGCGGGCCGCTCGAGCGTGCCGGCCAGCGCCGCGGCGTCGATCGACAGCACGCCGGCGGCGCGCTCGGCGGACAGGCCCCACGCGACGGCGAGGTTGGCGGCGTCGAGCCCGGGCGCGCGGTCGATCAGCCGACCTTCGGCGGGATCGATGTAGCGCACGCGCGGGCCCTGCCAGCGCCCGAGCAGGTCGGCCGTGAGGTCGGCGAGGCGGAAGCGCTCGAGCAGCACCGGGAAGCGATCGCGGATCACCGCGCGCAGCCGGGCCTCGAACGATCGCCGGTAGTCGCCGCGCCGCCAGCGCATCAGCTCCTGGGCGAGTCGCGCGTCGGCCGCGGCGAGCAGCCGGCCGACCTCGAACGCCGCGGCGTACGAGATGTCCTCGAGGCCGGTGTCGAGGCTGATCCGGCGGGCCTGGTCGGCCGAGTGGTACGGGCCGCGCGTGTCGCGCGAGATCGGAACCGCCACCAGCGGCCCGCGGTACCACACGGTCTCCTCGGAGCCGGCCCGGCTGCGCAGCGGCATCGCGAGGTGCCCGGTGTCGGTGATCTTCGGCCAGTCGCCGCGGACGTCGCCGATCATGCCGACGTCGAGGTGCTCGGCGAGCGCCTGGAACGTGCCGGTGCCGGTGCACTCGAAGGTCCAGCTGTGGAGCAGGATCAGCTGGCTGGTGAACCGGAAGATCCGCTCGATCGGCGTGAAGTCGACCGCGAGGGTGCCGGCGGCCGGCAGCGCCGCGACCAGGCGCTCGGCGGCGCCGATCACCGCGCCGTGCGGCGGGCCGACGACGATCACGTCGCTCGCCACGGGCGGCGGCGTCACCTGGATCAAGTCGGTCCGGCCCTCGAGCGACACCAGGCACGCGCGGTACTTGCGGTCGGGCAGCGGCACCCGCGCGCACACCACGACCGCGAACCAGCCGTCGGAGTCGCCGGCCGACAGCTCGCGGTCCTCGATGTTGACCTGGCGGACGTGGGCGAGCAGGTGGAGCTCCTCGAGCGACGGCAGGAGCTGGCGCAACAGCTGCGAGTCGACCTCGATCGCGTCGCAGGTCGCGTCGCCGGGCGGCGCCAGCCGCGCGCGCACCGCCGCCGGCAGCACATCGACGACCTTGCGGTTCGGCAGCACCGTGACCTCGGGCGCCTCGGTCTCGTCGAACAGCAGCAGCGCGAGCCACGGCGGCGCGCCGGTCGGCGGCGGCGGCCCGCCGGGCAGCGGATCCGGCAGCCTCAGTGTCCCGGCCGGATCGGCGGTGCGCTCCCACGGCAAGGTCCGCCGGCCGAGCGCCACGTGGGGCATCGCGTCGGTGAACGGGCCGCGCGCGTTGCGCGGCGGGAACACGCCGGCGACCTCGGTCGGCGCGAGACGAAACCGCGGACCCTCGATGCGGAGGTGGCGATCGATCGGCGGCAGCGTCGCGCCGGCGAGCGCGACCGTGGTCTCGACATGGACCTGGTAGTCGCCCGGCGGCAGCGGCAAGTCCATGCGATCGTAGAGCACCATGTGGCCGCGCGCCGGGGCCGCTGGTTCGGTCATGACTTGCCTCCTCGCAAGGTCGCGGTGATCGAGCCCTCGGAGCCCAGCGCACCCTCGGGCAGCAGGTCGCCGAGCGCGCGGCCGTGCAGCAGCGCCGCGAGCTCCTCGGCGCGCCCGCGGAAGCCGAGCACGCCCTTGATCCGGAACCCCGAGACGCTGTTGACCGCGATCGCGAAGTCGTCCTTGGCCTCGACCGGGTACAGCGCAGCCTCGGCGGTCTGGCCGTCGAACACGAGCGGTGCGCCGAGCGTGGCGCCCGACGCGCGCAGGTCGAGGTCGCCGCCTCGCGCCGCGGTCGGATCGACGGCGTCGCAGATCACCAGCACGGCGCCGACGCCGGCCGGCAGCGCGGTCTCGATCGTGGTCTGCACCGCGGTGACCGCGCCGGCGCGCACCACGACGTCGCCGAGCGGCAGCGGCACCGACCAGCGCATCCGTGCGCCGCGGGCCAGCGCGACCAGCGACGATACCTGCTGGACGTGGGCGTCGGCGTGCCAGCCGACCGCGATCGGCCAGCGCGGCCCCTCGGCGAGGCTGATGCTGCCGAGCGCCGGGCGGAACGCCTTGCCCCGCGGCCGGCCGAGCGACCACAGCGCGAGCGACTCGGCCGCCTCGGGGATCGCGAGCAGCTGCGCGCCGGCGAGCTCGACATCGAGGAGCGCGGTGCCGCCGCGGCCGAGCGCGACGACCCGCGCGGCGTCGCCGGCCAGCGCGAGCTGCCACGGCCCGCGCGCGAGCTGCCACAGCTGCACCGCCCCGGCGGCAAGCACCGCGCCGTTGCCGGTGACCGCGGCCTCGAGCGCCGCGATCTGGTTCTGCGCGCGCGGTCCGCGGATCAGGCGCTGCGGCGGTGCGGCGAGCGCGGTCGGGCTGATCGCGCCGGGCAGCCGGATCAGCCGGCCGAGCGTGCCGGTCGGCCGCGGCGGGCTCCTGCGCACCAGCTGCGGCGCCCGGCTCGCCCGGGTCGCGACCGGCGCGATCGCCGGCGCCTCGACCGCGTGCATCGCGGCGTGGACCAGCCGGGTCGTGCGCACACGGCGACGCCGCGGCCGACCGCGGCGAGATCGAGGCCCTCGGACAGCGGCGCGATCACCGGCGGCGAGGTCCGGCCGCGCAGCGAGCGCAGCCCGGTGCCGCTGAGCCCGCGCGTGCCCAGCCCCATCGCATCGGCGGCGCCGTCGCGCGCCGGCGAGCCGGTGAGGAGCAGCCGGCTGACGTCGCCGTCGCCGAGCCGGGTGCGCGCGGTGAGCGCGGCATTGCCGACGACGATCGTGCTGGTGCGCCAGGCGTCGGTCTGCGCCGCGAACGGCAGCGGCCTGGCCGGCCCGACGTCGACCAGGGTCGCGATCGGCACCGCTGCGCTCGGATTCTGGGCCTCGGCGGTCGCGGTGATCGTCACCCCGGCCAGGCCCTTGACGTTGTTGGTCCCGGCGACCGGCGCGTCGCTGTGGTGCCAGACCGCCTCGGCGAAGTCGCCCAGGGTGAGCTCGGTCGCGAAGCGATCCGGATCGAGCGCGCCGAGCGGGCCACCGCTCCGGCTCAGCGTCACCCGGTGCGTGGTCTGGGCGTGGAGCACGCCCATCGGCGCGAAGTCGAGATCTACGCCGGCGACCGGGGCCTCGGCGTGCAGCGGCCCGGCGTAGCGCGCGCCCGGCATCGCGGTCGTGGTGACCAGCGAGAACTCGGGGACCAGCCGCCACGGATCGCCGGCGGTCACGCCCTGCGGCGGCTGGCTGCCGCTCGCCGGCGGCACGATCCCCGACGCCGGCTGGATGCTGACCGGGATCGTCGTCGGATCGCTGCCGAGCACGTAGCGATCGCGGAACTGCTCCCAGGTCAAGAGCGGCGGCCTGTCGGTCTCGGGGTCGCCGAACGGCACGGTGATCGAGATCGGGCCGAGGTTGGCGGTGACCTCGCCGTGCAGCGGCGGACCGAGCAGGTGGAGCGACGCGCCGACCGAGACCGAGAAGTGGATGTGCACGGTCCCGAACAGCAGATCGATGTCGATGCTGAAGTCGGCGCCGAGCTCGATGCCGATCGAGACGTCGTAGTGGAACGGGTCCCACGCCAGCAGGAAGTCGGCCCAGGAGCGGAACCACGCGCGCAGCCAGCCGATGTCGTACACCGCCTCGAGCCGCGTGCCCGCCATCACGCACGAGTTGGTCAGCGCGAAGTAGCTCTCGCCTTTGATCTGGATGACGCCGAGCAGGGTGCAGCGGAAGCCCAGCCGCGGCACGCTGGGGAACTCGGGCTCGGGCACGAACGCCGGGTGGTAACCGCCGATCGTGAGCACGAACTTGGCCCGCGGGAACCAGATGAACAGCGCGAAGCCGCCGGTCAGCTGACAGTCGTGGATCAGCAGCCAGCTGTTGTCGGTGAGCTGGGCCTGGATCGACAGCACGCCCTCGGCCGTGGAGTAGCGCGCCTTGAGCGCGAGCTCGATCGACACGATCGGGCTGCCCTTGGGCTGGGCGAGCCGGCCGACGCCGACCACGCCGATCTCGAAGTTCTTGTCGAGCGCGACGTAGACCACCGCGATCACGTCGACCACGACGAACAGCGCGCCGCGGATCCCGGCGGCGAACCAGAACGTGCCCTTGCGCGCCGGCATGCGCAGCGACTCGAGCAGGTCCATCGGGTGAGCGATCCGGCTCGGATCGTCGAGGACCTCGATCAGCGAGAACCGCGGGATCTGGTTGATGTCGTCGGGGACGATCAGCGCGCGAGATCGTCACGAACACCGCGGCGAAGATGAACAGCGAATCGAACGACTCGCCGTCCTCGATCTGGCGCGCCCAGGCACCGACCGCGACCGCGCCGATGCTCTGGAACTTGAGCTCGAGCATGCCGACGTACTCGACGCCGCTGCCCGGCGGATCGAGCGCGTGCTTGGCCAGCCCGCCGAGCACGCTGATCCCGCCCTGCGCGTAGGCCACGCCGAGGCCGGCGAGGTCGATGCTCCACTTCGAGGGCTGGTCGGCGTGGTCGAGCGGGATCTGGACCGACAGATCGTCGACCTGGGCGGTGAACCCGGCAATGCTGACGCCGCCGTCGACCCCGAACCGGATCCACGCCGGATCGTGGGTGTCGGCGAGCTCGATGCCGACCTGGTCGATATAGAGCGGGCCGAACCCGGCGCGGATGCCGATCAGCGCGCGGCGCGGGTCGGGGCCGGCGAGCCGCACGCCGAGCTCGAAGTCGGCGCTGCCCCCGCCGCCGCCCTCCTCCGCTGCGCCGCGCCTGTACTCGACCGCGAGGCCGAACCCGGGCTGTGCGGGCGCGGCGTCGCCCGATGCCGCGCTCTTCATCAGCCCCGACGCGATCGCGTTGTTGCCGCCGGTCGCGGCGCCGAGCGAGATCCCGAGGTCGTCGATCTCGAGGCCGACGCCGCGGAACTCGGCGTCGAGCGTGCCGTCGTCGATCTCGAGGTCGAAGTAGGTGAACGCGTCGGCGCCGCCGAGCCGGACCTGGTCGGTGGCGATCAGCGCGTGGCCCTGGGCGCCGCGCACGCCGACGCCGAAGTGGTTGGCGTGGATCGCCGGCGCGAGCGCGAACCGGCCGCCGGTCTTGCGCAGCACGGTGACGCTGGTGCGCTCGTCGGCGCCGCCCGCCGGATCGCCGAAGATCACGTCGAGCTCGACGTCGTCGATCGGGATCGGGATCGCGCCGGCGGCCGCAGCGCCGATGTCGCCAGACGCGCCGAGGCTGCCGAGCGTCAGGTGCAGCGCGCCGAGCGTGACGTCGACCGACAGCGCGCCGGCGATGTTGCCGAGCACGGTGGCGATGTCGGGCGGCGGATCGACCAGGCGGTGCGCGCTGTCGAACAGGCCGGAGGCGTCGACCAGGTGGGGGAGCGTCGGGCCGCCCGGCCATAGCACGGTGCTGCCGGTCGCGCGCTGGACCAGCGCGGTGATCAGCGGCAGCAGGAGGCCGAAGCCGAGCGCGCCGGGTAGCGCGGCGGCGTCGACGTGCGCCGCCGGCGCGGGCAGCAGCGCGATCTCGAGCGGGCCGTCGCCGGTCGCCGTCGCCAGCGGCAGCAGGTGCAGGACCGGCTCGGGCGCGTGGCTGCCCTGGCGCGCGCCGAGCTCGAGCCGCGGCGCGATCGCCGTGCCGAGCGGCGCATCGAGCCCGAGCGATGCGGTGGCGCGGAACGCCGCGCCGAGCAGCGCGTCGAGCCCGATCCGGATCGCGACGCGATCGAGCGCGGTCGTGCCGGCGGCGACGACGACGTCGATCGCGCCGGCCACGGTGAGCGCCGGGACCTCGGCGGTCCAGTCGAGCGCGATCGATGCGCTGCCGCTCGCCGGCGCGGCCAGCGCCGGGCTGGTCCAGGTCAGCACCGACCCGGTGCGGGTCGCGGTGCCGGGAAGGCCGAGCGCGCCGACCAGCGTCGCGATCGCGCCGAGCACGCGGCCGCGGGTCGCCGCGTCGAACGACAGCGCCGAGACCGCCTGGAAGTCCGCGGTGTGCGCGGTCCACGTCGGCCCGAACAGCGCGAGCTCGGTCGCGACCGCGAGCACGGCGGTCTTGACCGGCGAATCGGCGATGCGCGGCGTGATCTCGTCGAGCGCGTGCGGCAACAGCGCGACACCGCCGGCGAGCAGCGACGCCCAGCCGCTGAACGCCGGGAGCAGCGTGACCCGCGTGGTGCCGACGACGAGCGCGAGCGACAGCCCGGCGGCGCCGAGGCCGAGCTCGACCCGCACGTCGTGCCAGGCGCCCGCAGCGGCGGGCGGCGGCGGATCCGGCAGCGCGATCGTGATCGCGGCGCGCGGCGCTGCGGCGCGGCCGCCGCCGAACTCGATCGCACAGGCCAGCCCGAGCACGCCGCCGATCGGTGCCTCGGTCGACAGCGACAGGGCGATGCGATGATCGGGGAGATCGGTGGCGCGCAGCACCAGCCCGGCGGGGCCGATCAGCAGGCCGTCGTGCGGTGGCATGCCGAGCGCGGTGCCGAGCTGGGTCAGCACCAGCGACAGCTGCTGCGCGGTGACGCCGATCTCGCCGGGCGCGAACGGCACCCGCCCCGACAGCAGCGCGTCGAGCGGCACGTGCACGCCGCCCGGCACCACGATCGACAGCAGCGCGTCGGCCGCGGTCGAGAACACCACGCGCTGGACCAGATCGGCCGGCGCGATCGCCGGCGGCACGAGGCGCAACGGCGGCAGCCACGGCGGCACCTCGAGATCGAGCGTGCCGGGCCGGAACGTCAGCGTCGCGCCGGCGAGGTGCAGCGCGGCCTCGCCGGACAGCGCCATGGTCGAGGCGTCGAGCGCGAGCGCGACGTCGATCAGCGGGTGATCGATCGCGAGCCGCAGCGCCGGCGGATCGAGCCGCACGGTCAGCGGGCCGAGCGCGACACCGGCGCCGGGGACGTGGCCGTAGAACGCGCCGGCGAGCGCGGCGCGCAGGCGCGGCGCGAGGTACGACGCACCGTCGCTGCGCAGCGCGGCCAGCGCGTGAACATCGCGTCGAGCAGGCTCGCCGCCTCGGCGTCTCCCAGGGCGATCCGCCGCGGCGCCTCGCCGAGCGCGGCGTCGACCAGGTCGGCGGTCGTGGTCAGCGCGTGGCCGTCCCACGCCGCGTCGAACCGGGCGCGGCGGATCCGCGCCGGCCACGGCGCGCCGTCGGGTTGCGTGCCCGGCCCGCCGAGCAGCCAGCCCCGCGCGCGCTCGAGCCGGATCGTCACGCCGAGCCGGGGCTCGGCGCGATCGTCGGCCGCGGCCAGGCCGAGCCGGCCGAGCTCGAGCCGCAGGTCGCTGCGGATCTGCAGGTCGGCAGCGTCGGGGTCGGGATCCAGCGACGCCGACACGGCGAGGTGGAGCCGCGGATCGCCGGCCGGCGGCGCGAGCGTCTGCAGCGCGGCGCCGAGCTCGCCGATCAGCCCGCCGCCGACCGCGGCCGCGATCGCGATGGTGGGGACACCTGTCGGTACCGGCTCCGGCGCCAGCGCCGCCATCGCCGCGAGTGGCACCGGCGCGACCAGCCCCGCGGCCAGCGCGCCGCGGCTCGCCGCACCCGCGAGCTCGATCGCGCGCCGCGCCGCGGTCACCGCCATCGCCGGGGCCAGCGCGGTGGCGACGTGCAAGGCGGTCGCGGCGGTCGGCTCGTCGATGTACGGCGGCAGCGCGCCGAGCAGCGGCGCCGCGACGGTGATGATCCGCGCGAGCCGTGCGGCGCGCGTGGCGGCGACGCGGACCGCCGCCGCGCCCGACAGCGAGTGGCCGACCAGGGTCAGCGCGACGCCGGGCCGGATCGTCGCGAGGTGGTCGATCACCCGCTCGAGCTGTGCGGCCATCGCGGCGACGTCGCTGCCCTGCAGGTCGACGGTGTAGAACGGCACGCTGTCGGTCACGCCCCGCAGGTCGACGCGATCGGCGGGGATGCCGGGCTGGCGGAAGTCGAAGTGCGCCGCGCCGGCGCCGCCGATCAGCCCGGCGTACTCGGTGCGATCGGCGAACGGCGCCGAGACCAGCACCGCGACGCCGCCGGCGATCGCGGTGGTCAGCGCGGCCGTCGCCGCCGCCACCGCGTCGGCGTGGCTCGCCGCCACCGTCGCGGCGAGCGTCACGCCCGTGGGCGCCTGCGACGCGACCGGCACGACGCCGTCGCCGGCGGCACACAGGCTCGCCAGCAGGGTGAACCCGGTCGCGAGGGTGCCCAGATCGCCGGCCTCGCCGGCGAATCGGGCTGCCGCGCGCGACACGAGCAGGCGCAGCGCCGCGGCGCCGAGCGCCGGTCCGGCGCCGGTGAACGGGTACGCGATGTCGAACGCGGGCAGCGGCGTGCCGCGATCGACCAGCGTGATCGCGGCGAGCGCGGCCGGGCCATCGCCCGCGTGGGCCAGCGCCGCGGTCATCGCCGGCGTCACCGCGACCGGATCGAGCCAGGCGAGCAGCTCGATCGGCCAGTCGCGCGCGATCCGGGCGCGCCACGGATCGAGCGCGGTCCCCGAGCCGGCGATCGTCGGCAGCTGCGCGGTCGCCTCGGCGAACACACCCGACAGCCCGCGCAGCCAGGCCTCGGCGAACCGCGATCCGTCGGCCGCGCTGCCGGTCATCACGGCGGCCAGCCACGGCCGCAGCAGCGCGCGCGGCGCGGTCAAGTCGCCGGTCAGCTGCGGGAAGTCCGCCGGCAGCGCCAGCGCCTCGCCGCCGATACCGAGCAGCGCGAGCAGGCGGACGCCGGCCTCGCCGGCGAATCGGGCTGCCGCGCGCGACACGAGCAGGCGCAGCGCCGCGGCGCCGAGCGCCGGTCCGGCGCCGGTGAACGGGTACGCGATGTCGAACGCGGGCAGCGGCGTGCCGCGATCGACCAGCGTGATCGCCTCGAGCGCGGCCTGGGGCTCCGGCGGGCTGCCGACCACCCAGCGCACGCCGAACACCAGGCGGTCGGCGTGGGCCGTCGCGCCGGGGAACAGGGTCACGCTCGGCACCGGCGCGATCCGCAGCTCGGCGCGGTGCTCGTGGAACACCGCGACCTCGTCGAGCGCGATCGCGAGTCCGAGGTGCAAGCTCGCCGTGTCGGAGCGGTACGCCTGCAGACCGACCGACAGCGGCGGCGCCGCGCCGATCGTCAGCGTCCACGGATCGCTCGCCGTGCCGGTGCCCGACACCGCCGGCGCCAGCCCGAGCAGCGCGCCGAGCTCGCGGAGCAGCGCCGGCCAGCCATCGCGCACCAGCGCGTCGCGCTGGAACGCGGCGAGCGCACCGAGCGGATCGCTGACGAAGCGCACGAAGTCGAGCCGCGGCGGGCCGGGCAGCGACCACACGTCGCCCGGCTCGGTGGCCGCCGGCGCCACCGCGCCGATCAGCGCGAGCAGGTGGCGCGCCGGCCCGGCGCCGAGCGCCTCGACGAGCGCCGCCTCGATCGCATCGGCCGCGAGGTCGCCGATCGCGTCGAGGTGGGTCAGATCGATCCGCGGATGGCGGTGGCCGGCGAGCACGACGTCGGTCAGCTCGAGCAGCGGGCGGACTTGCCCGTCGTGCAGCGCGAAGCCACCGCGTGCCGCGCCGGCCGCGACCACGACGGTGGTGCCATCGCCGGCGAGCACCGGCGCGAGCAGCGGCGTCGGCGATCGCACCACGACCGACAGCTCCGGCAAGAGCTCGAGGTCGCCGCCGCGCAGCGGGCCGCCGAGCAGCACGGCGCTGGCGGCGAGGTGCACCGCGCTCGCGCTGCCGACCCGCACCGTCACGCCGGGATACAGCCGTCCGTCGGCGTGGCCGAGCGTGATCGCGAGCTCGACCGGCGCGGCGAGCAGCACGGCGCGGAACGGATCGCCGAGGGTGCCGGCGCCGGTGACCGCACCGCCGAGCAGCCCGGCGAGGTGACCGAACCAGCTGCCGAGCGCGCCGCCGTCGACCAGCGCGACCAGCCAGGCGCGCAGCGCATCGGGCTGCCGCACCAGATCGCCGAGCGCCAGCGCCGGCAGCGCCGGATCGA
>VBLP01000107.1 GCA_005887925.1 Deltaproteobacteria bacterium | reverse complement strand
CATCTACGTGCAGCTGAGGCGGCCCGACGACGCGGAGGCGCGGCTGCGCGCGGCGCGGGCCCGGCTGGCGGCCGCGGCGGCACCCGAGCTGGGGGATCCCGAGCCGACCGATGCCGGCATCGCCGAGCTGCGCGGTCAGCGTGCGCTCGCGGCGGGCTACCGGGCGGAGAGGACCTTGCGCGACCAGGCCAACCAGCGCGGTCGCCCATGACGGGACGGCGGATCTGACGCGCCTTCGACCACCTGATCAAAAGCTCCGGTAGGGTGCGTCAGCCTGGCTCATGACGATCGAGCGGGATCGTCGCCGGCGACAGCTCGGGCGACCAAAAAGCCCCGGTTTGTCGAAAAGCTGACAGCGATTTCGGCGGCTAAACGTCGAAAAACCGACATCGATCCGCCAGGGGTCGCTGTGGTGGCCCGGTGGCAAGACTCGGTGTGCCCCGGTTCTTGCTTCTGTCACCGAATTGACCTACTTCACTGCCGAGGCAGACGCATGACCCGTCCATTACAGGGTGCCCTCATCGGGTTCGGATTCATTGCCGAGAAAGGCCATGTCCCGGCCTACCTCTCCGCTCCCGACCAGATCCAGATCGTCGCGGTGGCGGATGTCTGCGCCGCCCGGCGGGAGCGGGCGCGTCAGGTTCTCCCGCATGCGCGGATCTACCCCGATACCAAGACGCTGCTGTCCGCGGAGGCCCGCGGCCTCGATTTCGTCGACATCGCGACACCGCCGTGCGACCACGCCGCCATCGCCCACGCCGCGTTCGAGCATGGCCTGCACGTGTTCTGCGAGAAGCCGATCGCGACCAGCGCCGCCGATGCGCGGGCGATGCTCGATCACGCCATCGCCGCCAAGCGGGTGTTCTTTCCGTCGCACAACTACAAGCATGCGCCGGTGATCAAGGCGATCCGCGCGGTGCTCGAGTCGGGCGAGATCGGCCCGATCCACCTGGTCACGCTCGACACGTTCCGCACCACGCACGCCAAGGGCGTCGCGGACTGGCAGCCCGACTGGCGGCGCACCCGCAAGACCTCGGGCGGCGGCATCGCGATGGACCACGGCAGCCACACCTTCTACCTGGCCTTCGACTGGCTGGCGTCGCAGCCCACCGCGATCACGGCCAAGATGTCGAACCTGTCGACGTTCGACACCGAGGACAACTTCAGCTGCACCGTGACCTTCCCGACCGGGATCGCGGTCGCCCAGCTGACCTGGAACTCGGGGTTCCGCAAGGTCATCTACACGATTCACGGCGCCAACGGCGCGATCAAGGTCGAGGACGACGAGATCGAGATCCACAGAAAGCGCGCCGGTGGGGCGCCGGGGCCGGGCGACGTCGAGCGGCTGTCGGCGGCGTCGCACTGGATGGACGCCTCGCACGTCGAGTGGTTCAAGGCGCTGCAGGTCGAGTTCGTGCAGGCGATCCGCACGGGCCAGTGGGTCGGCCAGGAGGCGCGCGACGCGGCGATGTGCGTGCAGCTGATCGAGACCGCGTACGCGTCGGCCCGCGCCGACGGCAAGCAGCTCGCCATCGGCGCGGAGCGGACCGCGGTGGTCAAGGCGGGCTGATCCGCGCGGAGACCTGAGCCGATCGTGCGACCCGACGTCTATTTCTGCTATGTGACCGGCGCGCTGTGGGCGGTGGCGCTGACGCTGTACGGGCTCCGGCTCGCGGCGCGCGGCGCGTTTCACTCCGACCGGGTCTCGAAGATCGGCGGCACCGCGCTGGTCGGCCGCGGGATCATGGACGCGACGTACTGGGCGATCGAGCCGGTGGTCCGCGGGCTCGCGGCGCTCGGGGTCACGCCCAACGGCCTGACCTGGAGCGCGCTGGTGCTCGGGCTCGGCGCCGGCGTGGCGCTGGCGCTGGGCTGGTTCGGCCTGGCCACGCTGCTCGCGACCATGTCGACGATCGGCGACATCCTCGACGGTCAGGTCGCGCGGCTGACCAACAGCGGCTCGGACCGCGGCGAGCTGCTCGACGCCGCGGTCGATCGCTACACCGAGTTCGCGTTCCTCGCGGGCCTGGTGATCGTCCTGCGGACGTCGTGGTGGCAGATGGCGCTCGCGCTCGGCGCGACGCTGGCATCGTTCATGGTGAGCTACACCAGCGCCAAGGCCGAGGCGCTGCAGGTCAGCCCGCCGCGCGGCCTGATGCGGCGCCACGAGCGCTCGACCTACCTGATCGCCGGCATCGGCCTGACCCCGCTGGTCGGGCCAGCGCTGGTCGCGCATGACTTGCCGTATGTCACACCCTGTCTGGTCGCGCTCGGCGTGGTCTGTGTGATCGGGAACGTCGCTGCGGTGCTCCGCCTGGTACGCATCGGCCGCGCGTTGCGGTAAGACCGCGCTCATGCCGCAGCCCGCGAACCAGAACCGCCGCCTCGTCACCCCGATTCCGGGGCCCAGGAGCCAGGCGCTGCGGGCGCGCGAGGACGAGCACCTGGCGCCGGGTGCCCAGGGCTACGCGCTGATGGCCGGCGTGGTGGTCGATCACGCCGAGGGCACGCAGATCACCGACGTCGACGGTAACCAGCTGCTCGACTTCATCGGCGGCATCGCGGTCGGCGCGCTCGGCCACTCACACCCGACGTGGGTCGAGGCGATCCAGAAGCAGGCGGCGCGGGCCGCGGTGGGCTCGTTGACCAGCGAGGCCCGGGTCGAGCTGTTCGAGCGGTTCGCCCGCCACGCCCCGGCCAACGGCGTGCACCGCCTGCAGATGTACTCGGGCGGCGCCGAGGCGGTCGAGAGCGCGTTGCGGCTGGCCAAGTCGTACACCGGCAAGTACGAGTTCGTGAGCTGCTGGGGCGGCTTTCACGGCAAGACCATGGGCGCGCTGTCGCTGATGGGCTCGACGTTCAAGGACAAGCTGGGGCCGATGGTGCCGGGCAGCCACCAGGTGCCGTACGCCGACTGCTACCGCTGTCCGGTCGGCGCGAGCTACCCGTCGTGCGGGATCGCGTGCGCCGAGGTCGCCCGCAAGTACGTCAAGGTCGCCACCGCGGGCGAGGTCGCGGGTATCATCGTCGAGCCGATGCAGGGAACCGCCGGCAACATCGTGCCACCGAGGGAGTTCTTGCCGGCGATGAAGTCGATCGCCGACGAGGTCGGCGCGCTGTTCATCGCCGACGAGATGATCACGGGCCTCGGCCGTACCGGGACGTGGTGGGGCATCCACCACACCGGCGTGATCCCCGACATCGTCACGATCGGCAAGGCGGTCGGCGGTGGGTTCCCGCTGTCGGCGCTGGCCACGACCGATGCGATCGCGGCGGCCAAGCCGTGGTCGAACGCGTCGGGCAGCTCGTCGAGCTACGGCGGCAACCCGCTCGCGGCCGCCGCCGGCGCGGCGTCGCTGCGCATCCTCGAGGACGAGGGCCTGGTCGACAACTCGCGGCGGGTCGGCGAGGTCATGCTGCACGAGCTCGAGCCCTGGGTCGATCGCTACCCGTTCGTCGGCACGGTGCGCGGCGCCGGCATGTTCCTGGCGATCGAGCTGGTCAGCGACAAGGTCGGCAAGACGCCGCTGCCGCGCAAGGTCACCGAGCGCATCTTCACCGAGTGCGTGCGGCGCGGCCTCTTGACGATGAGCTACTCGGCGAGCTTCCGGATCCAGCCACCGCTCACCACCGACGAGGCGACCGCGCGCAACGGCCTCGCGATCCTCCGCGAGGTGTTCGACCTCGTCGATCGCGAGGGCTGGTGGAAACCATAGCCTTTCTCGAGGCGCTGGTCCGCGCGCTCGGGCGCGGCTGGTCGGCGCGCTACGGCATCATCGCGCCGTACGGCGTGATCGGCGTGACCTTGACCACCGACACCGGCGGCACCGCCGAGGTCGTCCCGTCGCTGATCCGCGGCGTGGTCGTCACCTGGAGCCCGTTCGTGTTCACGCCGGGCACGCCGCACTACGACGTCTACACCGACGACGGCGTGCTCACGCGGACCGCGGTGCTGGCCGATGCGATCGCGTGGCTCGAGCGCTGGCGGCGATCGCGTGGCGCGGTCGGCCAGGTCACCGCGCGGCTGGCGCGGGTCGGCGCCGGGCGCCGGCGGCCGCTGCGCACCACCGAGGTCGACGAGCTGGCCACGCCGCTCGAGCCGCTCGCCGATGCCCTGCGCGGCAAGCGGCTGGGCGAGATCAAGCGCGCGCGCGAGCTCGCGACCCGGCGCGACCACGCCACCGCCGCCGGCGAGCTGCTCGCGATCGCCCGGCGCACCACCGGCGACGCCCGCGCCAACGCGCTCGGCGTGCTGATCGCGATCGCCCGCCCCGAGCACGGCCCCGAGCTCGCGAGCTATCTCGGCGACCCCGAGCGCAGCGTCCAGCGCGTCGCGATCGACGGCGTCAAGCGCACCGGCTACGCCGCCGCGGTCCCGGCGCTCGCGGCGCTGGTGCTCGGCCGCGACAGCAAGCCGAGCAGCGCGAAGAGCCGGCTCGCCACCGCGGCGGCGACCGCGATGAAGGTGCTGTCCGGGCGGCGCGGCGCTGCGGCGCTCGCGGGCTACCTCAGCTCCGACGACCCGCGCGTCCGCGAGGCCGCGTGCGTCGCGTTCACGCTGCTGACCAACCCGGGCACCAAGCAGGCCCGGCCGCTGCTCGAGCGCCTGCTCGGCGACGGCGATCCCCGCGTCGTCCGGGCCGCCCGCCGCGCCCTCGCGACGCGCTGACCTCGCTTGCTCGGCCGGCAATTCGTGCCCGCGATGGCGCTGCCGTACGCGATGCTTGCGCGATCGCGAAAACCCGGTCTTAATGTTCGGTGCGGCGGGGTTTTCCGCGCGTGTGGGAGGATCGGAGGATGGCCGTCGAGCGAGCGAGCACCATGGGGGCGCCACCGCTGCATCGCGCGCGCGCCGAGCGCGAGGCCTTCGGCCGGCGGCTGCGCGATCGCGTGCGGCGCGTCGATCACGACGTCTGGGTGTCCGGCGAGCGCGACGTGATCGCCCGGCTGCGCGGCAACGAGGAGCACCGGATCCGCGAGCTGCTGCCGTATCGCCACGGCCGGATGGCGGCGTCGCCGTTCGCGTTCCTGCGCGGCGGCGCGGCGATCATGGCGCCCGACCTCGCGGCGCTGCCCCACACCGGCTACACGGTGCAGATCTGCGGCGATGCGCACGTCCGCAACCTCGGCGCGTACGCCAGCCCCGAGGGACGGATCGTGTTCGACGTCAACGACTTCGACGAGACCTGCCGCGCACCCTGGGAATGGGACGTCAAGCGCCTCGCGATCAGCATCGTCCTGGTCGGCCGCGAGGCCGGGGTGTCCGAGCGCGTCGCGCGCGAGGCGGTGATGGCGATGGTGCGGTCGTGGCGCGAGACCCTGCACGAGCTGGCCGACCTGCCGGCGGTCGAGCTCGGTCGCTACTGCGTGCACCGCTTCGCCCCCGAGGGACCGGTCGGCCGGGTGCTGCGCAAGGCCGAGCGCATGACGCCGCTGCAGGCGCGCGACGAGCTGACCGCGCCATCGCACGACGGCAAGCCGCGGTTCGTCGCCAACCCGCCCAAGCTGTCGCGCGTGCCCGACGCCGAGGCCCAGGCGGTGCTCGGTGCGCTGCCGGCGTACCGCGATACCCTCGCGCCCAACCACCAGCAGGTGCTCGACTGCTACCTGGCGTACGACGTCGCGTTCAAGGTCGCCGGCACGGGGAGCATCGGCGGCCGCAACTACGTGGTGCTGTGCGTCGGCAACGGCATCGACGATCCGCTAACCCTGCAGGTCAAGCAGGCGCTGCCGAGCTGCTACGAGGCGCTGGGCCTCGTTGCCGCCGATCCGCGGCTCGCCAGCCATCACGGCAAGCGCGTCGCCGAGGGCCAGCACCGGCTGCAGACCTGGACCGATCCGCTGCTCGGCTGGACGTCGATCGACGACGCGCCGTTCTACGTCCGCCAGCTGTCCGATCACAAGGCGTCGATCGATCCCGCCGACCTCCGGCGCAGCTCGCTGATCGAGTATGCGCGGGTGTGCGGCGAGACCTTCGCCAAGGCGCACGGCCGCACCGGCGACGCCGCGGTGCTGTACGGCTACGCGGGACAGGCCGACAAGCTCGACCGCGCGATCGCGGTGCTCGCGGGGCTCGGCGCCGATCAGGTCACGGCGGACTGGGAAGCGCTGGGGCGGGCGATCGAGCGCGGCGACTTCGAGGCGCGGGACCTCGACTGACGCGGCCGCCGCTACGGCCTGGTGTGGCTCGGGTGCGGCGCGGGCGGCGCGGCCGGCGGGCCAGGGGCCGGCGCCGGTGCGCTCACCTTTCCGGAGCGGTTGCGAAGCTCGCCGTTCACGGTCGGCTCGCCCTCGCGGCCGAGCACCAGGCGCGCCTCGAGGATCAGGCCCGCGGCGATCAGCGGGATCACCTGCAGCGCGTGGTAGAGCAGGGCGAACGCGGCGGCCTTCTCGCCGACGACCGGGAACAGCTGGAGCGCGCTGATCGCGCCCGCCTCCAGCGCGCCGAACTGGGCCGGCGTCGACGGGATGGCGATCCAGAGGTTGAGGCTGAACAGGACCAGCAGGCCGGCGGCGATCGTCAGGTCGATATCGATCGCGTAGAACACCGCCATGACCTCGCCGAGGTCGGCCGACCACACGAGGATCAGGAGGAGGAGCGAGCCGAGCACCCGCTTGGGGCTGCGCAGCACATGCATGCCGGCGACGAACCGGCGGACCCACGTCCGCGACGACGTGGTCTCGCCGACCCGGCCGACCGCGATGAACAGGCCGACGAACAGCGCGATGGCGATCGCGGCGCACAGGGCGATCCCGCCGGCGACCTGCCATGGCAGACCGGGCAGGAGGAACGGCACCGGGGCGACCAGGATCACCATCGAGATCCCGTCGAGCAGCTTCTCGGCGACCGCGACGGCGGCGGTGTCGGCCACGGGCACGCAGTCGCGGCGCTTGAGCGTCCAGACCCGCAGCACCTCGCCGGCCCGTGCCGGGGCGATCGCGGACGCGGCGAACGTCGCGATCGTGTACCGGAACAGCCGCCACACGCCGACCTTGTGGCGCGGGGCTAGCATGATCCGCCAGCACACTGCCTTCCCCCAGAGACAAACGAAGTTCAGGCCCGCGGCCAGGACGAGCGGCCACAGCTTGGCGGACCTCATCTGCTTGCCGAGCTCGGCGAAGTCGATCTTGCGGAGGAACCACCACAGCGCGGCGGCGACCACGCCGATCACCAGGATGCGGATGGCGATGGTGAGCCGGCGATTCACGGGGTCACCTCACCCACTTGACGCGACCGGCGCGGGTATCTCATCGTCCACCGCCGTGTCGGGAGTGTCCGCCGCAGAGCTCGCGCTGCCCCGGCCGCGCGTGCTGCGCCGCGCGATGGCGTGGATCGGCCCCGATTTCGGGATGGTGGCCGGCTTCACCGCCGCGCTCGCGGTCCTGGTGACGGCCTACGGTGGCTCCTACAAGTGGAAGGAGGGGCCGATCGTGATCTCGGCGGGCATCGCCACGGTCCTGGTTGTCGTGCGCACGGCGTGGAGCGCGCCGGCGATCGTGCGGAACCAGCCGGGGGCCCGCTACGAGCTCCGGCGCGCAGTCGTGAGCATCCTTCGCGACTGGGGTCCTGTGATCTTGATCATGTGGCTGTTCCAGAGCCTGGAAACCTACACCGGCGTCGTACGCAAGACCTCGATCGACGAGCACCTGTTCCACGCGGATCAGTGGTTGTTCGGTGTCGAACCGACAGTCTGGTTGTAGAAACATTCGACACCCCTCCTGACGGACTACATGGCGTTCGCGTACGGCTGCTACTTCATCACGCCGATGATCCTGGCGACCATGCTGTCGCTGCGCGGCCGCAGGGACGACTTCCGCGAGATGACCACCGCGCTGGTCCTGCAGATGGGCATCGGCTTCTTCCTGTTCCTGCTGTTCCCCGCCGGGCCGCCCCGCTACTACGACCCGTTGATGCACGGCGGCTTCGATCCCCCGGTGCTGCACTCGCACTTCGGGCTGTTCGAGCTCCAGCAGGGCGCCTTCGACAGCGCCGATCCGGCCCGCACGCGCTCGGCGTTCCCGTCGCTGCACTGCAGCCTCGCGCTGCTCACGCTGATCTACTCGTACCGGTTCTCCGACGCGGTGTGGCCGACCCGGCCGCGGCTGTGGTTCCGCGTCGTGGTGGTGATGGTCGCCTCGCTGTGGATCTCGGTGGTCTACCTGCGCCACCACTGGGTGGTCGACATCTTTGCCGGCCTCGTCGTCGGCGGGCTGGCGAACTGGCCGCCGCGGCCTCGCGATCCGGTCGCCGCACGCCGGCGCGGCACGCCGCGATTGCGAGGCGGTACTCGTGGCGGACTCGCTCGGCGAGGCGGTCGTAGTCGAAGGTCTCGGCGTGGCGCCGGTTGAGCTCGCCATGCCACCTCCGGATCTCCGGAGGCGTGCGGACCACCCGCGCGATCGCATCCTCGAGCGCCTTGGGGTCCGACGGCGCGACCAGGGTCGAGCCCTCGGTCGTCGCGACCTGGCGATAGCCCTCGATGTTGCTGCACACGACCGGCTTGGCGGACGCCATCGCCTCGAGCAGCACGATGCCGAACGACTCCTGGCCGGTCGACGGCGCGACGAACACGTCGCAGGCGCGGTAGAGCTGGGACAGCCGCTCGAACGCGACCGCGCCGTGATAGGTCAGCCCGGGCAGCGACGGCGGGGGCTCGGCCTGGCCGAGCTCGCCGACCACGTCCAGCGTCACCGGCAGCCTGCGGGCCAAGAGGCCCGCGTAGGCCTCGAACAGGTAGCGCGCACCCTTGCGCACGTCGCCGATCCGCCCGACGAACAGCAGCTTGACGCGGTTGTTGTAGTGGTGGAGATCGGGCGGCGTGAAGATGTCGGTCGGCACGCCGTTGGGGATGATCGACAGCTCGCGGCTCCAGGCCGCGGAGGCATAGCGGGCGGCCGGCTCGGACACCGCGATCGCGCGCTGGATCCAGGGAAACATCGTCGCACCCCACGCCTTGCGGGCCCAGCGCAGCAGCAGGCCCTCCTCCTCCATGAACGCATGGAAGGTGGCGACGTGGGGCACCCGGCGGGTCAGCCAGACCGACCAGTACGACAGCGCGGGTTGGAGCGGTTCGTGAATGTGGATGACGTCGAAGCGATGTTTGCGGAAGAACCTTGCAATGGCGCGCGGCGAGACCAGCAGGCCGAGGTTGTTGTCGGACCCGTTGGCCGGGATGTTGACGATGCCGCCGAACGAATGCACATCCGGCTCGTCGGTCGGGACCGACGACGGTCCGACCAGCATGACCTCGTCGCCCAGCCGGCGCAGCGAGGCGGCCAGATGAAGCGCGTGCTGCTTCACCCCTCCGCCGGGCGACGCCATGTCGTACGTCACCATCATGCAGACGCGCAACCGCCCCTCACTGACAGGGACCGGCGCCGGCATCGGGGCGTTGCGGAGAGCCATGGCGGGGGGGTGCACGGTAGCCAAACCTTCGATTGCGTCAAGTCGGACGTGCAACCATGAGGCCGTCCACATTTCGGGCCCCGAGCGACAGGAATCCGACACTGCCGGTTCACCGCCAGCCTCACCACCCGGGTAGCGGACCGAGCGGGAGCTGGACAAATCCGGTAGCGCTGGGCATGGTGCGCGCGTGACTGCCGGTGCCGACTTCGCGAGGCGGTATGCCTCGTG
The DNA here is from genome assembly GCA_005887925.1 of Deltaproteobacteria bacterium. GTDB lineage: Bacteria > Myxococcota_A > Polyangia > Haliangiales > Haliangiaceae > JABFXX01. Next base: position 14,786 of record VBLP01000107.1, on the reverse strand, counting down.
GATCGAACGTCGCCGCTGGGCGATTATCACCATCTCGATCGTGTTCTCGGCGCTCGCCACCTTCGGTGCGACGCAGCTGAAGATCCTTCCAGACTTCTCCTACCTCCTGCCACAGAACGTCCGTTCCGTCACCGACCTTCGCGAGATCGGAAAGCGTGCGCGGGTGCTCGGCACCGCGATGGTGGCGGTGGAGTCGGCCGATCCGGCGCTCCGGCAGCGCGCCGCGGAGCTGCTTCGCGACAAGATTGTCCGACTTCCGCTGGTGTCGAGCGTCACGTTCGACGACCGCGCCATGCGCGCGTACGCGTGGCAGCACCGCTGGCTGTTCGCCGACCTCGCCGACCTCGAGCGCGCCCGGGCGGCGATCGACGACAAGATCCGGCAGGCCCGGCTCGAGGCCAACCCGCTGTACATCGGGCTCGACGACGCGCCGGCCGGGCCGGACGCGGCCGACCAGCTGCGCGAGCGGCTGCGCAAGGCCGAGGCCGACAGCGCCCAGAAGGGCGAGCTGGTCAGCCCCGACGGCAAGCTGCAGCGGATGATCATCCGCACCGCGTTCTCGTCGGGTGACGTCGACCTCGACAAGCAGCTGCTCGCCGGCATCGACCAGGTGATGGACGACGTGCACGCGGCCGTCCCCGGCGTCGAGATCGGCGTCGCCGGCGACATCGTCGTGTCGGTCGCCGAGCACGACTCGATCTTGAACGGCATGCTGCTGGCGACGCTGGTGACCGTGTCGCTGGTGATGTTCGCGCTGATCTGGTTTTTTCGCTCGGCGCTCGCGGTCGGTGCGCTGTCGTGGTCGCTCGCGATCGGCACGATCACGACGTTCGCGTTCACCCAGGTGGCGATCGGCCACCTCAACCTGGCCACCGCGTTCCTGTCGTCGATCGTGATCGGCAACGGCATCAACGTCGGCATCCTGGTGACCGCGCGCTACTTCGAGGAGCTGCGGGCCGGCCGCGATGGCGTCGACGCGCTGGCCGGCGCGCTGGCCAACACCGTCGCCGGCACGCTCGCAGCGGCGCTGACCGCGGCGGTCGCCTACGCCTCGCTCGTGATCACGGTGTTCCGCGGCTTCCGCGACTTCGGCGTGATCGGCGGCATCGGCATCCTGCTGTGCTGGTGCGCGGCCTACCTCGTGCTCCCCGCGGCGCTGTCGATCGCGCGGAGCTTCGGCATGCGGCCGCGCCGCGAGCCACCGCTCGGTCGCTGGCTGGCCAGGCTCCTGCCCCACAACCTCGTGGTCACCGCGATCGCCACCATCGCGCTGATCGCCGGCGCCGGTGTGGTCACCGCGCGCTACCTCACCGACGATCCGTTCGAGAGCAACTTCAAGAACCTGCGCTCGCGCAGCGCGGCGATCAACGAGCAGCAGCGCTGGATGCACGCGATCGACGCCGCGTTCGGCCACGGCACCGACGCCGGGTTCGTGATCGCGGTGCCGCGCCGCGACGACGTCGCCCCGGTGATGGCGCGGCTACGCGCCGTCGATGCCGGGGTCGCGCCGCGCGATCGGCTGTTCTCGCAGCTGGTCACGATCGACGACCTCTTGCCATCGCAGCAGGCCGAGAAGCTCGCCGTGCTGGACCAGATCCGCCAGCGGCTGTCTTCCAAGGAGATCGAGCAGCTGCCCGATGCCGATCGCGCCGAGCTCGCCAAGCTGCGGCCGCCCGACGACCTCCGCGTCCTCGGCGACAACGACGTCCCCGAGGCACTGGCCTCGCCGTTCATCGAGGCCGACGGCTCGCGCGGCAAGCTGATCGGCGCGACCCCCGGCCCCGGCTACGCGGTCTGGGACGCCCACGACACCGTGCGCTTCTCCGACAACGTCCGCGCGCTGCACCTGCCGTCCGACGTCCATCTCGGCGGCGCCTCGTTCGTGTTCGCCGACGTGCTCGAGGCCGTGCTCGACGATGGGCCGAAGGCGACCCTCGCGGCGCTGCTCGGCGCGATCCTGGTCGTGCTCCTGATCGTCGGTCGCAACCGCCACGGCTTCGTCACCATCGTGTGCGGCCTCGGCGGCACCATGCTCATGCTGGGCAGCGCGGCCGTGCTCGGCCTCCGCATCAACTTCCTCGACTTCGTCGCGCTGCCGATCACGATCGGCATCGGCATCGAGTACGCCGTCAACATCGCGACCCGCGAGCGCCAGGAGGGCCCCGGCCGCGGCCGCGCCGCGCTCGCCACCACCGGCGGCGCCGTCGCGATCTGCTCCTACACGACGATCGTCGGCTACGGCTCGCTGCTCCTGTCGCAGAACCTCGGCATCCGCTCGTTCGGCCTCGCCGCGATGCTCGGCGAGCTGACCTGCCTGGGCGTCGCGCTGTTCCTCGCCCCCGCGCTCCTGTGGACCACCGCCTCCGATCTGGCGCGCCGCCGCTCCGAGGTCTCGCCGTAGCGCGGTCGTGGGAGCATGGCGCTTGCGCGATCTCGCGCAGGTGCCGCTGCTCGCGCGAAACCGCGCGGCGGCCGGTGCTCGCGCGAACCCGCAGCGCTGGGCTCGGGCTCGGGGTTCCCCTTCGGACCTGCTCCGCCTCCGTGCGTCCCCCGGGCGTTCACTGCTCCGCAGCTGCCTCCCGGGCCGCGGCCACGGCGGTCATCGTGCTGTCCCACCGGTGAGCCCCGCGCGTCGGCTGCGCTCTCCGAGGGGACCAACTCGCTGGCGCGCCGCGCGGTGACGAGATCGCGTACGGTGATCATCGACGGGATCGTCGCTGTCACATGTCGATCCTTGATCGGCGGGCGGAATTTGTCTCAATGTAGCTCGCTGGCCGGAGCGTGGCTGGCGATCACCGGCGCCTCTAAGTACAGCTCGTCGCAAGGTCGGGATCAGTAAGGCGCGAGAGGTTTCTCGATCGATTTCGAACGGTTAGCTCAGCGCCACGTTTCGTCGTCAGAGGTATCGCGGCCCCTGCGCGGCCGGTATCGTCGGCGGCTGGCAGGCATCCCTGGGCAGGCCCATGAGGGCTCGCTCAGCGGCCTCACGGGCATAGCCCGTTGGGGAGTGGAAATATGCAGGTGCAGACGCCGGACGTGAAGCAGTTGCCCTCGCAGGCGCCGCGCGCCCGGCAGCTAACCTGGCAGGTTATGTCGTCGGTGCAACGCAGCATCGGCACCCGAAGTTCGTCCAGCCCAGGCGAGGCAACGTCGGCGCTGACCGACAGCTCGCGCGCCACCATGCTGGTGGCCGGAGCAGGTCTGGTTCGCTCGACGAGCTGCGCCGGCGCGCTCTCGCCGGAGGCATTCAATCTTGCACGTCCGACAATCCCCATCACCACGATCGTCGCAAGTATATACACTATTATCCATGGCTTCGACATTATGCATCTTCCTTTCAAAATACGACTTCCTCTCAACTACTTGTCCAGTGTGGGTTTAACTATGACTGTCATGTCATAGTCCGCCACCGCCACCGACCCTGCGTCTACAGCTCGCGGAGATCGTCGTCAGGCTTCCGTTGCTGCACCGCAGGGTAATTGAACCGATGCCGAAGTTACCGTTGTTGTCGGACGTAGTCGTGTACGTGTCGCCGTCCATGATGAAGATCGGCGTCGCGGCAGTCTCGACGCAGGTGACACCGGCGATAACCCAACTTACCGGCCGGAGTACCGTGCACCCGGCACCCGCTTGCGGAACAAGTGCCTCCTGAACCTGCGCATTCACCTCGTCACCATCATCCGGAGCGCTGATGCAGGCTGTGGCCATCCACAGCGGCGCGGCAAGCAGCGCTACACCGCAGAGTTGCGTCGCCCGCCCGGCGAACCAAACACTGGATATCCTCGCTCTAATCATCATATCTTCCTCCAATGGTTCACTAATTATCAAACTCGACAAGCGTAATAGTGCGTAATTGCGATCATCGCCTATCGTCATGACCAAGTTTTCTGCGTTCAGTTCAGAAGGTGTTGATTCGTGATACTGGAATATTGTAGCAACCTGAGTGAGGCCTAATGTTGCGCGCGATTCTGGAGGTCGCGAACACTCGTGGTTGCCTCCGTGAGCTGCACATCCGCCGTCGAGAACACGTGGTTCACCGCGTGCCGCGCGAGCTTGTCGCGCGATCTCAAACCGACGGCTCGCGAGTCAGACCGCGTCCGATCGAGAACTACTCTGACTTGATTGCGTGCGACGCGCGCGATGCGATCTCAGCGGCGAGATTCGACGCGTGGAGGGCTCACTAATTGGCCGGGGCGGGATATCGCCCGGCACCTTCGGCGTCCCCGGGGGGATTGGCACGACGCCTTCATTAGGCCGGATGCCCGATCCAGACTCGCTGGTGAGCCTGCCGTGTCCCATGAGGGATCTTACCAGCGCGGTAATGAAGTGGGAAAAGTCGGCTAGCTTGGACTCCCGGTAGCCGATCCACTTGGCGTGATCGTCGAACATGAATGCTTCGAACTGGCCTGCATGGTCCCGATGATGGATCGCAACGACTACTACGTTGCGTGTATGGCTCGCCCAGTCCGGTTTCCCGATCTGTGGTCTAGTGAGAGTCAAGGTTGCGATGATCTGCACGTAGCTCTCCTCCAGGTTCAAACACGATCACGTCACGTACCCAGCTCTCCGGAGAGGTCCGGAGCCGGTCCATTCGCTCATCGCGTAGCGCGGCAGCGGGTGGCTGCCCGCGCCGTACGCGGGCGCGCACCACCGCGAAAAACGCACTGGCTTGCGCATCGTCGACGACACCCGGTGTCGCAACGATGGCCCGCGCGCCGGCGCGCGCGAACGCTATCGGCAAACCCCACGCCTCGTGCAGATATGGCGCTGTGGTGGCGGCATGGCACGCAGCGAGGATCACGAGCGGAGCGTGCTGCAGGCGGCTCTTGGCGATCTCCGCCGCGGTGAGCGCGTACCTTCCATCCGAGTCGGGCGATAGCACGAGATATGAGGCATCGGAAACGCCGAGATCGACGAAGCCATGCACATCTAGTTCGATCTCGCTGGCCCGTTCCGCTGCGTCAAGCACCCGCGCGGGCGTGGCGAGAGGGCCAGACAGCGAAACGCGCGGGGGACCGTCGCCATCGGCTGCTACAATGGAAACTGCGAGCGGCGCGAGCCCGAGGTGTGCAGGCGGGACGACATCGGACACGATCAGGCTCGACGAAGCCGTGGTTTCACCTGCCGGAGCTGGGCCTCGCAAGGCATAGCTCCACGCAATCTGGGGAGGGAGTAACCGAGATGCGCCCAGCACTGGTGGCCGAGCGAGTACCTTGACCACTGGACAGTCGATGAGTGCCTGACGTAGGCTATCCGACACAAGCGCCGTGGCGTCGAACACCGGAGATGTCAGCGCTGCTTCGAAGTGTCGTAGGAGCCGGCCGTCGGTGCTGCGCGCGACGACGAGTTCCCACTCATCGGCCTTGGCAATCCCGACGGCGCAGCGTTCGGGAGGCACCGAACCCATCTCGTCGGCGATCAGCGCGAGGGCGCGCTCCGTCTCGCTGCGCCGTCCAGCTTCCATGATTAGCGCCGAATACGCGTAGGCGCGCGCCTTGGCGGCGACCTGATCTCGGGTGTCAATCGCCTCGGCCTGCTGGATCGCACTGCGCAGCAGCGCCTCGCCCCGTGCACGGTCTGACCCAAGCAGCAAGCGACCCTCGATCTCATCGGCCAGAGCGCGCTCTGCGGACGTGAGTGTGCCCGCCGCCCGCCGCGCATCGAGCCCGGCCTTTGCCTGGGCCGCCTCCTGGGGAGTGCCCGAAAATCTCTGCAGATCGGCGAGAACCAGCGCGGCCTGAAGCTCGAGCGGCTGTTCGCAGGTTGGCGCGAGTGCGAGCTCTCGTCGGGCACTGTCGATTTCGAGTCGCAGCATATTCAGATTGGCAAGCGCCAGGTGTCCTTCCTTCTTGATCTCGCAGCTGTCGGGATGGCGTTCGAGGAGCTCACCAATCAGCGCACGAGTGAGTGAGATCTCGTGGCGGTGGCGCGCGACCTCGGAGAGCATCTCGAGCGCGGCGTTCTCGTGCAGCCATTCGCCGCCCGAACGCGCGCGGCGGAGCGCCTCAAGCGCGACACTGCGCGCCTCGGGCAGCCGATGCAGCCGGAACAGCGCATTGGCCAGCTCAAGCTCGAGCAGCTCCGTGCGATAGGCGACGCGCGCGACACGCGCAACGTCGATCGCGTCGATTAGGCGCGACTCGGCACCGAGGTAATCGGCCGCTGCCACATCGCGCTTGGCCTGCTCGTGGGCGCCGAACGCGACGAACCATGGATCACGGGTCGCCTCGGCGAGCCGTTGTAGCTCAGCGAGGGAGTGCTGCGCTTCGTCGGTGATTATGAGCGTACCGAGCAAGATGTCCTCCGCCTGATCGCCAGCACGGCGCAGCGCAGCGAGGAATCGCTCGCGTTCCCCGCGGTCGATGCGGTTGGCATCGACAATGAGCCTCGCGTAGGTCGCGGCCAGGGGCGCGCGGACTGCGAAATGCGATCGCGCGATGCGCGCGATGAGCGATGTCAACACGCTACCCCCGTAGGTAGCGTCGAGTTCGCTCGCGACCGGACGCAGTGCCAGCAGCCGCTCGACGGTAGGAGCTGCGCGCACGGCATCGTAGAACCGCAATCGGATCACACCGGGGTGCGCTCGTATGGCTCCGGCGGGAAGCGGCTCGCCCGTCGTGATCAGGCGCTGGCCGGCCGCCCAGGCGTCGTGCCAACTCTTTTCCGCCTTGGTCGTGGATGCCCGGAGCTCCGTCGCGCGCATTCGCGCCTCGTCGCTCCACCCTGGCTCAGCGACCGTTGCGACGTGGTCGAATGCCCTGGCCGCGCTGAAGGGAAGCCCGAGCCGTGTCAGCACGAGCGCTCGGTTCCATGCTGCAGGACCGTTGCGCGGGTTGACCGCGAGCACACCATCGAGAAGCTCCAGCGCCTGTTCCAGGTCTTGATCGTTGCTCGACGTCAACAGCGCAGCCGCGCGATCGACGTCGACGTTTGGCGCGCGGGGCGCGCGCGCCAAGTAGGCGACTGCTTGCTCGCGGTTTCCGGCCAGCAAGGATGCAACACCGATCGTGTGCCATTCGCCTCGCCGCTCGAGTTCGGCGAGACCGGCGAACGAGACCGACTCGGCGTTGCTCTGCGTTGCTCCGCTGCGCACGGTGTTGTACGGCCGGTATCGATCGGCGTCGGGCACCGTGACGCGGGCCTCCAACTTGCGCTCGAGCGCCAGCTGGGCGAACAGTGTACTGCGATCCGACGGGCCTTGGTCGGCGCGCCCTGAGTCCTTCGATCGCTCGACGATCTGATGGAGCAGCAGCACAAGCGCGAGCAGCGCCGCTGTCGCAAGGGCTGCGGCTCGCCGAGATCGCCACCGCGGTCGCGTCCGATGTCGCTCGCGCAGCGCGTGCGGCGCTGCTCGACTCGGCGGTCCGACGACGGGTTCCCCTGGTGCCGCATGGTACATCGCCGCCATGCGGGCGTGGGGGGCGATCTTCGAGGCAGACACGCCGCCGTCCTCGCCAGCGGTCTCTACCAGCGCGACAAGCGACATGATGCGCGGCAGATCACGCTGGCAATCGGCGCAGTCAGCGAGATGCGCGCGAAACGCTTCCTTCTCGGTGGCATCGAGCTGTCCGTCGATGAACGCGTGCAACTGGTCGCAGGTCATTGCCCACGCCTCATTGCTGCCTTCAACAGGCCGCGCAATTGTTCACGAGCTCGCGTCAGGCGTGATCCAACCGTACCCACTTTCGCACCGGTCCGTGAGGCAATCTCGCTGTAGTCCAGTTCCTGAAACTCCTTGAGCTCGATTACTTGGCGCAGCGTTTCGTCGAGCTGTGCGACTAGCGCATGGATGATCTCGGGAGCAACCATGAGCTCCGGGGGACAATCTGGCTCGTTCGCCAGATGCTCTGAATGGAGTTGCTCGAACTGGATCACCTTTTGGCGCTTCACGCGATCGACGAACAAGTTGCCCAGGATCACCATTAACCACGCACGCTCGTTGGTTCTGGGTGAAAAACTGTGAAACTTGCGGAAGGCCCTTTCGAAGGTGTCTTGGACTAGATCGCGCGCCTCCTGATCGTCGCGACAGAGCTTGCGAGCTTTCGCGAGTAGCGCAACCTGATGCCGGTGAACTAGCTCACCGAGCACACCCTGGTCCGGTGCTATCCAGTGCGACACAGCGCCTCCATCCGTACTAGCCCGTGTGCGCGGCACGATGGCATGCGGCAAGAATGCGGTCAAGTCGTTGTGTTGTGTCCGATGCACGGCTCGGACGTAGGAACGAACGAGCCGGCGATTCCTTCGCTATTCGATCAACAGTGGGCCAGGAGTAACGGCGCGGGAGTTACGAGTAGGCGGTCCGACCTCCGCGGAACTGCGCGAAAGGCGAGGATATGGTACGCACGTTTGCCGAACCTCGCGGCGTCGGACCCGCCGAGCGCGATGTCGACGACCTCGACTGACCTGGATCGCGCAGGTTGTGATCCTGGGTGGTTGACGAATGAATCCCGATCCCGAGAGGATCATCGTGACCCGATCGTGGCACGATCCCAACCAGGACAGGCAATCCGTCGGTCACGTCGTCGTGGCGTGCAGCTGAAGCAGCTCGACGACTTCATCCTCGAAGCACAGCTGAAGAACGACCTCGCGGAGTGGCGGCGTGGACGGGCGGTCCGAGCGTACATTGTTACGAGGCACGCCCAATGACGGATTCGAGGCGGCCTGAACGATGGCCATCGCAGTGGCGCCGCAGTCGATGTAGGTCGAGATGCGGGGCGGTCGTTGGAGTGGCGACGCTACCAGGAGCCACGAGGATGAGCCACGAGGATGGCCAATGTCTGTCAGGTCAGAACGGGATGTCGTCGTCGTACTTGAACTTGTCAGGGTGGCGGTCAGGCAGATGTGGAGCGATGACCTGGCAATGGGCATTGAGCGCGGCGAGGAAGTAGTCGCACTGGTCGACGAGGTGGCGCGCGGTGGCGACCTCGGGTGATTCACCCGGGCGCTCGACCTTGTTGACGGCGGGGGAACGAGTGGACGAGTGCCCGGGCAGCGAACACGATCGCCGCTTCGAGCGAGGCGAGTCCGGCGAGGTGATGGGCCGCGACTCGGCGTCGATCGGCCTGGTCATCGGTCGCGCTCCCGGGTGTCGGCCTCGACGACACGCGTGACGACATCGCGCTCGACGAGCTTGCGTTTCTTGCGCGCGGTCTCGCGGAGCGCATGGGCGGCCCGGTGTCAGCGACGACAGTGCCTGTCGCCTGCGAGTCGCACTACGACACGCAGCCAGTCCTGGTGACATGGAATGGCAATGACGCGGACGATGCCTCGCTGACCTACGGCGTGGTCGCGCTGCAGGGATCCACGAAGATCACGATCGCGACCGGGCTCGTGAAGCCGGTGGGAGCCGCTTCGATCTCGTCGACGCCGCCCCAGGTCGCCGCGGTGACGGCGTACCGGATCCCGGTGACCGCGCACGATGGCGGGACTCCGTCGCTGTCGGTCGTGGACACCTCCGACGCCGACTTCGCGATCAGCCTGCCACCGCAGATGGTCAACCTTGCGACGCAGCTCCAGCCGATCTTCAACGCGAGCTGCACCTCGGCGCACTGTCAGGATGCGAACCAGCCGCAGCTGAACCTGACCGCCGGAGTGGCCTATACCGCGCTGGTGAACGTCAACAGCACGCAGGCCGGCTGCGCCTCCTACAAGCTGGTGCTGCCGGGCCAGCCCGACCAGAGCTACCTGATCTTCAAGCTGGCGGGCGGCGGCGCGTGCTTCACCGGCAGCCGGATACCGAAGACGGGGTCCGCGCTGTCGCTGTCGCAGCGCCAGCTGTTCCGCGACTGGATCGCGAACGGCGCGCCGAACAACTGACCGCGGGCTCGGGCCGCGTCACGCCGGGGTGGGCAGCGTGACCAGCGCGGCCTCGCGGTCCATCCAGGTCTTCATCCACGCGGTCGAGCGGTAGCGGTCCCACAGGTCGGCCGCGACGGTGACGACCGGGCCGATCAGGTCGCCGCGCGCGGCGACGCGCAGGGCCGCCACCACGTTGACCCCGGTCGAGCCGCCGACGGTGAGCCCCTCTTCCTTGACCAGCCGCTCGACCATCGCGTAGGCCTCGGCGTCGGTCACCTTCTCGGCGTAGTCCACCGCGTCGCGGTGCAGGTTGCCCGGGACCGAGCCCGAGCCGATGCCCTCCACCGTGTACGGCCCGTCGGGGCCGAGCGTGCCGGTGTTGACCCAGTCGGCGAGCGAGCTGCCGACCGGATCGGCGAGCACGACCTGGCTCCGCCGATCGCGCTCCCTGAGCCGCTGGCCCACGCCGGTGATCGTGCCGCCGGTGCCGGCGGAGCTGACGAACGCGCCGATCGACGGCTCGCCCGCCGCGTCGAGCTGCGCGAGGATCTCCTCGCCGGTGCCCTTGAACCGCGGCGTGCCGTAGTGCGCGCCGATGTTGGCCGGGTTGTGGAACTGGTTGGTCAGAAACCAGCCGTTCTCCTCGGCCATCCGCGCCGCGACGTTGCGGAAGTTGTTCGGATTGCTGAGCGGCGCGTTGCGCGTGATGATCACCTCGGAGCCGAGCTGGCGCAGCTGGATCCGCTTGTCGATCGCCATCCGCTCGGGGAGGACGCAGAGGAGGCGGTAGCCGCGCGCCGACGCGATCAGCGCCAGGCCGACCCCGGTGTTGCCGGCGGTGCCCTCGATCATCGTCGAGCCCGGCCTGAGCAGGCCGCGCTCCTCGGCATCGAGCACGATCGCGCGCGCGGTGCGGTCCTTGACGCTGCCGCCCGGGTTCAGGTGCTCGCACTTGATGAACACCTTGACCGGCAGGCCGGCCGAGACTCGCTTGAGCTCGATCAGCGGTGTGTTGCCGATCGCATCGATCACATCCATGCCGCGACGATAGCACCGCTCGCGCGACTGCCGAGCTGTGCGGTGGTACTACGGGGCAACCAGTGCGGCGAACATGGCGCGCGGCGAGGTGACGACGAGGCGATCGCGGGTGGCGGCGTCGATCGCGGCGGGGCAGGGCGCGCCGCGCAGACCGGCCTCGACGGCGGCGACGATGTCGCCCCAGATCGCGTCGAGGCGAGCGAACGCGGCGATGGCGCGCGCGATGGGGTCGGGAGCGTCGTCGGCCGTCGCCGCGGCGATCCGGCGGGCGCCGTCGCGCACGGCACGGTCGCTGCCGTCGGGGGCGAACGGGACGATCAGGTTGGCGAGCTGATCGAGCCAGGCGGCGCGCAGCGCGGGCGGCACGGCGGCGGGGTCGGGCGGCTCGATCACGAAGAAGTCGGGCGGCTCGCACGGCGCCTCGACGAGCGCTCGCACGGCGCCCGGGCCGCGGGCGGCGGCGATGTCGGCGTAGAGGAAGCGGCGCGCCTGGTAGTACAGCCACATCGCGAGCTTGAAGGCCGCGTACGAGGCGCCGAAGCCGAGCACGCGGTCGCGCGCGGCGATCAGCGGATCGACGGCGGCGACGCCGCCCGCGGGGACGCCGGCGACCAGGGCGTCGACGAACCGGGCGATCATCTTGTCGGACGCGGAGCAGACCTCGGTCTCGCCGACCAGCGTGCCGGTCGACTCGGCGAGGCCGACCAGGGTCGGCGTGGTGAGCGGCGGCGGTGCCCACGCCTCGGCCAGCATCTTGAGCAGCAGGCGCTGCGCGAGGATCCCGGTGCCGAGCGTCGCCTTTGACAGCGCCGCGGCGTAGCCGGGGAGCGGCTCGCCGGCCAGGACGAAGAACCACGGCAGCGCGGAGCCGAGCTGGCTGACCCGCCAGAGATCCATCACGTCGGGGCCGTAGCCGCCGCGGGCCTCGGCGTAGGCGGTGCGCAAGAAGCCGAGCGACTCGACGATCTCGTCCCAGTGGACCGAGGTCTGGCGCAGCGCGGAGACGTTCATCGGCCGGCCGGAGGCCTGGCGCGAGCCGGGATAGGGGCACGGCCGGTACTCGATCTCGTCGGAGGCGAGGTACTCGCGCGGGGTGCGGCCCTCGCGCAGCGGCCGGCCCTCGTCATCGCGGTGAAACCGCTCCTCGACCATCCGCACCACCCAAAGCGTCCCGGGGGCCGAGCTCACCGGTCATGCGTAACCCGCCGGACTCGTCTCCGGGAAGCGTTACCCACGGGCGTCGGTGCAACTCCGCGATCTCAGCTGGCTTGCCGGCTGGCACGTCGGCTGCTGTAGCGGGAGTCGTCACTCCACCACACCCCTGAGGATGCCCATGCCCACCCAGACCCTTCCGACCATCGACCCGAGCGAGCTGACGCGCGTTTCGGGCGGCACCACCAGCAACGATCAGATCACGGCCGCGCTGACCCAGATCACCAGCTCGCTGAGCTCGCTGTCGAACAGCAACAAGAGCCAGATGGACCCGACGATGATGATGATGATGATGATGATGATGGGCGGCTTCGGCGGGGGAGGCGGCGGCGTGGTCGCGGCCGGTGCGCCGGTCGGGGCGGCGAGCCCGCCCGTCATCAACGTCGACACCAGCGTGCTCAGCCGAGGCGGCGTTCCCGGCTGGGGCGCGCTCGGCGGCGGCGGCGGCGGCGGCTGCGGCAGCAAGAAGGGCTGGTAGCGCTCGCGCACGACCCACGCCGCGGCCAGCGCGCGCCGCCGGTCCAAGGTAGAGTGCGCCGCGTGAAGCTATCGCGCGGCGTGCTGTACATGGCGGCCAGCGCGTTCGGCTTCTCGGCGATGGGCGTGCTGGTCAAGCTCGCGAGCCCGCGGCTGCCGCTCAGCGAGATCGTGTTCGCGCGGGCGATCGTCACGGTCGTGCTGTCGTACGCGATGGTCCGCCGCGCGGGGCTGTCGCCGTGGGGCAACCAGCGCATGTCGCTGGTGCTGCGCGGCGTGCTCGGGTTCGGCGGGCTGACCTGCTACTACATCGCGCTGTCGCGGCTGCCGCTGGCCGATGCGACGACCTTGCAGAACGTCACGCCGGTGCTCACCGCGGTGCTCGCGTGGTGGCTGATCGGCGAGCCGATCAGCGGGTCGACCGCGGCCGCGATCGCGTTCGGCATCGCCGGCGTGGCGCTGATCATCCGGCCGAGCGGCGATCCGCTCGACCCGGTCGGCATCGGCGTCGCGATGGGAGCGGTGGTGTGCTCGTCGTTCGCCTACGTCACCGTGCGCAAGCTGGGGCGGACCGAGCACCCGCTGGTCATCGTGTTCTACTTCCCGCTGGTCGCCACGCCGCTCACGCTGCCCTGGATGCTGAGCGCGTTCGTGATGCCGCGGCCGCTCGACTGGCTGCTGCTGCTCGGCCTGGGCATCGCCACGCAGATCGGCCAGGTGTTCCTGACCAAGGCCCTGATGATCGAGAGCGCGAGCCGGGCCACGACAGTGGGCTATCTCCAGGTCGCGTTCGCGATGGTCTGGCAGCTGCTCGTGTTCGGCGACCTGCCGACGCCGTGGACGATCGCGGGCGCGGGCCTGATCCTCGGCGGGACGCTGCTGGTCGCCCAGATGCCGAGCTGGCTTGCCGGCCGCGCCGAGTGATCGGCCGGCGCGGGCGCTGATCTGCGTGAAGTTCCGAGCCTCTCGCGCTCTTCGCGAAATGAATGAATCGCGGCCTCCGCGCGTTTCATCTCCATCATGCGCCTCGCGATCCTCGCCGGACTGGCCGCCACCTGGCTCGCCGTGCCGGCGCACGGTGACGCGCTGCGCCGGACGGTCGCGCCGATGACCCGCGCCGACGGCGCGGTCTGCGACCTCCTGAAGTCCGACCTCGGCGACACGTGCAAGCGGATCGCCCGCGACGGCCACGCTGCGGTCTACCAGTCGCGCAGCCGCTCGGCGCGCGGCTCGGGCGGCTCGACCGGCATCCGCCGCTTCGTGCTGGCGCTCGACACCGGCAGCGGCATCCTGGTCGGCCCCACGGTCGATGTGCTCGACGATCAGCTCGAGTCGGCCCGGCCGACCCTGCGCGCGATCGCGATCGACGGCCACCCCGGCGTCGCGCTCGACGTCGTGTCGACCTGGCGCCGCGGCAAGACGGCCGAGCACGCCGAGTCGCTGATCGGCTGCATGCAGGCCGGCTCGATCTGGAAGTGCTCGCTGATCGACGTCGGCGGCTGCGACGCGAGCCTGACCGCCGACGGCACCGTCACCACCAGCTGCGGCGCGACCGCCTCCCTCGCGGTCGGCTCGTAGCCGCGCTCGCGGCGCTGCGCGCTCGAGGCGTCGCGCCGCGGTCGAACGCCATCGCCGCCGTCGGCAGCAGCGAGAGCCTGACGCGCCTCCCGGACCGTCGCTGGCGTTCGCTCCCGGGCATTCGACCGGAGCTCGTCCGCCGTGCCGACGGCGGCGGCGCGGGCGGCCATCCGCAGCGAGCCGTCAGGTAGTTGGCCTTGTCCGGGCGTGCGTCATATGGTCAACTCAAGTGACCATGAAGTCGGTAGCGATCTCGACCTTCAAGGCGCGGTGTCTCGCGCTGCTGGAGGATGTCGCGCGCACGGGCAAGCCGCTGCTGGTCACCAAGCGCGGGAAGCCGCTGGCTCGCCTCACGGCTGCGGACCACAGCCGGTCGAGCTCTCCCCAGGACACCTTGCGACACTCGGTCGAGACACTCGGTGATGTCATCGCTCCGACGATCCCGGCGACCGCATGGGATGCGACCCGAGGAGTGCTGCTGGCCCGGGACGACGGTGGCACGGTGCGCACACGGCGCGGACGGCAGACGGTTCGCCGATCTCGCCGATGATCGCGGTACTCGACACACACATCGTGCTGTGGTGGTTCGACCGTTCCCGACGCCTGACGCGCGACCAGACGCGCATGCTCGCGCGAAACGACGCCGATCATCCGCTCGGGGTCGCGGATATCTCGCTGTGGGA
>VBLP01000106.1 GCA_005887925.1 Deltaproteobacteria bacterium | reverse complement strand
CGCGATCGTGTTCGCGACCGGCTTCGACGCGATGACCGGCGCGATCGTGTCGGTCGATATCGCCGGGCGAGAGGGGCTATCGCTGAAGCAGAAGTGGGCCCATGGCCCGCAGACGTATCTGGGCCTCACGACCGTCGGATTTCCCAACTTCTTCGCGATCACCGGACCGGGCAGCCCGTCGGTGCTATCGAACATGACGCTGGCCATCGAGCAGCACGTCGAGTGGATCGCGAACTGTCTGGCCCACCTGCGCGCCGAGGGCTCGACGACCATCGAACCGACGCCGACCGCCGAGGCCGGCTGGATGACGCACGTCGACGACTGCGCCCAGATCTCGCTGTTTCCGATGGCGAACTCCTGGTACATGGGCGCCAACGTGCCGGGCAAGCCGCGCGTGTTCCTGCCCTACATCGGCGGCTTCGATGTCTACTGCAAGGCGTGCGACGAGGTGGTGGCGAACGACTACCTGGGGTTCCGCCGCGGCGGTCCGCGGGGCACGCGGTGCAAGGACGGCGTGATCCGGCGCGTGCAGCCCGACATGGCGATGGTGCTGGACCTACTGGCGACGCTGAACCTGCCGCGGCTCGAGACGCTGCCAGCGGAAGCAGCGCGGTCGCTGGTGCTCCAGCTGGCGGCGGACCGGCCCGCCGGACCCGCGGTGGGCGAGATCGTCGACGGCACGCTGCCGGGCGCGGCGGGTCCGCTGGCGTACCGGCTGTACCGGCCGGCGAGCCCGGGCCCGCATCCGATCGTCGTCTACTTCCACGGCGGCGGCTGGGTGCTGGGGAGCCACGACTCCGACGACCCGCTGTGCCGCGACCTGTGCAAGCGGGCCGGCGCGCTGATCGTGTCGGTCGACTACCGGCATGCCCCCGAGGCGCGGTTTCCGGCCGCGGCCGACGACGGTCTGGCCGCCGTACGCTGGATCGCCGCACACGCCGCCGAGCTCGGCGGCCGCCCCGGTGCGCTGGCCGTCGCGGGCTGGAGCGCGGGTGGCAACCTCGCCGCCGTGATCTGCCAGCAGGCGCGCGACACCGGCGGGCCGGCGATCGCGGGCCAGCTGCTGCTGACCCCGGTGACGGACTGCGATACCAGCCGGCCGTCGTACGCCGAGAACGCCGAGGGCTACGTGCTGACCGCACCGCTGATGGCGTGGTTCTGGGACCACTATGCGGATCCCGCCGCCCGCGCCGATCCGAAGGCCTCGCCGCTGCGCGCCCGCAACCTGGCGAAGCTGCCACCGGCGTTCGTCGTGACCTGCGAGTTCGATCCGCTGCGCGACGAGGGCATCGCCTACGCAGAGGCCCTGGCGGCCGCCGGCGTGCCGGTCGGCCACATCACGGCGCGCGGCCACACGCACACCTCGCTCACGATGATCGATCTCGTGGTGTCCGGCGCCGCGATCCGCGCCGAGATGGCCGGTGCGCTGCGCGGCTTCTTCGCGGCGGGCGCGAGCTAGCCCGGCGCGGCGAGCGGATGCGCGAGGGCCCGGCGGCGGATCGCGAGCGGCTGCCCAAGCGTCGCGTGACGCGGCCCGATCACGCGGCGAGCCCGAGGATCAGCTCTGCGACGCGCGCGGGCTGGTGCCGCGTGATCATGTGGCCGGCATCGGGGACGACGACGTGGCGGTGGTTGGCGAAGCAGGCGCGGCGCCGGGCGCGCTCGTCGGCGGGCAGCGTGAGCCGGCTGTCGGCGCCGTCGGCGATGATCACGGGGCAGGTGATGCGCTGCCAGTACTTGATCGCGAGCTCGACGCGGAACGGATAGGGGCCCATCGTGCGGTGCAGCGGGTCGTGCTTCCAGGTGACGCCGCCGTCGACCGGGCGGGTGCCGCGCTCGGCCAGCCGCAGCGCCTGCGCGGCGTCGAGCCGGTCGTCGTGCTTGCGCATCCGGCGGGCGGCGTCCTCGACGGACGGCATCACGCGCTGCTGGCTGCGGGCGGTGCGCCAGGTGTCGATCCAGGCCGCGGTGCGGTCGGGGCCGTCGCGCCCGGTCATGTCCGGCGGGCCGATGCCCTCGAACAGCGCGAGCGCGGCGATCCGCTGCGGCCGCGTCCCGGCGTAGTAGCTCGCGATGCCGCAGCCCATGGAGTGGCCGGCGAGGACGACGCGTGGCCGCGCGAGCTGGCGGATCACGTCGTCGAGGTCGGCGAGGTAATCCATGTAGTGGTAGTAGCCGCCGGGGCCGATCCAGTCGGTGTCGCCGTGGCCGCGCATGTCGGGCGCGACGACGTGGCCGTGCGGGGCGAGCCGCTCGGCGACCTCGCTCCACGTGTAGCCGAGGTCGCTGAAGCCGTGGATCAGGACGAACGTCAGCTCGCCGGGCGTGTCCTGGCCCCACTCGTAGACGTGGTAGGTGAGGCCGGTCGCCAGCGGGATCCTGCGCGTCTGCATGGCCCGGCATCATCGCGCGTTGCCGGCGCGGCGGATACGTCGGCGGCCGCGCGAAGCTTCCCCGGGTGTGCGCGGCGCTGCAGCGTCGGGAGCGCGCGCTTGAAAGCAGATCTTGCCGGCCTATAACGTGGCGTCAGGAGGTCTGCTTTGGACGGCGACGATCGAGCACGAGCCTATCGCAGCGAGCGCGCCGTCGAGTCGCGCAGCGAGGTCGCGGCGCCGATGGCGCCCGGCCGGATGACCGCGACGCAGTTCCTGCCGGCGGTCGAGCAGCCCCGGGGTGTGGCGGTCCAGCGCTCGGCGCTGGCGGGGCTCATCGCGCCCTCCGCGGACGTGCCGGTGCTCGGCATGTTCCAGCGCCTCGAGGCCCAACCCGGCGTGGTGCAGCGCAAGGAGACCGGGGCCGCCGGGGGCGACATCCACCACGCCGCGGCCCAGGGCGTCGCCGGCGACGGCGGGGCGCTGCCCCACGCGGCTGCGATCCAGCGCTCGTTCGGCGCGCACGACGTCAGCGGCATCCAGGCGCACACCGGCGGGGCGGCACAGCACGCCAGCCGCGCGATCGGCGCGCAGGCCTACGCGATGGGCAACCACGTCGCGTTCGCCGGGGCGCCCGACCTGCACACGGCGGCGCACGAGGCGGCGCACGTGGTGCAGCAGCGCGCCGGGGTGCAGCTCAAGGGCGGGGTCGGCGAGGCCGGCGATCGCTACGAGCAGCACGCCGACGCGGTCGCCGACAAGGTGGTGGCCGGGCACAGCGCCGAGGCGCTGCTCGATCACATGGCCGGCACCCCGGTCGGCGCGGGCGTCCAGCGCAAGGAGGTCGGAAGCGACGCCGAGATCACCGGGCCGCAGGACTGGACGACCGCGGACCGCACGGGCAACACGCCGCGCTGGCAGGCGGCGTGCCTGCGCAACCTCAACGCCGTCGACTCGCGCCAGTACGTCAAGGTCGTCGAGCGCCGCGACTTCTACCACTGGTTCTACGAGTACACGGCGAGCCTGGGCTACCAGACGCGGTGGGCGCTCGCGGCGTACGTCGTCGCCAACGGCGCGCACCAGATCGCCGACATGGACGACAGCGCGCTCAACGCGGTCGCCAACGACACGTTCGGGCTCGCCAACGTCGAGCTCCAGGGCGCGATGCGCGAGGGCAACCAGGTGATCTTCGACAACGTGCTGCCCAAGCTCAAGCGGCTGCTCGACGGCGGCCCGCTGCGCGGCCGCGCGGCGCTCGCGTGGGACAAGCAGGTGCTCGCCGAGGAGCAGACGCTGATCCAGCCGCTGTACAGCCGGCTGTCGCAGCAGTCGCTCGATCAGCTCAACCGGATCGCGCGCAAGCAGGGCGTGGTCGTCGGCGGCGGCGCCTGGGTCACCGGCCAGGACAAGGTCGACGCCGGCCCGTACAACAACGCCGGCCGCGTCCCGGGCTTCAACCAGCCGAACATGACCAGCATCAACGACCGCTGGACCTACGGCATGAACCTCGGCAACCAGTTCACGCCCGGCGGCACCGGCTTCAACCCGGCGACCGATCCGATGCCCGGCGTCGGCGCCGGCTACCAGAACGGCACCGAGTTCGCGCAGGTCGACACCCGGCACGCGCTGCACGAGCTCGACGCGTGGCTCAACCCCAACCGGCTGTCGCGCACCGGCGCCGGCTCCGATCTCCAGGCGATCATCGGCCAGCTGTCGCCGTTCGAGAAGCAGCAGGTCTTGACCGATCACAGCGCCGACGGCTGGGCGTACTCGACGCAGTTCGCCCAGTTCAGCTTCATCACCGAGGCGCAGGTCCGCCAGGCGCTGCCGGCGGACGCGGCGGCGGCGGGCGCGGTGTCGGCGTTCATCGGACGCTACAACACCGAAAAGGCCCGCATCCCGCCGTACACGCCGCCGATCATGATGCCATAGTCCCCCGATCCGAGCGGAACTGACGATGCCCCGCGCGCTCCTCCTCGGCCCGACGCTGGCGATCGCGGTGTGCGCCGCGCTCGGCTGTAACAGGAGCCCCATGGAGAACGCGCTCGCCCCGACCCGCGAAGACCTCGAGCACGCCTACCGCACGCACGATCCCAACCTCGCCGGCCACCAGAGCGCCGAGGGCGTCGTGGTCGGCCGCGACGGGATCACCGTCCTGTGCAGCGCCAACCCCAAGGGCGACGGCGAGCACACCTGGCTGATCCGGCTCGGCGACGACGGCACGGTCATCTGGCAGCGCCACTACGCGCTCGATCAGGGCACCGGCCGCGCGATCGCCGCGCTGCCCGGCGGCGGGTTCGCGATCGCCGGCGAGATCCAGCGCACCGCCATGGAGTTCCAGGCGTACCTGCTGCGCACCGACGGCGACGGCCAGTCCGCGACCGGGGCGGCGTTCGGGCCGCGCGGCGTCACCGGGTTCACCTCGCTCGCGGTGCTCGACGACGGCTCGCTGCTCGCGGGCGGCAGCGCCGGCGATCACGGCTGGCTGGTGCGCGTCGATCCGGCGCTCCACGCGGCGTGGGACGCGCCGCTCGGCGACGTCGACGACGTGGCCGGCGTGGCACCGCTCGCCGGCGGGTTCGCCATGGTGGCGCGGCGCGAGCGCTCGACCACCGGATTCGGGTTGACCCGCGCGGTCGTGTTCGACGCCGACCGCCACCCCCGCTGGCATGTCCAGCTGCCGGCGAGCGGTCGCGGCGAGCCCGCCGCGCTGACCCGGCTGTCCGACGACAGCATCGCGATCGTCGGCCATCACGCCGCGAGCGATCGCGACAAGGCGCAGATCTGGGTCGCGCGCGTGACCGGCCCCGACCAGATCGCCTGGCAGCGCATGCTGGGCTCGCCCGACGAGGAGCGCCGCGGCCGCGCGATCGTCGCGCTCCCCGACGGCGGGGTCGCGGTCGCCGGCGACGCGCTGCGCGACGGCGCGCGCAGCCTGCGGATCGCCCGGCTCACGCCCGACGGCGGCGTGGTCTGGGAGCGCGCGTTCGGCGGCACCGGCCAGGCCGTCGCGCGCGGCCTGGCGCGCACCGCCGACGGTGGCTTCGTGCTGGTCGGCTCGACCACCGCCAAGGGCGCCGGCAAGACCAACGTCTGGATCCTGCGGCTCGACGGCGATGGCCGGCTGATCTGGGACCGCGCGTTCGGCACCGCCGGCTGAGGCGCGGAGCGAGCCGCGCGTCGCTGCATTCGACCGCTTGAGATCTGCGGTCCCTACCTACCCCCGTCCCTACTCTTCGGTCCAGAGACAGGTCCGGAGAGGACCCACCTCGTCGCCGCGTTCTCGTGGCGGGGGAACCACTCGGCGTCGCGTCACAAGCACCGCGTCGCACTCCTCGGTGTTCCAGCGCGAACCGTCAGAGCGGCTCGCGGGCGCCATGATAGATGCGAAGCACGCGGAGAGTTCCCCCCAACGCGATCGTAGTACAACCAGTAAGGCGGAACCGGCCAACGTCGGACCGGCCTCGCGCGGGTCCCAATACGTGCTTCGGGACCTTCATACTCGTGCCGGGCAAGGGCCTCGATGCTGCGATCTAGATTGTCTAGAAGACGGAGGGTCGTGTCAGAGCCGAAGCGAGCGAGCGAAAAATCCACGAGAGACGCGAGATCAGCTTCGGCCTTCCTGGTGAGCTTGTAGCTACTCACCTCGCTCCGAGGACGCGCCTCCCGGCCGAAACGGACGACACGACGAGCTCAAGGACGCCTTCGAGAACATCCATACGTTCCTGCGCAGGTAGGCGTCGCACCTCATCGAGGATCTGATCCGTGCGCATCATGACGCTATTCTAGGACGAAACTGATCACATGCGAACGCCTTTCTCGAATTCCGGAAGAGAGAGATCGACAACGACAACACGGCCGTCCAACGCCGTAGGCCTCAACATCGGCAAGGTTCGAGGCGAGCAGCGCGTTCCCGACCTCGGGCTCCTGACGCTCAGGCCGCGAGCTGGGCGGCGAGTCGATCGAGGGCGTCGATCGTCCAGGCGCCGTACCAGAACAGGTCCTTGCCCGAGACCCGCACGACCCGCACGCCGGGCAGCGCGCCCTGCAGGGCGGCCTCGTCGTCCGCGCTGAACGCGTGCGGCTCGTCGGGCAGGACGATCAGATCGGGCGCGCGTGCGCGGACCTCGTCGAGCGTGATCCGCGGATAGCGCAGGTCGCGGCCGGCCGCGTCGCGCGGCGCGGTCTTGCCGAGGTCGGCCGCGAGCGGGTACAGCCGGAGCCGGTCGCCGAACGCATTGCCGACCCCGACGTGGGCGAGCACGTCCGAGCCGAAGGTGTCGGCGTTGAACGTCATCAGCGGGTCCATCCAGATCGGGACGAACGCGCGCAGCCCCACCGCGGCCGCGCCGCGCAGCGCGTAGCCCCGGCGCACCAGCGACCGCGCCGGCTCGCGCTCGGCGAGCCCCAGGATCCGCGCCACGCGCGCGAGGTGCGCGATGCCCTGATCGACCCGGCGCGGAAGCGAGACCAGCACCGGGACGCGCAGCGCCAGCGCCTCGAGCGCGCCGCGCGTGTTCTCCTCCTGGTTGGCGATCACCAGGTCGGGCGCGAGCGCGACCACCGCGTCGACGTCGATGTCCTTGGTGCCGCCGACCGTCGCCACCGCCGCGGCCTCGGGGCTCTCGCAGTAGGTCGTGCGGCCGACCAGGCGATCGAGCGCGCCCAGCGCGACCACGCTGTGGGTGTCGCTCGGCACCAGCGACACCACGCGGCGCGGCGGGCGCGCGATCACCAGCTCGCGTCCCAGATCGTCGGTGACCTTGAGCATCCCGGCGTGTATAGCGCATCGTGCTAAGGTCGCAGCGTGTCCGCCCCCGCCGAGGATCCGCTCGTCGCGAAGGCCTTCGACAAAACGACCAAGCACGAGGATCTCGCCCGCGCGATCGCCCAGCTGTCGCCGGACGAAGCGGCGTTCTTCCTCGAGAGACTCGAGCGCGCGCTGCGCAAGCGCAAGATCCAGCTCACCGGCTACCTGAGCGCGATGGTCGCGTGGCTGGTCGGGATGGTCCTGGCCCTGCTCTACTACGCCACTCACGACGGCTTCACGATCTGGGTGTTCGTGGTGCCATTCGGCATCGTCGGCGTGATCCTGTACGGCTTCGGCACCTGGTCCGAGCGCCTATCGAAGGCGCCGAGCGCCAGGGCGCTGCCGCCCGACCCGCCTTGACGGCTCGCGAGCGCAGCGTCACTGCGGGCGCTTGGTGTCCGGCGGATCCTTGCCCGCAGCCGGGCGCTCGGCGGCGTCCGGTGAGCTCCCGGTCAGCTGCCGCCGCAGGCGCTTGACCGTGTCCGGCTCCGGGTCCAGCACCGGGGGCCGCAGCCGCCTGACCGAGTCCGGCTCCGGATCCAGCACCGACGGGTGCCGCGGCGGCCGCACCAGCTGCGTCGTCGCCCGGCCGCGCCACGCGAGCGGCACGACCACGCGGAACGTCGATCCCTTGCCGACGGCAGACTCGAGCTCGACATCGGCGCCGAGCAGGTCGGTGAGCCGCTCGACCAGCGCCAGGCCCAGGCCGATGCCGCCGTAGCCCTTGGCGTCGCCGCGCTCGCCCTGGCGGAACGGCTCGAACACCGCGACCTGGTCCTCGGGCGCGATGCCGATGCCGGTGTCGATGACCTCGAGCGCGACGGCGTCGTCGCGGCGGGTCGCCCGCACCGCGACCCGGCCTCCCGCCGGCGTGAACTTCACCGCGTTGGACACCAGGTTGACCAGGACGTGCGCGAGCCAGCGCTCGTCGGATTCGACCACCGGCAGGCCCGGGGCGATGTCGGCCTCGAGCGCCAGGCGCTTGGTCCCTACCATCCACGACACCGACGCGGTGACCCGCTCGACCAGCGCCGGGATGTCGACCGGCCCGGGCCGCGCATCGATCTTGCCGGCCTCGGCGCGGGTCAGCGCGAGCAGGTCATCGATCAGCGACAGCAGGCTGTGCGCGCTGCGCTTGATCGACGCGCACGCGTCCTTCTGCTTGTCGGTCACCGGGCCGTAGATCCCGGCCGCGATCACGTCGGCCAGGCCCTGCATGCCGTGGATCGGCGTGCGCAGCTCGTGGGTCATCGACGCGACGAACCGGCTGCGCTGGGTCGCGGCCTGGATCAGCTGATCGGTGCGCTGCTCGAGCACGGCCTCGCGGGCGCGCAGGGCGCGCAGGGTCGCCACCGAGAAGTACGCCGGCACCCCGACGATCATCGCGCAGAACCCGATCGAGGTGATCGCGAGGCCCAGCGACGGCACCTCGCCGGGCGCGCCCAGCACCGGCTGCGGCAGCAGCACGCCGGCGGCCATCAGCAGCATCATCGCCGAGTAGCACACCAGCGCGAACCCGGAGATCAGTACGGTCACCGCGAGGTTGGAGAACAGCGACAGCACCGCGATCACGATCACGTAGGTCCCGAGCAGCGGGCTGTGCGGCCCGCCGGTGAAGTAGATCGCGCCGGTCAGGAGCACGATGTCGGCGCAGGTGTTGAGCGCCTGGGTCGCCAGGACCACGCGCTGGCGGGCGAGCGCGAGCCAGGCGATCGAGTTGGTGACCAGCTTCGCCGCGACCAGGACGAAGTACACGCTGCGCCACTCGGTCAGGTGGAACGCCGACACAAAGACGGCCAGGATCGCGAAGCCGATCGCGATCGCATAGCCCGACCAGATGCCGGCGACCAGCCGCGGCCGGTTGGCCGGGGTGGCCATCTCTGCGACCGACGCGACCACCCCGCGCAGCGCAAGACGGGCCATCGCGGCTAGGCGGGTTCGCCGAGCAGCTGGCGCACCCGGGCGAGCAGCTGCACCAGATCGAACGGCTTGCTCATGAGCAGGATCGGCGTGGCCTTGCCGTCGGGACGGCCCTTGATCTCGCGGACAAGCTCGAAACCGTTCTTGCGCGGCAGCTGGACATCCACGAGCAGGAGATCAGGCGCGTCGCGCTCGAACCGCTCGATGCCCTCGGGGCCCGACGAGGCGGCGACCGTGTCGTAGCCGTTGGCCGCCAGGAAGTCCGAGAGGATCATCTGGTTCACCGGATCATCTTCGACGACCAGGATCTTCTTCACGCAAAGCGCAGCCTAGCACGGCTACGCGAAACGACTCGACGGAACTGGCCCCCCGGCCCACAGCCGCGACCGCGGCCCCGGCGCGAGCGGCCACGCCCGCGCGACCAGCGCCGTCCACCGCGCCGGCTCGTCGGCGGCGAGCTCGCTGTCGTCGAGGCCCGGGCTCGCGGCGAGCTCGCCGGCGATCGCGTCCGCGGCGCGCTCGTCGGGCGGCCCCTCGCCGACCTCGCCGGTCTGCGGGTCGACGGTGGCGCGGCTGCCCCACGGCGCTACGAGACTCTGGT
>VBLP01000515.1:21026-21400 GCA_005887925.1 Deltaproteobacteria bacterium | reverse complement strand
GTATCGAACAGCTTTCGCTGATCGGGTCCGGTCAAGGTCCGGGGGCCGGGGGCGATCGTCAGATCCGCGGCGGACCCGGCGTTGCGGGTCACCGCCTTCTTGTTCGCCAGATGCACCGTCCACGAGATCTCGGCGTCCGCCGCCGTTAGCTCGGTGACCGTGTTGTCGTCGTGATACGCGTAGATCCGGAACCGCGCAGCCTGGCGCTTGACCCGGCACTGTGCATCCTTGAATCCGCCGGCCGGATCCGGTGGATCCCACGGGCGCTCCGGTCCGATGAAGAACTCGTCGGGACTGTTCCCGAGACGCGCCACGCCGATCGCTGGATGAATCTTGACACTGGTGATCGCCATCTCTCCCCCCCTGAATGTCGG
>VBLP01000515.1:0-20843 GCA_005887925.1 Deltaproteobacteria bacterium | reverse complement strand
CAAGACATGGTATCGATTGCCTGTGCGCTTCCTCCTTCGGTTCGCCCGCCGCCTCCTGCTCGGGATCGTCCTGGGCCTTGCGCTGGCCGTCGCGGCATCACCTGCCGGCGCCGAGCCGCCGACCACGCACGAGATCCTCTCCGAGCGGCCGAGCGGGTTCTGGACGTCGAACCGGCCGGCCGTCGGCGGCGCGTATCGCTGGCGGCTGCTCGGGCTGGGCGTCGTCATCGCCGCGCTGACCGGCTACGGCATGCTGCGGCTGATCAAGCGTGCCAACGCCGAGCGCGCGAACCGCCGGTGACCGCCGGCGTTGCGGTGTCACACGCGGTGCAACAGCCGGCGAATGCGCGGTGACCCAGGTGGCGAGCGACGCGATCAGCCGGATCATCGAGCGCCACGGCCCCGACGCCGTGTGCGCGGCGCTGGCCCCGATGCTCACCGCCGAGCGGATCGCGCGGATCGACCAGGTGCTGGCGGCGCGGCTGGGCTCGGTGGTCACGATCGTCGAGGACACCTACGATCCGCACAACGCCGCGGCGACGATCCGGACGACCGAGGCGATCGGCCTGGGCGAGCTGCACGTGGTCGAGCCCGAGCAGCGGTTCTCGGCCGCGGCCGGCGTGACCCGCGGGGCGCACCGCTGGATCGATCTCCACCGCTGGCGGTCCGTCGAGGCGGCCGTCGCCGCGCTGCGCGCCCGGGGCTTCCGCGTGTTCGCGACCTTGCCCGGAGCGCCGCACACGATCGACGATGTCGATGTGACCACGCCGCTGGCGGTCGCGTTCGGCAACGAGCACGCCGGGCTGACGCCCGCCGCGATCGCCGCCTGCGATGGCGCGATCGGTGTGCCGATGTTCGGCTTCACCGAGAGCTTCAACCTGAGCGTCACCGTGGCGCTGGCGATGAGCCGGATCGCCGCGCGGCGGCGGGCGGCGATCGGCACCCCGGGCGACCTCGACGAGGCGCGCCGCCGCGAGCTGCGGGCCCGCTGGTTCGCCCTCAAGATCCGCGGCGCGGTCGGCGTCCTCGAGCGCGCCCTGGGCGGGGGGTGAGGCTCGTACGATTGTCGCGGCGGGCGGAGGTGGAGGCGTAGCCGCAGGCGGAGTTAGCGAGCGTGGCGTTGCAGACACGCCGAGATGTGGCATTGCAGACGCAACCGAGGGACAATCGTGGCCGGACTCCGGTCTACCTCGATTCGGCGCGGTATCGCACTTGCACACGGACCATCCATGGGCTCGATGATGAGGACAGGCGCATCCGGCATGCGCGATACGCGCGGGTCGGGCGGACGGTTCCGGCCGGAGGCGCAGCGGCCGGGTCGGCCCTGGCTGACGGTCATCAAGTGGCTCGCGATCATCGGGGTCGCGGGCTGCGCGCTGGCGGCCGCGACGGTCGCGTTCGTGTTCTGGATGTACGGGCGGGATCCGAAGCTGCCTGATTACGCCAGGCTGAGCGACTACCGGCCGAAGCAGACGGTCGCGATCACCGATACGGCCGATCACCGGATCGGCGAGCTGTTCAGCGAGCGCCGCACGGTGGTGGCGTACGAGAAGGTGCCGCAGATCCTGGTCGACTCGTTCATCGCCGCCGAGGACAACAGCTTCTGGACCCACAGGGGGGTCGACTACTGGGGCATGTTCCGCGCGTTCGTCGCCAACCTGCGCGCCGGGCACACGCGGCAGGGCGCGTCGACGATCACGCAGCAGGTGGTCAAGGGGCTGTTGCTGACGCCGGAGCGGACGTTCCGCCGCAAGATCCAGGAGATCATCCTGGCGCGCCGGCTCGAGCAGTCGCTGACCAAGCAGGAGATCCTCGCGCTGTACATGAACCAGATCAACTTCGGCCACGGCCGCTACGGGGTCGAGGAAGCGTCGCGCTACTACTTCGGCAAGCACGTCGGCCAGGTCAACGTCGGCGAGGCGGCGCTGCTCGCCGGGCTGCCGCAGTCGCCCGAGGGCAACCCGCCGCGCAAGCACCCCAGGGCCGCCAAGGACCGCCAGAGCTACGTGCTGAACCGGCTGGTGGTGATGGGCAAGCTCACGGCGGCCGAGGCCCAGAAGTGGATCGATGCGCCGATCAAGCGCGCGCTGATCAAGGAGCACGGCGGCGACGAGGCCGCGCTCGACACGCTCGGCGGGACGGTGCGCACGACGCTCGACACGTCGCTGCAGGACGTCGCGCAGAAGGCGCTGCAGCGCGGGCTGCGCGCGATCGACAAGCGCCACGGCATCGGCCGGCCGGTGCGGTCGGTCAAGCCGGACAAGGTCGCCTCCGAGATCGCGAAGCTGGCCAAGCGGCTGCCGCACGGCGGGCCGGTCGCGAAGGAGCCGTACGACGCGGTGGTGACCGAGGTGTTCGACGACGACCAGGAGCTCGCGGTCGACCTCGGCGACTTCCCGGCGAGCCTCGTGCTCGGCGGCGAGGACGACGCCCGGTATAATCCCAGGGACGACGACGGCAAGACCAGGAAGCCGAGCGAGCGCTTCAAGGTCGGCGATGTGGTGTCGGTGATGCTGCCGGCGGCTGCCAAGGCCGAGGCGAGCAGCGACGACGACGACCGGCCGAAGAAGGCGAGCGCGCCCAGGCACGCCAAGCGCCGCGTGGTGTTCGCGCCGGGACCCGAGGGCGCCGTGGTGATCATCGACCTCAAGTCGCGCAAGGTCCGCGCGCTGGTCGGCGGCTACGCGCCCAAGGTCGGCGGCTACAACCGCGCGACGATGGCGCACCGCCAGCCGGGCAGCTCGTTCAAGCCGTTCATCTACGCCGCGGCGATCGACAGCGGCAAGTTCACGCCGGCGCGGGTCGTGATCGACGCGCCCGAGGTGTTCAAGGAGTTCCCCGACTGGAAGCCCAAGAACTTCGAGACCGGCCGGTTCGACGGCCCGGTCCGGCTGCGCTACGCGCTGTCGAAGTCGATCAACACGGTGTCGCTGCGGATCGCCTACGAGGTCACGCCCCAGGCGATCGTCGAGCTCGCCCGCAAGATGGGCATCGCGAGCAACCTCACGCCGGAGATGTCGATCGCGCTGGGCTCCAACGAGGTCACGCCGATCGAGATCACCAACGCGGTCGCGACGCTGGCGACCGGCGGGATCACCGCCGAGCCGCAGTTCATCGAGGCGCTCGACGGCAAGCCGGTGCCGCCGCCGCACGGCGAGCAGGTGCTGCGGCCCGAGGTGGCGTACGTGGTGACCGACATGATGCGCTCGGTGGTGACCGAGGGCACGGCGTACCTGGCGGCGTCGCTGAAGATCCCGATCGCCGGCAAGACCGGCACGTCGAACGACGCCAAGGACACCTGGTTCCTCGGCCTCACGCCCGACTACGCGATCGGGGTGTGGGTCGGCTTCGACGAGCCTCGCCCGATGGCCCACGAGACCGGCGGCGCCGTCGCGGTGCCGATCTACGTCGAGATCATGAAGCACGTGAGCCCGCCGGCCAAGGCGTTCGTCCGGCCGGCGCACGTGGTCGAGGCGACGATCGACAAGGCGACCGGCCTGCTCGCGCCCGAGGGTGCGCCGAAGGGCACGGCGATGACCGAGGTGTTCGTCGAGGGCACCCAGCCCACCGAGGTCGCGCCGATGCCCGGCGACGTCACCGAGGAGAACAAGACCAAGGGCGAGTACGACGACTGATGGTCCTCGCGGGCTGGCGCGCGAGACCCGGTCGGGGCCTGGGCCGATGTGCCTGCGTGCTCGCGGTGCTGTGCTGCGCGGGCGCGGCGCGCGCCGACGACGGCTATCTCGCGCGGCTCGCCACCGCGGTGCGGTCGCAGCTCGACGACGCGGCCGCGAGCCACGCCGTCCGGCTGGTTCCGCCGGTCCCGGTCGCGGTCAAGTGGAAGCCGCAGAAGCTCGGCGCGCTGGACCTCGGCGCGCCGCTGGTCGCGGTCGCGGCCGCCGACCTCGACGGCGACGGCAAGGCCGAGGTCTACCTGGTGACGTCGCTCGAGGTGATCGCGGTCGCGACCGCCGGCCGCCGGATCCGCACGCTCGGCCGGGTCGCCTTCGGCGGCGATCCCGCCGTACCGGCGTCGCGCGATCCGGTGGGCACCGCGGTGGTCGACGGCAACGCGGTGATCGCGGCGACCTCGGCGTGGGCGCACGACCTGCGGGTCGAGTGGAACCGCGGCGTGCTGAGCGCGCGGCAGGGGCCGGGCGGCTTCGTGGTGTGCGGCGACCGGCTCGCGCTGGTGCCCGGGCGCAACCACTTCCGCGAGGCCGGCGCGGCGCTGCTGGGCGCGCGCTGCCGCAGCGATCTGACCGACGCGGCCGGGGCGCCGCTGCGGATCCGCGCCGAGCTGGCGCTGTCGGGCGCGCTCGAGGTCGTGATCGAGCGCTGCGCGGCGGCCGGCACCGAGTGCCGGCAGGCGGCGTCGTACCAGTACAAGGACGTCGGCGTCGCGTTCGAGCTCGCCGATGTCGATCGCGACGGCACGCCCGAGCTGATCGCGTCGAGCGCGAGCGCGCCGGGCGAGCCCGATGCGGTGCGCGTCATCCCGCTGGGCAGCCCGGCCGGCAAGGCGGCGTTCAAGAAGACGTTCAACGGCGGCGTCGCCGGCATCGTGGTGGCCGACGGCGATGGCGACGGGGTGGCGGAGGTGATCGCGGTGGTCCGCCTCGCCGGTGCGACCCGCGTGGACTTCTGGAGGCTCGACTGATGCGGATCGTGAACGCGGTGATCGCCGTCGCGTGGCTCGCGGCGCCGGCCCGCGCCGAGACCCGGCCGCAGTACGGCGGCACCGTCGAGGCCGCGCTGCTCGGCGCGCCGGTCACGCTCGATCCGGTCGCCGCGCAGAGCCACGCCGAGGTCACCGTGGTCGGGCTGGTGTTCGACACGCTGTACACGGTCGGCCCCGACGGTGCCGAGCCGCACCTCGCGGTCGGGCCGCCGAGCCTGGACGCGGCGCGCACGACCGCGCACATCGCGCTGCGCCGCGGCGTCAAGTTCCACGATCAGTCGGTGATGGTCGCGGCCGACGTGGTCGATTCGCTCGAGCGGGTGCGCAAGAAGGTCGCGTGGCTGCTCGCGCCGATCGCCTCGGTGCGCGCCGCGGGCGATGGCATCGACCTGGCGCTGCGCGTGCCCGGCGTCGACGTCGCGCCGCTGCTCGCGCTGCCGCAGACGGCGATCACCCGGCGCGGCCAGCCGCCCGGTGCGCGGCCGGTCGGCTCGGGGCCGTTCGCGGTCGACAGCTTCGATCGCGAGGCCCGGCGGCTGGTGCTCAAGGCCTTCGACGATCACTTCGCCGGCCGGCCGTACCTCCACCGGCTCGACCTCGGCTGGTTCGATACGCCCGACGGCGAGGCCCGCCGGTTCGAGACCGGGGCGGCGCAGCTCTCGGCGCGGGGCGCGGCGGCGTTCGCCGGCGCCTCGCCGAAGTATGCCGCGTCGCACGTCGACGGCCCGACCGCGGTCCTGGTGTTCGTCGGCTTCGGGCGGCGGCACCCGGTGGTCACCAGCGAGCCGGCGTTCCGCCAGGCGCTCGACCTGGCGCTCGACCGCGCGGCGCTGTCGACGGTCACCAGCGGCGAGCGCACCGTGCCCGCCCGGCTGCCGCTGCCGATCGAGGCCGGAGGCGCCGAGCTCGACGCCGCGAGCCAGGCCGGCAACCCGCAGCAGGCGCTCGCCGTGCTGCGCGCCGCCGGTGCCCACAGCGGTGCGCTCGCTCCCGCCGGCCTGGCGCACCTCTCGCTCGCGATCATCGTCGACCAGACCCGGCCCGACGACCGCGAGATCGCGCTCCGCGTATCGCGCGGCCTGGCCCGGCTCGGCATCGGCTTCACGATCGAGGCAGTCGCGGCCGATGCGCTGCGCGACCGCGTCCAGCGCGGCGACTGCGACCTGTGGATCGGTCAGCTCGCCGCGCCGATCCGTGTGGCGGCGGCGTGGTGGGGCGCCGCGTTCGCGGCCGGCGGCGACGACTGGGCCGCGCGGCAGCTCGCGGCCGGCCCGATCGATCCCGCCACCGCCGCGCCCGAGTTCACCCGCAAGCTGCCGATCGTGCCGCTGATGTTCCGCTCGCTCGTCGTCTGGCACCGCAACGACGTGCACGGCCTGGGCTTCGACACCAGCAGCCGACCCGGGCTCGCCGACCTGTACTGGTTCCCGAAGGCACCGCCATGAAGCTGCGCGGCCGTTTCACCCTCGCGCTCGCGCTCGCCGCGCTGGTCCCGATCGCGGTCGCCACCTTCGTGACCGTGCGGGGCATCGCCGCGAGCTATCACAGCAACTACGAGCGCCGCCGCGCCAGCGCCGAGGCCAACGTCAACGACGAGATCCGCCGCCTGCTGAGGCAGGTCGACGACGTCGACCGCGCGCTCGCCAGCCGCGAGAACCCGTTCGTCGGCAGCCTCTTGCTCGATCTCGCCAAGCAGTCCGGCAAGGGCTTGACCTACGAGATCAAGTCGCTGTGCGAGCAGCAGGGCGGGCCGGCGATGCAGCTGTCGTCGCTCGACGTCCTGACGATCACCGACGCGACCGACCGCATCCTGTGCGCGCCGCACGCCCACGGCTTCGGCGAGTCGCATCACCCCGAGATCCGCGAGCGCGCGCAGCGCGGCGGCGCCGGCAAGACCGAGGGCGCGTTCTTCGTCCGCGAGGACATCATCAGGAACCAGGGCGCCAGGACGGTCTCGGAGTCGGTGCTGGTCGCCGAGGCCAGCCGGATCGCCGAGGACGGCCCGTACCAGGTCGCGGTCGCCGCCGGCCGCGGGCTGCCGGCCGATCTGCTGAAGGGCGTGCGCGACCCGCACAGCTCCGACGCGCGCGTGATCGCCGCCACCGGCGACGAGCTGATCCCGCCGGCCGGCAAGGACTGGGCGCAGCTGGCGCAGGATCCGATCGTCGTGCCGCTGCGCGGCCCCGACGGCAAGCCGGTCGCGCGCGTCGAGATCGCGGTGTCCGACGGTGACATGGACCGCGTGCTGCGCAACATCACGCTGACCTACCTCGCGCTCGCGGTGATCGCGCTGATCGGCGTGGTGCTGATCGGCCTGCTCGTCGCCCGCCGCACCGCGCGCGATCTCGATCAGCTGGTCGCCGGCTCGCTCGCCGCCGCGCGCGGCGACCTCGATCACCGCGTCCCGGTGCGCTCCGAGGACGAGATCGGCGCGGTCGCCGCCGCCTTCAACTTCATGATGGAGGACCTCAAGACCTCCAAGGAGCGCCTGGTGATCGCCGAGCGGATCGCGGCGTGGCAGGAGATCGCGCGCCGCCTCGCCCACGAGATCAAGAATCCGCTGACCCCGATCCAGATGGCGATGGACACGCTGCGCAAGACCTGGAAGAAGCAGCACCCGTCGTTCGGCGAGATCCTCGAGGAGTCGACCACGACCGTGATGGAGGAGGCCGATCGGCTCAAGAAGATCGTCTCGGAGTTTTCCGGGTTCGCCCGGATGCCCAAGCCCGAGTTCGGGCGCATCGACCTCAACGAGCTGGTCCGCTCGGCGCTGGCGCTGTACCAGGGCGCGGCACCGGTCGACGTCAGGCTGTTCCCGGTGCTGCCCCAGATCGACGCCGACAAGAACCAGCTCAACCAGGTCGTGCTCAACCTGGTCGAGAACGCGCGCGACGCGATCGGTCAGCGCAGCGACGGTCGGATCACAGTGTCGACCCGGCTCGGCGAGGCCGGCGACCGGGCCCTGCTGATCGTCGAGGACAACGGCCCCGGCATTCCGCTGGACCTGAAAGACAAGGTATTCGCACCGTATTTCACGACCAAGCACACCAAGGGGGGGACCGGGCTGGGCCTGGCCATCGTTCACCGGATTGTTTCGGATCACGGCGGGCGAATCGCGGTCGCCGACGTTCTGGGCGGCGGCGCACGGTTTGCGATCGAACTGCCTCTCCGTAACGGAACGGCGCTCCTGACGTCGCGGATATAGGTTATTGTGCTACCGGAGGTTCCATGCGCCGACTCGAAAAGACGATTCGCGAGATCGGATGGACGCACGCAGTGCCGCGTCTCGAGGTCGGCGACCGGGTCGCGGAGGCGTTCGACGCGATGAGCCGCGAGGTTCACGACTGCGTGCTCGTGATGCGCGGTGCCGAGCTCGCCGGCATCTTCACCAGCCGCGATTTCCTGAATCGGGTCGCGGCGCTGCGCGCCGATCCGGCGGTGGTCGTGCTCGGCGATGTGATGACGCCGGCGCCGCGCACGCTGCGGCCGCGCGATCCCGTGGCGTTCGCGATCAACTGGATGGCGATCGAGGGCTTCCGCAACGTGCCGATCGTCGACGACGACGGCGCGGTGCTCGGCGTGCTCACCGTGTGGGACGTGATGCGCCACGTCGAGGACATCTTCGACGAGATCGACGCGACGCCGCGGCCGACGCCGCCGGGCGGCGACACCTCCTCGATCATCTCGATGGTCGACCTCGGAGGCGGATCGTGAGCGGTGGGATGGAGTCGCTCGCCACCGCGCTGGTCGGCGAGCTCGAGCCGCGGCCGCACGGGCGGGTCGAGGTCGACGATCCGATGTGGAAGGTGGTCTCGGAGATGAGCAGCAAGGGCCGCGGCGCGGTGCTGGTCGAGGAGGAGGGCGCGCTGGTCGGGATCTTCACCGAGCGCGACCTGCTCAACCGCATCGACTACAGCGACGCGCTGTGGTCGCACGTGCTGGTGCGCGACGTGATGACGCCGCACCCGATGGTGATCCGGCCCGACGATTCGCTGAGCGAGGCGCTGCGCCGGCTGACCCAGGGCCACCGCCGCCACCTCCCGGTGGTCGACTACCGCGGCAAGGTGCTCGGGCTGATCTCGATCCGCGATATTCTGACCCGCATCGCGGAGCGGTTCCCCGAGGAGATGATGAACCTGCCGCCGCATCCCGATCACGAGTCGTGATCGCGGCACGGTGACGGCGTCGCCGCCGGCGCGATCCCGGATCGTCGTCGGAATGGCTTTCTGCGCGCAGACGTTGTAGCAATGGACGTGCCCCGTACGGGTGCAGAGGACGCCATGGCGAAGCTCGCGATGATCGAGGGTTGTCTCACCGCGCTGGTCACGCCTTTCCGGGACGGGAAGGTCGACTTCGAGGCGCTCGCCAAGCTGGTCGACTGGCAGATCGAGCAGGGCGTCGACGGCATCGTCTCGGTCGGCACCACCGGCGAGTCGGCCACGCTCGACGTCGACGAGCACGTCGCGGTGATCACCGCCACCGTCAAGGCGGCGCGCGGCCGCGTGCCGGTGATCGCGGGCGCCGGCGGCAATGCCACCAGCGAGGCGCTCGAGCTGACGCACGCCTCCGAGGCGGCCGGCGCCCATGCGCTGCTGCACGTCACGCCGTACTACAACCGGCCGAGCCAGGAGGGCCTGTTCCGCCACTTCGAGGCGATCGCGCGGGCGACGAAGCTGCCGATCATCCTCTACAACGTGCCGAGCCGGACGGCCTGCGATCTGCTCACCGAGACCGTCGTGCGGCTCGCCGAGCTCGACAACGTCATCGCGATCAAGGACGCCACCGGCAACCTCGTGCGCGGCGGCGAGCTGATCGCCAGGGTCGGCGACCGGATGACGGTGCTGTCGGGCGACGATGGCACGAGCTTCCCGCTCTACGCGCTCGGCGCCCGCGGCGTGATCTCGGTCGTGTCCAACGTCGCGCCGCGCGCGATGAGCGATATGTGGGACGCCGTGAAGGCCGGCGACTGGGCGCGCGCCCGCCAGCGCCACTACGAGCTGCGCGTGCTGGGCCAGATGCTGTTCGCCGAGCCGAGCCCGGCGCCGACCAAGGCCGCGCTCGCGCTGCTCGGCCGCTGCGCGATGGACGTGCGCCTGCCGCTGGTGCCGGCGACCCAGGGCCTCGTCGAGCAGCTACGCGGCGAGATGCGGTCACAGGGCCTTCTGTGACCGGGGGCGATCGGCCGAGCGCGCGCGTCTGCGTGCTCGGTCCATCGGGCCGGATGGGTGCTCGACGCCGCGCGCGGCCGCGATGACCTGCGGATCACCGCCGCGGTCGATCGCCCCGACGCCGGCGGGCTCGGCGCGGCCGTCGCCGACGGCGTGATCGCCACCGCGGACGTCGAGGCCGGGCTCGCCGCGTGCGACGTCTACATCGACTTCACCGCGCCCGCCGCGACCCGCGCGGTCGCCGAGGCCGCCGCGCGCCACCGCCGCGCCGCGGTGATCGGCACCACCGGCCTTGGGTCCACCGACGAGGCCGCCGTCGCCGCCCTGGCCCGGGTCGCCCCGATCGTCGTCGCCGCCAACTTCTCGCTCGGCGTCAACCTCGTCCTCGGCATGGTCCGCCAGGCCGCGCGCGTGCTCGGCCCCGAGTGGGACGCCGAGGTCGTCGAGACCCATCACCGCGCCAAGCGCGACGCCCCGTCGGGCACCGCGCTCATGATCGCCCGGGCGATCGCAGCCGGGCACGGCGCCGACTACGACCGGGTCAAGCGCCACACCCGCGACGGCGAGGTCGGTCCTCGGCCGCGCGGCGAGATCGGCGTGTCGTCGGTCCGCGGTGGAGACGTCATCGGCGAGCACACCGCCTACTTCTTCGGCGCTGCCGAGCGACTCGAGATCAGCCACCGCGCCACGTCGCGCGTCATCTTCGCCGCCGGCGCCCTGCGCGCCGCCGCGTGGGCCGTTCGCCAGCCCCCCGGCCGGTACGATATGCTCGATGTGCTCGGCCTCCAGTGATGCTACGGTCGTGAGCCGATGACCGCGACCGAACGCATCACGATGGTCGTCCTCAACGACGACGGTTCGCGTGACAAGTTCACGCTCTCGTCGTGGGTCGGCATCCCACGCAAGCACGAGCTGATGTGGATCGGCGACGACCCCTACATGATCATCGAGGTCGAGTACGCGGTCTCGGAGGGCTTCTTCGGCGCGCGCAGCATCGACGCCGCCGGCGTCTACGTCCGCCGGCTCACCAAGGACGAGCAGGACGCTGTCGCGCGCCGGCTCGCCAACCCGGTGCGCGGCAAGGACGAGCAGCCGTTCCGGCCGTGATCGAACGAGCGCGACCGCAGCGTTTCGCACGAGGTCGCCGCTCGCGGTGCGCAACGCTTGCCCGAGCGATGCGCCTCGACGCGGTGCCGGCGGTGCGTGATACGATCGCGTGACGTGGCGGCCGCTGGGTCGGATGCGCGCGCCACGCTGGCCGAGCCGGGACGCAAGATGGGTAATCACAAGAAGAGGATCGCGGTGGTGCTGGCGGGCGCGGTGGCGCAGGGCGCCTTCGAAGCCGGGGCCATCCGGGCCCTCGTGCGGGCCGATGTCGAGATCGTGCGCATCGTCGCTGCGAGCTCCGGCGCGCTGAACGGCACCGTGCTCGCTGCCGGCCTGCGGACGCGCGACGCCATCGCCGGCGCCGAGACGCTCGCGACGCTGTGGCGCGACCACGCCGAGTGGAACGAGGTGTTCCACGCCAGCCTTCGCGACCTGCTCAAGCGCGACGGCCTGTCCGATCAGAAGCGGCTGCTCGGGCTGCTCCGCGAGCACGTCCCGCCGAGCCAGCCCGACGATCCCGCTCCGATCAACCTGCGGCTGATCGTCGCCGCGCTGCACGGCTGCACCAGCTCGATCGGCGCGCGGCCCGCCACCACCTTCGAGTCCGTGCGCGACTTCCACACCGGCGACTTCGCCACCGTCGAGGGCCTCGGCGGCGTGTTCACCGCCGCGGTCGCGTCGTCGGCGCTGCCGCTGGTGTTCGCGCCGGTCGACCTCCCCGGCGTCGGCCCGTGCATCGACGGCGGCGCGGTCAACAACACGCCGATGAAGTGGGCGCTCGACGGCGCGATCGGCGCCGAGGTCGACGCGATCGTCGTCGTCGCCACCTCGGTCGAGCACCGCAGCGACGCGGCCGACGTCACCGGCTTCCTGCCCTACGTCGGGCACGTCGTCAACATGCTGATCCAGGAGCGGCTGTACCGCGATCTGCGCGAGTCCGAGCAGCTCAACGCCGGGCTCGCCGCGCTCGACGACATGGTCGCCCGTGGCGAGCTGTCGCCGGCACAGCGCGAGGGCGTCCAGCGGGCGCTCGGTCTGGCCGGCCGCCGGGTCGTCGACATCCTCACGATCCGGCCGCTCACGCAGCTGCCGGGCACCGCGTTCTCGGGGTTCTTCGACGCCAGCCTGCGGGCCGAGTACCTCGAAGCGGGCTACCTGCGCGGTCTCGAGGTGCTCGGCGCCGCCGAGCGCGAATGGCGCAAGGCCGGCCAGCCCGATCGAGCGCCGGCCGCGCGCTCCGAGGAGCACGGCGCCCCGGGAGAGCCGCGGAGCGCCGCGGCATCTGCCGACGATCGCGCCGACTAGACGGGATCCAGCCAGCCGGTGCGATCAGATGCTCCCGCGCGATGCGTCCTCGATGTATGTGGCGGCAGACGTGACCTGGAAGACCTCGGCGGCCGATGCCCTGCTGCTGCTCGACGAACAGGACTTCGACGTCGTGGTCACCGATCTCCACATGGAGGGGATGAACGGCTTCGCGTTCTGCGAGCGCGTCGTGGCCAATCGCCCAGACGTGCCGGTCGTGATGATCACGGCGTTCGGGAGCCTCGACTCCGCGGTCGGCGCCATCCGCGCGGGCGCATATGACTTCATCACCAAGCCGTTCGATGTCGAGTCCCTGCGGCTCACGCTGTCGCGTGCGGTCCAGCACCGCCGGCTTCGCGACGAGGTCAAGCGCCTCCGCCAGGTCGTGTCCGATACCAGTGGCTCCGACCCAGGCGCCTGCAACCAAGAGGACCGAGGGCACCGGAATCGGCCTTGCCGTATCGGCTCGCATCGCACGCGAGCACGACGGCTGGATCGATGTGGTCACGCAAATGGGACGCGGCAGTACGTTCACGGTGTACTTGCCGCCGATTGTTCGGGCCGTGGCCTAGTCGCTGTCGGAGGCCGAGGACGCCCGGGCGGCCCGCGTGATCTCGACTCATGTCCCCGGCGCCCGCTTGTCGACCATGCCGGCGCGAATGGTCGGATACGCGAGGTTCAACGCCGCGACGAGCTCGTCCCTGGAGCGCGCGCTACGCACCGGCATCGCTGCGCTGGCGACGGCGACGGCAGCTCGGGCCATCGTGCTCTCGGTTTCGAGTAGCGGCCACAGCTGGATGCGAACATCCGTGGGCAGGATGCTCTCGAGATACTCGAGCGCAGTCTCGCGCAGCGCCGAGTCGTCGGTCTCGACGGCGTGCAGCGCGATGCGCAACGGCTCCGCGGGCAACACGAGGCCGAGCACGGTGAACACGTGCTCGAGCGCGCTGCCCGAGTGCGAAAGCATCGCCTCGTCGCGCTCGCGACCTTCGTGTGCCGACGCGACGATCTGGTCGTCCGCGACGCGCTGGTTCTTCCACGCGGTCGGATCGATGACCAGCTCGCGCCGCACCGCTTCGAACACGGTCTCGCTCGTCACCGGGGCGAGCCGCCCGGAGCTCGCGAGGCGCGACAGCACCGCGCCGCAGCGATAGCGCACCTCGAACGACGGATCGACGAGCCCGCGCCACAGCCCCCATGCCGCGAGTGTGGGCTCGCCGGCGAACAGCACCTCGGGCAGCCGGCGTCGAACGATGATCTCGCGTGTCTGGTCCAGCAGCGCATCGACCACCATGCCGGTGCAGCGCGGTGCGATCGTGCGCAGCGCGACGAGCGCCTCACGGCCGACGTCGTCGCGCGCCACCAGCCCGACCACCAGCGCGGCGAGCTCCGGGGTCAGCGCGGTCGCGAGCGCGCGCTTGATGCGGTCCGGATCCTGGGAACGTAGCTCGGCGATCGTCCCGGAGACCTGATCGCGCTGCGCCACGGTGGGAGCGACCGCTGGGCGCCGGGGCCGAGGATGATCGAGGATGCGCAGCGGCAGCGGCGAGAGGTCACCGGCTTGCCCCAGGATCGGCCCTCCGATCGGCCATGTTGCGAACGGCTTCGCAGCTTCCTCGGAGTCCGGATCGCCGCGAGCGACGAGGCTATCCTCGAGCGCGAGCGTGTAGCTGCGCGGGAGCCGGATCGCGAACACCACGGCGATGGCAGCGGTCGCGACCGTGGCGATCAACAGGCCGATGCGCGGGTCCACCATCAGGTAGACGAGCAGACCCACGAGCTGGGCACCGATGAGGTCGCCGATCCGTTCGGCGCCGACGTCGAGCACGATCTTGGTCGGTCGCTTGTCGGCCTCGGGCAGCGGCGCGTAGAGCAGCTCGTAGCCAGCCCGATAGATCGAGCTGCGGGTGACCGCCTCGGCACCGCGGGCGACCACCGCGGCGAACGCTGCCGGAACGGCGAGCGCGACCAGACCGAACGCGGTCACCACCAGGGGCAGGGTCGCGACGCTCCGCGGGACGCCGAGTCGTGCGATCAGCGGGCCGCAGATCGCGACCTGCACGATCGCGGTGACCACGCTGGTCACCGTGTAGTAGATCGCCAGCGACCGCAAGAGGCCGCCGTCCGACGCGTTCGCGACGATGTCGGCCTTGAACACGTAGTCAAGAACGCCCGCCGCCACGGCTCCGAGGACGACCACGATGCCGAGATTCCGCAACAGGCGCGATCTCGTCACGACGCCCAGCGCAAACCGCGGCGAGCTAGGCGGGCGAATGCTGGTATCGCGCGACACATAGAGCGTCGCGGCACATGCGAGCTGCAGGCCTGCCAGGACGAGCAGGATCGCGTTCGGAGCCAGAAACACGGCAGTGCGCTCGGCGAGCATCCCGCCGGCGATCCCACCGAGTGTGGCGCCCATCCCGATCCGGCCGATGTGGCGCTTCGCGCTCTGAACGTCGAACCGCTCGTTGATGATCGACCAGAATCCGGAGACCAGGACGGCGCCCGAGATGCTGAGATGAAAGTAGATCGCGATCGCGGTGGGGCGCGGATACCGCGTGAGCAATAGCCACTCGGCCACCGCGCACGCGGCGCTGATCACGTTCAGGGCGGGCATGAGCCGCGCCGGTCCGAATCGCGTCATCAGCTTTCCGGCCACGAGGATGATCGGCAGCGCGGTCAACGCCGAGATCGTGATGAAGATCGGCAGCGTCTTGATGCCGAAGTTCGACAGCAGGATCGCGTCGCGCGCCGCCTTGCCGGCGACGAATCCGGCGACCACGACCAGCGCGGTGACCGTTGCGACCCAGCCCGCTCGACGCTCGCCGTCGCCGGTCGTCATGAGTCAGGCCGCAATCCGCCCGGGGTGAGCCTCGGGCTCGACATGGTCGGCAACCATCTCGTCGTACATCCGGCCGGTCCGGTAGGCGAGCACGAGCCAGCACACCGCGAGGCACACGTTCAGGGCCGCGAACGCCTGGATCCCGAGTCCCAGCACCCTGACCAGCAGGAACACGATGCCGAGCCCGGCGATGACGTCGCCCATGCGAAAGAAGAACGTATCGATCGCGGCCTTCGCCCGGTACTTCGCCGCGCGCGTGGTCGGCAGGAACAGCGCACCGCGAAGCGTGTTGTGAAGCGAGTAGTCGAGGCTGTTCTCGGACGTCTTCTCGATCCGCACCATGGTGAGGTTCGCGAACACGAGCAACCCGAACCACCCCACGAGCACCACCAGCGGCATGATGAACAGCGCGCGCCGGATCCCCAGTGCAGTCAGCAGCCACGCGACGACCAGCCCCTGGAGCAGGGCCGACACCAGATTCACGATCGTGTAGTAGTTCGAGTAGAACCTGCCGATGTACTCGTCCTGCGCGTCGTGAGTGGCAGCCGCGCGCGCGTCCGGGGTCGTGGCCACCGGCGATGCCACCGCCTGCTCCGCGGCGTAGACCTCGCTGCGATCGGTGGCCATCTTGCCGACGACGTACTCGCCGGTCGTGTTGATGATCGTCGCGACGAGCAACATGACCGCCAGGAGGCGCAGGTAGCGGTCCTTGATCACGAGCGCGAAGCCGCCGCGGCGGTCGGGGTCAACCTCGGCGCTGGTCGGCCTTGCCAGCTTCACGCGGTGGCTGCGCTCGCGATGATCGATGAGCCGGTAGAGCACGATCGACACCGCCAGCCCGCCGGCCGCGACCACGAGGAGGGCGCTGGTACCCATGACGCGATGAAGCAGCTGCGGTACAAACGCGCCGAGCACGGCTCCGATGCTCGCGCCGATCCCGATGGTCGCGAACAGCCGCTTGCCGCGTTCCGGCGTGTAGAGATCGGCCGCGAACGACCAGAAGTTCGACACCACCAGCACACTGAAGATGCCGAGCCACAGA
The DNA here is from genome assembly GCA_005887925.1 of Deltaproteobacteria bacterium. Classification (GTDB taxonomy): domain Bacteria; phylum Myxococcota_A; class Polyangia; order Haliangiales; family Haliangiaceae; genus JABFXX01. Next base: position 4,698 of record VBLP01000515.1, on the reverse strand, counting down.
TAGAACGCGAGCCCGATCGGCGCGCGGGCCTGGACCAGGACGTAGAACGCGAGCAAGCAGCCGATGAAGACGAGCTGGATCGTGGTCAGCAGGCGCAGCCGGCTCACGCGGCTCGACAACCAGCCGAACGCGGGGACCACGGCGAGGAGCAGCAAGGTCTGGCCCGCGGACGCGTAGGCCTTGAGCTCCGCGCCACCGCCGAGCAGGATCAGCGGCTCGCGGACGACCTTGAGGACGTAGTAGCAGGTGAGCAGCACGAACACGTTGATGGTGAGCAGCACCACCGTGGTCAGCTCGCCGCGCTGGATCGGGGCGAGTGATGCGAGCAGGTGTGCCAGCCGGGCACGCACGCCGCGGCGGCGCGCGATCACCGGGCCCACCGTTTCAGGCCAACGACGAACATGCCTCGCGGCCCCAGATCGTAGGCGTGGATCTCGTGCTGGCGCTCGATCAGCACGTTCGCGAGATACGATGAGCGTGTCGTCCTGGCGTCGCGCTTGGGATCTGCAGCGACCAGTCGTGCCGAGCCCAACGCGATCGCGACACCGGCGAGGGTTCGTATGTAAGCTCTAGATGGAATAGCGATCCAGGTGATGCAAGTCGGCGACCACCGAGAACCGCGCGCTCGATGGCTGCGAGAGCGGAGCACGAATGCGGCGCGAGACATTTTGCCACGCTAGCCCACGTGGCCGCCGACGAGCTTCGACCAACGCCGTCGCTGCGCGATCGCCATGACGAAACCGCTCGGCGTGCGCGATCTGGTGCTGAGACGAATAGGGGGATCAGCGCCTGGATCGCTCGCCAAGTGTGCGTACGTACTAATACGCACGACGCGTGTGTCGCGGAGGTCGAGACCGGTCGAATATGACAGCAACATGAAGTGTCTCGATGTGGAATCTGCGTCCATACTGGGCGTGGTATGAAGGCAGCGGTCGCGGTTGTCGACGATCATCCCCTGTTTCGCGAGGGGCTGGCCGCGGCGTTGCACCGCGAGATCGACCTCGCGGTCGTGGGCGAGGCGGCCAACGCCGAGCAGGCGCTCGAGCTGGCGAACCGCGTCGCGCTCGATGTGGCCGTGGTCGACGTCCTGATGCCCACGACATCCGGCATCAGCCTGACGAGCCAGCTGTTCGAGATCCAGCCGCGATGTCGCGTGCTCGGGCTCTCGGTGATCGACGAGCCGGGGCTGATCGCGGACATGCTGCGCGCCCATGCATGCGGGTACGCGCTCAAGACCCAACCGACGGCCGAGATCGTCGACGCGATCCGGCAGGTGCTCGGCGGGCTGCGCTATCTTCCCCCCGGGGTCTCGCGCGACGCCGTCGACATCGATCTCGCGGGCACGCGTGCCCACCCGTTCATGCGGCTGACCCCGCGTGAACGCGAGGTGTTCGAGTTGCTGATCCGTGGCCACTCGAACGACGAGGTCGCGAGCAAGCTGTCCATCGCGCGTCGCACCGTCGAAACCCATCGCCAGCGCATCATGAACAAGCTGTCGGCCCACTCGGTCGTGCAGATGCAGCGGATCGCCGCGCTTCACGGGGGCTGGTGAATGACCGATCGCGAGCGCCGCCTCGAGGTCGCATGCAGGCTCGCCGACGCGCTGGTCGGGGTCGCGCCGGATCTCGTCGAGGAGCTCGAGCTGCCGACCGCCGTGCTCGACGTCGCGGAGCGAACGGCGCGCATCGTGAACGCTGCGTGGCGTGCGCTGTTCGGCACGCGCGATGCGTACGCCGTCATCGCAGGCGTCGACGAGGTGGGCCGGACCGGCGTCGGGATCGACCACGCCGAGCTCGCGCTCGAGCTCGATGGTCGCCCGGCCTACTGCGCCGCAACGCTGCGCGCCTCGCGGGACGAGCGCGGCGCCACGACGAGGGTGATCGTCGTGTGTGCCGATATCACCGACGAGGTCATCGCGCGACAGCTCGCGGTGGAGGCGGACGTGCTGGTGTGGAGCGGACCGTGTGGGGGCGATGCCGACTACGGCAACCGCCGGTGGTCGACCTACGTGGAGCGCGGTTCGGGCTGGCAGCGCGCGGTCCACCGCGACGATGCCGTGAAGTGCAACACCGCGCTGACCTGGGCCGTCCACGAGAGCGGCTCGACCGATATCGACGCACGCCTGCGCCGGGTCGATGGCGAATACCGCTGGCACCGCGTCCGGTTCGCGATCGCGAGCTCCGGATCGCGCTGGTTCGGCACGGCGAGCGATATCCACGAGCTACGCCAGGCCGCAGCGGAACGCCACGATCTGCTCGCCCGCGAGCGCGCGGCGCGCGCGGACGCCGAGCGAGCCAATCGTTTCAAGGATCAGTTCCTCGTCGTGGTCTCGCACGAGCTCCGGGCGCCACTGACGGCGATGTTATTGTGGGGAGGCGTCCTGCGCGACGGCTCCGCCGACGCCGAGCTGCGCGCCAAGGCCCACGACGCGATCCTGAATAGCGCCCTGGTTCAGTCGCGCGTGGTCGGCGACTTGCTCGATATCTCTCGCGCGATCGCCGGCCAGCTCCACGTCGACCTGCGCCCGGTCGAGGTCGAGGCCCTGGTACGGGGGGCGCTCGACGCGTTCGCGCCGACTGCGCTGGCCAAGCAGATCGTGCTCGACAGGCGGGGCAAGATCATCGGCGGCGAGGTCCTGGGTGACGCGGTGCGCCTGCATCAGGTGCTGGTCAACCTGCTGGCGAACGCGGTGAAGCTCACCGACCCCGGCGGCCGGATCACCGTCCGCGTCACTCGCCGCGGCGGCGAGATCGCGATCGAGGTCACGGATAGCGGCCGGGGCGTCGCGCCGGAGCTCCTGTCCCGCATGTTCGAGCCGTTCAGCCAGACCGGCGACTTCGTGCTGCAGGGGGACCAAGGGCTCGGCCTCGGGCTCGCGATCGCCAAGCAGCTCGTCGAGCTTCACCACGGCACGATCGAAGCGCTGAGTGCCGGGACCGGGTGCGGGACGACGCTCACGGTCGTGCTTCCCGCCGCGGTCGCGCGCCACATCACGACGCCGTCGCGCGGAGCTCCGTGCGCGCTCGGCCTCGATCGCGTTCGCGTGCTGGTCGTCGATGACGACCTGCGCGTGCGCGACGCGCTGGCCTTGCTGCTCGGTCGCGCCGGCGCGGTCGTCGATACCGCAGAGTCCGCAGCGATGGCGCGCACGCGGATCGCGCACGGTGCTCCGGAGGTGGTGGTATGCGACATCGCGATGGCCGTCGAGGACGGCTACAGCTTCATCCGGGGGCTGCGAGCATCGGGGGCCGACATCGCCGCGATCGCGCTGACCGCCCACGCGACCGAGACCGACGTCGGGCGCGCACTCGCGGCGGGGTTCGATCGCCACCTCGCCAAGCCGATCGAGCTCGAGCATCTCGTCGCGAACATCGCCGAGCTGGTCGTCGCCCGCCGCGTGCGCTCCGTGAAGCCGGCGGGCTGACCCGGAGCTTGCGGTCACGGCTCGACGCGCTGCGTACGCCGGTACGGCAGCTCGACGATGAACCGCGACCCCACGCCTGGATCACTCTCGACCCGCATCACACCTCCGTGCGCCCTCACGATCTGTGCGGAGATGTACAGCCCGAGGCCGAGGCCGGTCGCGGTCTTGACGCTGCCGATCCGCTCGAATGGCCGGAACAGCCGCCCGATCGCGTCCGGTGCGATACCGATCCCCCGATCCTCGACGACGAGCCTGGCGACCTCCTCGTCATCGCCGTCCACGGCGATTCGAATCGGCTTGCCGAGGCCGTACTTTCCCGCGTTGGACAGCAAGTTCGTCACGACCTGCTCGAGCCGCCCACGATCCCAGCGGCCGCGCGCGGAGCGAGCCTCCACGGTGACCGGAGAGCCGCTGCGCATGACATCCTCGGAGCGGTCCGCGATCGCGCGCACCAGGTCGGCGAGGTCGAGGTCTTCGAGCGAGAGCACGAGCTGGTCGGAGCCGAGCAGCCCGACGTCGAGCAGGCTGGTGACCAGATTTGCGAGCCGGAACCCCAGTCGCTGGATCGCTGCGAGCTGCTCGACGGTGATCGCGGGATGCTGGGCCAGCAGGACCCCGAGCTCCGATACGAGCACCTGCATCGGAGCGCGGAGCTCGTGACCGGCGATCGAGATCAGGCGCTCGCGTGCCTCCATCCCGATCAGCGCCTCGCGGTGGAGCTCGGCCTGTGCGCGCTGCTCGCTGAGATCGGTCGCGATCACGCACAGCACGTCGACATCGGCCACCGACGTCGCGCTCGCGGTCAGTTGCACCGTGAGCGCGTTTCCATCGCGGGGCGTCAGGCCTACCTCGATGCGCGCCGGGCCGCGCTGCGCGCGCTCGAGCATCGCGTCGATCGCGACCACAGCGTCGGTGGGCACCAGCTCGTGAAACGCCTTGCCGCGCAGCGAAGCCGCCCTCGACCCGATCGTCAGCTCTGCGAAGCGGGGGTTGTGGTAGCCGATGATCCCGTCTCGGGTCACCAGTGCGGCTCCCTCCCCCATCGCCTCGACGAGCGCGCGATAGGCGTGGTCGGGGTCCCGGAACGTGAACACGTCATGCCCGTTCGCGCCGTTGATCACCACGGCATCGACCTGCCCGGAGCGGATCGCACGCAGCGTCTCAGCGGCCTCGTCGATGGAGATCACGACGTCGTCGATCTGGAGCGTGTCGCTTGTCATGCTCTCTCTGCCAGGTTCACGATGTCGAGGCCGAGCAGCACGCGATCTTCGCCG
>VBLP01000514.1:7528-16063 GCA_005887925.1 Deltaproteobacteria bacterium | reverse complement strand
GTCATGCCCGACGATTCCCTCGAGGACGTCCGCCTGCTCTCGATCGCCGACTTCGATCGCAAGAGCCCCTTCTGCCTCATCCTCGCCGGTCATCCCTCGCTCGACGACCGCCTCGCCGAGCCCACCCACCACGCCCTCGATCAACGCATCACCACCGTCGCCCGCCTCGCGCCGCTCGCGCTCGACGAGACCCGCGACTACATTCGCCTCCGACTCGAAGCTGCCGGCGCTCGCGGACAGCCCATCTTCGACGACGATGCCATCGCCGCCGTGTTCGACGCCGGCGCCGGCGTCCCGCGCCGGCTCAATCGCATTGCCTCCGCCGCGATGATCGTCGCTGCCTCGCACAAGAAAAACCTCGTCGCCGCCCAGGACGTCCACGACGCCCGCATCGACCGAGGTCGCGCGTGATGTCCAAGCGACGAAGGGTCCGGTTGCCCACGCCCTCCGATCTGCATGTCGAACCCCCGCTCGGGCCACTGCTTCTACTCGAGCTCGCCGCCGCGGTCGCTGCTCGTGCACTCCGCGCCCGCCACGTCGCGATCCAAGGCGACTTCTACCCCGACGAGACCGACGAGGTCACCACGGCTCGCGTCCTGGCCTACGAATGCGATGCACTCACCCAAACGGTCAGCGACTACCGTGGTCGCATCCTCGCCCGCCTCGCTCGCGAGCGCAGTGAGTGGCCGTTCTAAGCTGCGGTCTGGTCATACCGCTGGCCATGACGTGCTCGATCCGCCGCCCCCGTGCTGCAACCATACGTGCGCGTACCGCTGAAGCCGAGCGTGCGCGCTAACACGGGTCGAGCTCTCGAAGGCCAAGGCAGACCTCGCGCACGCGGACGCCGTGGCGAACAAGCGACTCGCCGGCCAGAAGTTCGACACCCCCGATGCGAAGAAGGCCGCGATCGAGCAGATCAAGAGCGAGCTCGCCGCGGCGGTCAAGGACAAGACGGCGGCGCTCGCGAGCTCCGAGGCCGACGTCCGGCAGGCACTCCAGGAGGCCTTCGCGGGATGGACGGCCGGCATCCAGTCCGACGTCGACACCGATCAAGCGCTCCTTGACCAGAACCAGGCATCACGGACCGCGATGACTAGCGACGAACAGGCCCTCGCTGCGATCGACCCAAGCGGCGACGACGCCAAGACGCGCTTGAACCAGTTCGCGGTCGAACACAACCTGACACCGCTCGACAAGATGAAGCGTGCACCCAAGGACGCCAAGGCGTACAAGCAGGCTCTCGCGAGCGAGCTCAAGGGGCGCGACACGAAGGCGACCAAGGCGCTCGCCTCGCGTGACGCCGACGCTCACAGCGACATCAAGGAGCTGCAGTTCTATCAGAAGAAGCTCATGGACCCCGCGTTCGTCTTCGGTCGGGGCGAGAAGCAAGACGACGGCCACTGGGCGTCGAAGTACGACGTGTCACAGGTCCCGCTCATGCAGCTGCTCGAGCACGGCACCGTGCGCGACGACCCGATGCCCGAGCGGGAGACCGCTGGTGAGCGCAAGGGCGTGTACAACGCGGAGGTCGTCGCGACGCTCGCGAAATTCGGCTGGGCTCCCGGCGCCAACTTCGGCGACACGATGCACTTCGACTTCATCGAGGGCTACAACAAGGCGGTGCCCGGCGGCCGGACCCCACAAAACATGAAGAGGACGCGTTACAGTCCCGAGGGCGACTTGCCGCCGCCGACTGCTACGTCGCCGCACAAGGACGAGCCCAAGAAATGATCCCTCGCTCACGCACCGCCGTGCTCTTGCTTCTCGCCGGCTGCAACAGCTCGTCGGCCACGTCCGCTGCTCCTTCAGCGACGTCGGCCACCCCGGCCGTGCCCTCGTCTGCCGCTCCCCCGAGTACACCTGGCGCAAGCGGTTCGAATGCTGGCCCCGCGAAGCCGAGCGCAGCTCCACACGCGGACGTTTCAGGGTTGTCGGTGAAGACTGACACCGGAGGCGACGTGATCGGTATCGGGCAGCCCCGGATGCAGCTCGCGGATGACAGCTCGCTCGGCGGGCTCGCACTACGCACGCGTGCCGGGCTGGCCATCGCCGAGGACGCGGGCTGGATCACGCTCTGGAACCTGGCAACGGGTGAAGTGAGCCGGCGCATCGAGCCGATCCCCGAGCTCGACCCGCTGGCGGTGACGTTTGCGATCTCCCCAGACGCAGCCTGGCTCGCCATCGGTTCCAACAGCAAGACGCGGGTCTTCTCGCGCCCGTTCGACCAGATCGCGTTCACAGCAAGCTGCTCGCAAGCGCGCGCGTTCTCGCATGACTCGAAGCTCTTCGTCTGCCACGGACGTCTGCCGGAAGTCTGGAACCTCAGCGATCGCAAGCTCGTCGCGAAGGCACCAGATGCCGCGCTTCCGCTGCGCATGCCCAAGGCAGTCCAGTTCTCGACCGATGATCGCAGCCTGTACTGGGCCACAGATCACGACCTCATCCGCTGGGACTTTGCAACCACCGGGGCCACGACGTCGGTCTACAAGAGCCGAGACGAGATCGCGAACGCCGTGTTCTCCGAGGGCAGCAACACGGCATTTGTCAGCACGCGGCCCTCGGGCTCGTACAAGCGTGCAAGCGTGCTCGTCGATCTGACAAGCGGCCAGGCTTCGGCCTCCGCCAGCGAGTACACCGGAGCAGTCTCTTCATCCGGCAAGTACCTCATCTACGGTGCCGGCACCGAAGTACGCGTGGTCGACGCAGCGACCAGCAAGACGGTGTGGTCGGCCAAGCAAACCAGCGTCGTTCAGCGGGTCGCGTTCGCAAGCGATGTCGACCTTGTCGGATTCGTCGCTGGCAAGCGTTTGAATATCGTCGATCTGCCCACAGGCCCCCGCAGCTACGATGCCCCGTCACGGTTCGCCGGCTGGCTCGCGGAAGGCGTCGTCGCGATCGAGCGCGATGGAAAGCTCGAACAGCTCACCCTCGCTGATCGCACATGGAAGCCCGTGGATCGCAGTGCGCTCGCGGTGAAGACAGACGCACCGGCCTGGGCGAGCTGGATCGCGCCCGGAGGCGCCGTTGCTGCCGAGCCGAGCCCGCGGCACGATGTGGCCCCCGACGTGCGCAGCTCCACACCATGCGCGGCCAAGCTGCGCGTATGGACGCCGAAGGGCGGCGCGAAGGTGCTCGCGATGACCTGTACCGGGGCAGCGTCCGCCGATCCCGGTTGGGAAATCGGCGGCGGCTGGGCCGTCGGCGTCGGCACCAGGACCGCGATCATGTACGACGCGGCGTCCGGTAGGCGCGTTGGTTCGCTCAACGTCGAGCGCCCGCGGATCGACAAGGCGAAGTTCGCGCACGCGTTCTGGACCATGGCGCTGTCGCCGGCGGGCAACTTCCTTGCGCTCATCTCGCGAGGCCCCGAGTTGCCACCCGATGGCAATCCAGACCCCCGCGAGGACGCGATGCACATCGCCGAGTCACGCGACAAGATCGACTGCGTGACCAACATGTCCGGCGAATGTCGGATGGAGTACTTTCTGACGCTCTACATACTGGCCGGCACGCCAAAGCAAGCATGGCAGGCGCGCGTCGAGCATAAGCAAGGACCGGACGAGCGGGCAGCGCAGCCATCCTCAGTTGCGTTCGATCACTCCGGAAAGCATCTCATTGTGGGGATGAGCGACGGCGAGATCCAGGTGATGTCGACGTCGACAGCAGGTCCGAAGCATGTCGAGCGATTTCATCACGGCCCGATCCTCAGGCTCATCGCTTCACCTGGCGACGGGTGGGTATTCTCCGAGGACGCTGCTGGCCAACAACGGCTCTGGCGCCTTCCACCATGATCAATCACTCGACGGTGACACAATGAAGAAAACTACCCGCAAGCTGGTGGTCCGCAGCGAGATGCTCCGAGTGCTTCGAGCCCTGGACAACGTGGATCTCGCCCGCGCTCAAGGCGGCGGAGATGCACTCGCTGCCGAATCGACCAATACGCAATCAGGCATCAACTGTCCCGTTCAGGCTGCTGTCACTGTCACCAAATAGCGAAGCGAGCTGCACGCGGGTGTGGGATGTTCGGGTGAGCGCCGAGCCACGAGTGGACATTGGCCTCGATGCATTCAAACGCGCGCGAGCGATGCGATCTCAGTGGACCTGATAGCACCAGGCGGTCGTAGACTCGGGGAGGATACGCGCGCATCGCGGCAGCGACCGCGCATCATGTCGTTGACGCACAGGTAGTAGAGAACATCGGCGCGCTCCTCGATGGCGTAGGCTTGTTTGAGCAGCACCTCGGCCTGGTCGTACTTGTTGTCGCGCATCGCTGCGGCACCCGCGATGATCAGTCGCGCGAGCTTTGCCTGTGGGAGCTCGCCGGGTGTGTCCGAGGCGAGCGCCGCATCGACGCGCGCCGGGCTGACTGTGACCGCAGCGTCCGCGACCACGCTGCCCGAACCTGCAGAGCTGATGGGGTCGCGCGCCTGCTTGCTACCACCGGTGGCCGCAAGCACGGCCACACCAGCGCCGACCACGGTGACCACGCACAGGCCGATCCACAACCCGTTGCTTCGCCGCGCTGGCGGTTGCGTCACAGCCCCCGCCGCCAAGCTCAGCGTGGAGCGCATCGGGATCGGCATCGTCGACATCGCCGCGGGCATTGACGCGCTCGCCCCGCGCGGCATCGGCATCTGCGACGAGCTCGCCGCTGGCAGCCCCGACAGCATCGCCGCTTCGTCGAGCGCCGCGATCAGCGCCGCACACGAATCGTATCGGCGGTCGGGCTGCATCTCTAGGAGGCGCAAGATGACCTGTTCGATCGCGGGCGGTAGCCACGGCGCGAGCGCACGGGGCGGTAGTGGCGCATCGCGCAGATGAGCGGCGATCAGCTCGGCCCCACCGTGTCCGAAGGGGGGTCGACCGCATACCAGCTCGTAGAAGATGCAGCCCAGCGAGTACAGATCGGCGCGGCCGTCGACCGCCGCGGCGCTCGCGCATTGCTCGGGCGACATGTACGGCGGCGTGCCGAACACGCCCTGGGTCCTGCCGCGGCCGGCATCGACGGTCAGCTTGGCGATCCCGAAGTCGAGCACCTTGACGCGCTCACCTCCGGCGACGTCCGGATCCGCGACAACGAACAAGTTGGCCGGCTTGAGGTCGCGGTGCACCACTCCGCACTGATGTGCTGCGCCGATTGCCCCGGCCGTCTGGCGCACGAACACCACCGCGCGATCGACGGGCAGCGGCCCCGTAGCGAGCCGAGTCTCGAGGTCGTCACCGTGCAGCCGCTCCATCAGGAGGTACGCGCGGTCCAGGTGGTACCCGACATTGTGGATCTGCACCACGCCGGGGTGACGCACACTTGCTGCCGCGCGCGCCTCGTTGAAGAAGCGCTCGACCACGTCGCGCAGCGCCGACATCTCGGGCTTCAGCATCTTGACCACCGCCTCGGCGCCCGAGTTGACGTGCCTCGCGAAGAACACATCGCCAAACCCGCCCTTGTCTGACGCGAGGGCCTGCTCGATACGGTATCCGTGGATCACTTCGCCCAGCACTATGCAGTCCTTCACCCCGCCGCACCGCGTGCGCCGTCCATGGGTATGGAAACAACTAACACGACGCGCGGGCGGACGTCACGATCGCCAGCATACGGGAGAGGGGCCGCGGAGCGCGAGGTCGACCAGGAGCACGCCCGACGCCGCCCGCGCCTTCACCATGCTCGCGTCCTCCGTTTTCACGCTCGACGAGATCTGGGCCCTGCCCGGCAGCCCCCACTTGCAGTCTCATGCTGCTCGGTGGACAGAAGCTACGCCGGTGGGCTGCATCACCACCGTAACCTCCCGTGTAACTGGAAGAAGCCGGCACCCGGTGGCGCGCCACGCAATCCTTCGCGGACGACAACAACAGCACGTCGATGGGATGGCCGAGGTCGCCGACGCGGTCGTGCAGCGGAAATCGGCCGAGTCATCTGGACGGCGGAGCGGATCGCGTACGAGGGCGGCGGGCTTGCGCCTCCGCGGTGAACTTGAAGCAGACCCAGCTCCTGATCAACGCCAGCTGGTCGGTCGGAACAAGTACCGGATGCTTATCGCGTGCGTTCTGCATCGAGCTCATCGCGAATGTGATCGACGCGTCAATCGTCCACTGGGCGTCATCAGTCTCGTCTCGGCGATCTTCCCTTCGGGAACGATGTGAAAGCAACCCGCGGCATCCTGAGTCATCTTTTGTGCCGGCGGCGCCCAGGACTGAAAAAGCTGTTCGGCGAATTCACGCCAGTAGGGCTCGTGCCGTGAATTCGCGCCTTGCGAAATCACCGCGTCCTGCGACTCGTCGTCGTCACGCGCATGCTGGAACTTCGAGATGTCGATCGGCGCGTCGGGGCTGGCGCTATCTGGCTGCGCGCTGCTTGGGGTGACCGTGTTCTGCGTCGTGGTTCCCTCAGCAGGCGTGGGCGCGTTCGGCGTCGTCGTCCCGCCGGCAGACGCGGGCGCCGGCCTCGCACCGGTGCACGCGCAGGCGAGCACAGAAGCTGCCGCGAACTTGTAATGCATCATCACCGGCCTCGACGATGCACCGCGAGCCGAGGCTTGTCACGCGCACGTGCGGCTTGCTCGGCGACCTGGATCAGACCGAGCTTCGCGGCGACGCGCTGCGAGGCGCGGTTGCGCCAGCTCGTACCTACAACGTGGTCGACCTCGGCCAACAGCGCGCGCAGCGGCTCGGCGACGCTGGCTGGCCCCGGACTCGGGAACTCGAGCTTGCGTGATCGGCGGGCGCGGTGCCTCGATCAGCAGCGCCGCCGCGCCGGCGATCAACACCGCGCCGCGCCCGCCCGGCGCGGGAGAACGCGGGAGACTGGTCTCCGTCGCCGCCGCCGCCGAGGATGATTTTGGCGCGGCGCGCACCCGCAGGAGCTGAGCTCCTCGCTGAACCTGCGGGGCGAAGAACCCGATCGTTTTCAAGGACCTAGCCCTGTTAACCAGGGACGCGAGGGCACCGCGTGGCAGCGTTTGGTTGCGAGCGGCTGGCTGTTAACCAGTCTCTGGTGGTCTCTCCCCGCGGCGGCCGTAGAGACTGGTCTCGGCGCCCTCGTCGGAGCCACCCATCGAGCGGAAGCGGTCTCCGGATCGCGGTCTCGGACGTCGCCACAGCCCGCGCGCATGGCCTTCCAAACGGCGCGACACCTTGGCGATTTCCGGCCGCGGCGCTTCTTCCTTGATCCCATTCCTCGACGGTGTTAACCAGCGGGGAGGCGAGTTGGTGTACGATTGACACTGGCTCCGGAGGAGGGTTTCGAACCCCCGACCCGGCGGTTAACAGCCGCCTGCTCTACCACTGAGCTACTCCGGAAGGATGAAGGGCTAATTGATGACGTAGGCAGGGGCGGGGTGTCAAGCGAGCGAGGCGCGGAAGGACGGGCATCTAACGCGCGACGCCAACGCGGGCTCCGGAGCGCGGCGTGGTCATTCCCACTGGTTGGCGTTGGGCTTGTCGGCGAGGGGGCCGCGCTGGGGGTTGAGGACGCAGAACACCTGGCCGGTGGGAGCTTGCATCAGCCACCAGCGCCGGACGAAGGTGAGCCGGCGGGCGCCGAGCTGCTCGAGCCGCGTGACCTCGGCCTCGAGGTCGTCGGTCTCGATATCGAGGTGGATGCGGCTGTCATGGTCGACCTTCTGGACGTAGAGGATCGGCTCGTCCTCGGAGCTGGAGAGGCGCAGGTAGTTGGGCTCATCGGGCTCGGGCGGCAGGAGCGGGCGGTTGAGGGCCTTGCTCCAGAACTCGGCGGCGGCGGCGAGATCATCGACGTTGCAATCGAGCACGAACGTGGACAGACGGCTGCGGTGCATGGCTACCTCCTGGCGGCAGTCTGACCGAAAAGGAACGCCCACCGCGAGGGTGGGCGAGCAGCTGGTTGGGACGCTGCGACACGAGCAGTGGAAGGCCGGCCGGCGACGGTTCTGCGTGGACTTTGGTCGGCAGCGTGCGAGTGGGGCGGGATGCGCCCCGGCGAAGGACCCGGACGGGTCTAGAAGCGGCGCGCGAGGCGCTCGACGAGGGCCCGGGAGGGCCTAGAAGCGGAGCGCGCGAGGCGCTCGAGGTAGAAGCGGCCGAGCGCGGGCGCTCGGCAAGGCAGACTCACACGCTGTTCCCGAGGAACAGACCTCCTCAATGGTTCGAGATCACGAGGTAGATCAGGTAGATGAGCAGGATGAAGCCTCCGAGTCGGAGCGCGAGCTGTTCTGCACCGTGAACAGTTTCGCCGAGCTCGGCGAACAGGATGCGCAGGGACTGGAGGAATGAGATGCAGTTCTTCATGGCGGACGACTCCGTGGGGAGTTCGCCGCGCGGCCTTCAATCGCTCTTCAGTTGTCAGGAACATGTCTACGATAAAACACGACTGGCGCCTGTGCAACCGGTGCTGGGCGGGCGCGCCGGCTAGGCTAGGTCTTACGCAGATCCTTGATTCGCACGGCCTTGCCCTGGGACCGCGGGACCTGGCCGGGGGGCTTGACGGTGACGGCGCAGGTCAGGCCGATGTGCGCCTTGATGTGGCGCGCGACGTCGGCGGCGGTGCGCTGGCGCGCGGGTTCG